>JAJFUQ010000220.1 GCA_021372355.1 Nocardiaceae bacterium | reverse complement strand
CCACAACGGGAATGCTGGGGCCGGTGCCCACAGCGCTGGGAATGGATGGCATGGGGTCGATCTCCACGTAGATGATGGCTTCCACGGACATCGTGAAGGCCTCCTTGAAACTCGGATCAAGTGAAGGTCTTGAAGGCGACGCGGAACGGGTCCAACTCTTCAACGGAACCGGGCGTCATCGAGCGCGCGGTGTCGAACCGCTGCGCGGCCAGCACCTTCCCGCTGGTCGCTCCTTCGGCGTACCAGCCGTAGACGGTCTGCCCGCCGCCGCCGGTGCAGGTGTACGACGGCGTGACGCTGCTCGTGCTGTACGCCACGTTGGTGGTGATGCTCGCTGCACCCCAATCGTTCATCTCCACCAGCACCGCGCTGTAGCCGGTGAAGGTGGCTTCGGTGAAGCTCGCGAGCGTCGAGCTATCCACCGGTGTGTAGTTGTTCGAGTACAGCCGAACGATCCAGTCTTCGCCGGGGTTGCCGTCGGGATCAAGCCAGCGATCGAGGGCCAGCGTCTTGCCCTCGTTCGGAATCACCATGTTCATGGCCGGTGCCCAGTGAGGTTCAACAGAGAGCCTGTTCGATCTTGAACGTGTACGCGACACCGGGGCCGATGGGCGCGGCGAACATCAAGTGCAGCGGCCCGTTGTCCGGTGCCACGAAGTCCCGACAGTTGGTAATGCTGTGGTCGGGAATGATGTTCACCAAGCCCGAACAGCCGCCCTTGTACAGCGCGATGCTCGCGCCCATCATGCCGCCGATTCCCGTGGTCACGACTCGATACACGAGGCCCGCCGTGTACGCGGGCAACACCCACCACTGATTACCGGGGAAGGTCACAGTAGCGCCATACGTGGTGCCCACCGCCACCGTGCCGGCCGTCGCACACGAGGTGCCCGGCGTCACCGTGCCCGGCGTGTACACGTCACCAGCGCTGCCGCCACCTTCACCGCCGCCGGCCGTGGCGTCGGTCGTGGTGTGCAGGTCTCCGCTCGCGCCGCCACCTTCACCGCCACCACGAGCAGCGTCAGGCCCAAGCCACACGTCACCGCTCGCGCCGCCGCCTTCACCACCGCCGGCGGTCGGGTCCGCTGCCCACTGGTTGATGAACGAGCTTCGCGCGCTCGCGCCACCGCCTCCGTAGAGGTTCAGACTTGGCCGAACAACCAGTTGAGAGTGAGCCGAACCACCAGCCACAGCGCGACTAACAAAAGCAGGCCCACAACAGGCAGGTAATCCTGACGCACTATAAGCCACAGGCGCTTCCAGCGGTTCATACAGGCCCCCCTGTGCGAAGTCCTCTGGCGTCCCACAAATGTGGCCGCGCCCCGATCCGGGGGGAGCAACGCGACCGGTGAACGGTCGCGGCGCGCCGACGACTTCGCCAACAGGGTAGGGTAGCCACGCATCGGGTTCGTTGTCGAGACAAAGGATTGCCGACTCGAACGGGAGCGTCTGCGCGTCGGGCTGTGCGTCCATCCACCCGATGCCACCGACCAACGGGTTGTCGCGCAGGAACCGGCACGAGGTGCGGTACGCCCTGCGCGACCAATCAACGATGAACCCGCACGGGTTGAACCGGACTAGCCCCTGATGCGGCGTCGTGCCCGCCCAGGTTTGGAACCGAAAGGGCGGCCACGCTTGTGATTCCCAACCGTGTCGTCCAAAGCGAGTGAGCCATACCGCACGAAGGGCATGACCTGCTTGTAGAACCGACACCAACCGCCCTGTTGCGCCAGGGCTATGCCGATCACCTCGCGCGTGGTGATGGTGTTCGCGGCCGTGACCTGACACACGATCTCGCCGTTGAGCGGCGAGTTGCCGGAGTTCACCGCGCGCACCCGGCCCTTGTACCACGCGCCCTGAACGAGCGGGCCGACGATGTTGTTTTGGAACTGGATGTTGACCGTGCCGCTGTCGTTCTGGCTGACGGTGCTGATGGGTGCGTCGTGAATGGTCTCGCTGACCAGCCAGCCCATGCGGGCCGCGATCATGGCCGATTGCCACTGAGCGAACGCGGCCCCCAGTCCGGCCTTGCCGGGGTCCACGTCGCCGGCGTTGGTCACGGCCACGTCGCACGGCGCACCCAAGAAGCTCGTGGCCGTGTTGGCGCGGAACTGGGGCGGGGCGTTCACCTGATCGGCCGAGGCCTTCACCAACAACGCCACGTCGGACGGCTCAGCCGCGTAGGCTTGGGTCTGCTGGGGGTTGGCATAGTTCTTCTTCGAGAGGTACACGCCCCGTTGGCGCACGCCGGCATCGGTGCAGTAGCGCGCGATGCGAACGCCCACGATGCCGAACTCCCGACCGAGCATGAGCGCGCGTTTGGTCGCGATGTCGTCCATCGTGGTGAGCAGCGCGACGGGGTTATCGAAGTCGCTTTGGCACGCGTGGGTTTCGGCCCACCCGACACCCTTGCCAGAGAAGCCGAACGTGATGCGGTAAATCATGTGAGGCACCGTGAGGAGTAAGAGGGCACAACCGCAATAGGGCGGGTTGTGATTCGGGGTGCTGGCATCAGCCAGCGAGGTACACCTGCGTGGGCGTGGTGATGATGGCTTGGTACGGCCCCTGCGCCGGGCGCGTCGGGTCAAACACGGTGTAGCTGTAGAGGTCGCCGCCGCTGGTCACGAGGAACGCGCCGCCCACTTGATTGCCCACGTCGTCGGCCACGTGCGCCCACAAGAACGTTTGCGTCGGCGCGTAGATGGCGTACCCCTGCCCGGCCAACACCGGGTCGCCCCATGCGGCAATCGTCTTCGCGGCGTACCCGTCGAAGTCGCACTCCTGCTCGACGAACGCGGAGAGCGGGGTAGTGGGGGACGGGGTGAAGCCCGCCTTGAACAGCCTGAGCACCGAGTTCGCCAAGCGGGTCTTACCCGCCGCCGCCTCGATGTACGCGCCGGTCATGGAAAGGGAACTGGTGTCGGCCACGGTGCAAACTCCACAGGGGTGATTGTGTGTCGCAGTTGCGCCACACGATTCGTCAGGGACACTCCGCGCTCGTGAGTGAGTACTCAGGGAGCATGGTCACTTTGCCGCCGATCTCGACGGGCCGGATGTCGCCGGCGTCCAGCCGCTGCACGAGGCGGATCACGCCCATGCTCGCGTCAACGTAGGCGTAGCCGTAGATGGTCTCCGTCGGCCCGCCGTTCACGTACCACGTCACCACGGTGCTGCCCCAGGTCGAGTGCGCGCACCCGTCGTGTACCGTCGGTGTGGTCCACTCGGAGCGCGTGAGGTTCACCCGCGCGTAGCCCTGAAACGTGGCCTCCACCAGGTCGGCCAACACGGTCGCGTGTGTGGGCACGATGTCGTTCACGAACAGCATCAATTGCCACGGCAGCACGCCACTGATCGAGGCCTTCAGGATGTACTCCAGCTGCGCCGCAATGCCCTCGTCAGGCAACAAACCCGCAGGCATGGTGCGCCTCCTATGGGTCCGGTGGGTTCGCGGCGAAGAACTGGTCGATGCCGGTGATGGTCGCCACGATCAAACCGAGCGACGAGGCCAACACCGGGTCTTTGATCCCGGTCACACCGCCGGCGCGAGCGGGGGCCACTTGACCGGACGGCGAAGCCGCTGCGAGGTCAGCGGCCGCGCTGATCGGCGAGCGCTCGACGGCCGGGGCCTGAGTGATGAGGCCGCGCCGGAGAGCTTCTTCCGCTGCCGCCTTCCGCCGCTGCTGCAGCGCGGGCGTGTAGGCGTCGGCCTTGTTCAGTTGGTCGAGGTCGTTGAGCAGTGCCGCATCGGTGCGGCCGGGCAACACGGAGAGGTACTGTGCGAGGTCCGCTTCGGTCTCACGCGCCATGCGGTCGCGGATCTGCTGTCGGTTCTTTTCTGCTTCGCCGCGACTCGTCACGCCACGAACCCAGAACCACAGGTCATCAGCTTCGGGAGGCATCCCGTACCATCGCGCAGGGACGATGCCGATTGGTGGCGGCGCAAGCCAGAGGAAGACACCCGGCTTTGCCACCACGCCCTTACCCGGCACGATGTCAAAGCCAGTTACCAAGTGAGTGATGGTGCTCACGGTTTTGGGAGCTAAAGGTGCAATCTTGACGGCTACTCCAAGAGCCGCTGACCATAGCGCGGCCTTCTTCACGATCTTCTGCAACTCGCTGTCGTCAGGCGACGGCAGCAGTGGTGCGAGTGACGGGGGCTTGGCCGCAACGAGAACGTCGGAATTGCCCGCGCTGGTCGCGGTGGGCAGCGACGGCCCCAGGCCCGGCAGGTCAACGTTACGCGGCATCGACCACACACCAGCACGCGCCAAACGACAACGGCCACGGTGGAACA
>JAJFUQ010000217.1 GCA_021372355.1 Nocardiaceae bacterium | reverse complement strand
CACCGCCGACAGCGATGGCGGCGCAGCCGTCTACGCCGGCTACGACGACGGCACCGTTGCGTTCGGCGGCGAGTACGACCTCAAGACCGGCGAGACCACGGTCAACGCCAGCTACACGACCGACCAGTACAGCGTCGGCGGCGAAGCGAACCTCACCACCGGTGAGACCACCGTCTACGGCGAGATCTACCCGGACGAGAACACCACGGTGGGCGTCACGGCATCGAACGACGGCAGCTCGAGCCTGTACGGCTCGCACACCACTGAGGTCAACGACAACGTCTCGGTGACCACGTCGTTCGAGTACGGCCTCACCGACGCCAAGGACAGCCAGGCTCCGGAACTTCCGTAGTCAGAAGGGTGGCCAGGGAATCGGCCGGCGGTTCCCTGGCCACGGCAGCACCGGCGAATCGATCAATCGCTTCGTGCGCTGCCGCAGTGCACTGATCTCGGCGTCGGTGAGGTAGTCCCCCAACTCGAGCGGTGAACTGATGAAGCGGCGCAGATCGTCGACCAATTCGACGGGAATCTGCTCGCCGGCCCAACCCCACAGCACCGTGCGCAGCTTCGGCTCCCGATGCAGGCAGATCCCGTGGTCGACGCCGTAGACGTAGCCGTCCTCGCCGTTCAGAGCGTGTCCGCCCTTGCGGTCGGCGTTGTTGAGGACGATGTCGAGGACCGCCAGGCGAAACAGTCGCGGATCGTCCGCGTGACTGAGGGACACCGGATTACCGGCGGTGTCCTCGCCGCGCAGGACCTCGCGGTAGCCCTCGGGCACCGCGTCGACCGGAGTGAGGTCGACCAATTCAGGTCCAGCTGAGGTGACCCACCGCTGCACCATTCCCTCCCCATACGGCCCGTCACGGAGAACCGTCTCGGGAATCGCATTCCAGCCGAGTGCCTCGGAGATGAGATACGACGCGACCTCGCGCGCCGCGAGCGTTCCGTCCGGGAAGTCCCACAGCGGCTGCTCACCCTGAATCGGCTTGTAAACGCACCGCATTCGCTCATCGCCAAGCACGGCCTCGCACACCAGCGTCACGTTGCTGGCAGTCCGGACCTGGCCCAGAACGATGAGCTCGCCGGCGACGAGCACTTGGGTCATCAGCAGATCACTCGTCGTCGGAGTCGTCGTCTTCGTCGGGTTCGACACGAACCTCGAACTGGCCGCGACGGTATCCGTTGAGGCGCACGCACATATGGCCTTGCGGGCTGAGCGGCTCACCGCACAACGGACACGGCGGGCGACCCGCCGAGACGACCCGTGACGAGCGCGCGGCAAACTGACGAGCCTGGATCGGAGTCAGGAACACGCGAACCGCGTCGGGCCCCTCGTCGGTGTCGTCCAGGACGACGGATTCATCGAGCTCGCCCTCCGTGAGCTCGAGCAGTTCGACGACCACCGAGCCCGATTCGGCATCCCAACCCAGCCCCATCGTGCCCACGCGGAATTCGGCGTCGATCGGCGTGACGAGCGGATTCAGGTCTCCGACTTCGACCTCGGCGTCCGGGACTTCGGCGCCAAAGCGGCGGCGGACTTCTTCGAGCAACAGACCCATACGGTCGGCGAGGATCTTGACCTGCGCCTTCTCCAAGACAACGGAGACAACTCGGGCCTGTTGGATTGCCTGAAGGTAGAAAATCCGGTCTCCGGGCTCCCCCACGGTGCCAGCGATGAATCTTTCCGGGTTGCGGAAAATGTGAATCGATCGCGACAAGCTTTCACACCTCCCTATCGGTTCTATCCACCAGGCCGAACGGTTCCATTATCGCTGCCGAACCCAAGATCAGCACCGGCGTCGTTCATCCGCAACACAAGTGGGCCGACTTCGGAATATCGGATGACGCTGATCGAGGCCGGCGAGACGTGCAGAAGCTGGTACCCGTCGAAGTGCAAGCCGAGCGCATCCGCAAGGATCGACTTGATGACGTCGGCATGCGTGCAGGCGACCCACACCGTGTCTCGACCGAATTCCTGGTCGAGCCGTTTGACCGCGTCGACGGCCCGCCGCTGCATCGATTGCAGCGATTCCCCATTCGGGAAGACCGCACCCGACGGATGCCGCTGGATCACCTTCCACAGCGGCTCCTGCACGAGTTCGTTCAACGGGCGGCCGGTCCAGTCGCCGTAGTCGACTTCGGAAAGGGCATCCTCGACGACCGGGGTGAGACCTGTTCGCGCCGCGAGCGGAGCCAGCGTCAATTCGCAGCGCAGCATCGGCGACCGTACGAGCGCAGAGACCTTCATCAGCCGCTCAGCCACTGCCTCTGCCTGAGTCTGGCCTTTCTCGGTGAGACCGACTCCCGGGCTGCGTCCAGCAAGGATCGCGCCCACGTTCGCCGTGGACTCGCCGTGGCGCAGTAGAACGACTGTCATGCGCGCACCGTCCGAGGCTCTGCTCCTCGCTCGTACCTCGCTGCGATGCTCACTTCGTCCTCCTTGCGCGGCGTCACGCTGCCTGAACCACTCCCGCGCCGAGCAGGACGAAAACGCCGAGGCCAAGCGCGATACGGTAACCCACGAACCAGTTGAGGGAGTGGTCGATGACGAACTTCAACAACCACGCGATGACCGCATAGCCGAGGACGAACGCGATGAGCGTCGCGACCGCAAGCTGCGGCCCGGTCGCATGGGCGAGAACCTGCCCGGTCTTGCCCTCGGGATCGCCCTTGATCACCTTGGCCAACTGGTACAGACCCGACGCCGTCACCGCGGGAATCGCGAGCAGGAACGAGAACCGAACCGCGGTTTCACGGGTCAGACCGATGAACAGACCGGCACTCGAGGTCGCACCGGAACGGGAGACTCCCGGGATCAGTGCCAGACACTGCGCCAGACCCATGACGATGCCGTCGCGCATCGTGAACTGTTCAATCGGGCGAGCCTGCGTCGCGACCTTCTCGGCGAGGGCGATGACGAGCGCGAAAACGATCAACGTCGTGCCCGTGATCCACAGATTCCGGAACGTCGATTCAATGACATCGGACAGCAGAAGGCCGAGCACACCGATCGGGATCGTGGCGATGATGACGGACCAGCCGATGCGGTAATCGAGGTTCCGTTCGGCGGGATTCACCAGCCCTTTGCACCACGACGCGATGATCCGGAATATGTCCTTGGCGAAGTAGACCAAGACCGCGGTCTCGGTGCCGAGTTGGGTCACCGCGGTGAACGAAGCACCGGCGTCGTTATCCCAGAAAACCGCCGACACAATGCGCAAATGCGCCGAAGAGGACACCGGTAAGAATTCGGTCAGACCCTGCACGACAGCCAGTACAACCGCTTCAAGCCAACTCATCTGCACCCGGATGACTGTACCGGCGCGGCACCGTTCAAGGTCGCCACACGCTACTACTGTGGGCATCGTGAAGGTCGAGGCACGATGAAGCAGCGACGACTGGGACGAAGCGGACTTCGCGTCTCCCGATTGGGCCTCGGCACGCAGACGTGGGGCCGCGAAACCTCCCCCGATGAAGCCTCCGCGCAGTTGACGGCCTTCACCGAAGCCGGCGGCAATCTCGTCGACACCTCTCCGCTTTTTGCGCGGGGACGAGCACAGATGATCCTCGCGACGCTGCTCGACGACGTCGTTCCGCGCGAATCGCTCGTCCTCAGTGCGTGCTCGGGCGACTTCACCGACACCGACCCGGACTCGTCCCGGCGGGCGCTGCTCCTCGAGCTCGATCACACGCTCGAGACCCTCGGCACCGACTACCTCGACATCTGGCAGGTGGCGGGCTGGGATCCGCACACTCCGGTCGACGAACTCGCCCAGACGCTCGACTATGCGATCACGTCGGGACGCGTTCGCTACGCCGCCCTGCGCGACCACCGCAGCTGGCAGCTGGCGACGGTCCAAGCCCGCTCGCGCGGAGTGGCCGCCACGCAGCAGCCGTTTTCGCTGCTCGACCGCAGCGCGGAGACAGATCTGCTGCCCGCCGCCGAGTTCCTCGGATTGGGTTTCTTCGCATCGATGCCGCTGGCCGGCGGAGTGCTGACCGGCAAGTACATCTCCGGCGTTCCCGCGGATGCCCGCGCCGCGGTCGACCCCGCCATGAACATCGATCTCATCGACGAACGCACCAATCGCGTCGTCGATGCCGTGCTGACCGCAGCTGACGGTCTCGCGACCTCGCCGCTAGCGGTTGCTCTGGCCTGGGCCCGCGACCACAGCGGTGTCACCAGCGCGATCGTCGGGGCGCGGGATGCCGCCCAGCTCACTGGCGCTCTCGCCGCCGAATCCCTTGACCTGCCCAACGCCATTGCCGCGGCCCTCGACGACGTGAGCCGGTAGCGGCCGCTTACCCCAGGTACGGTCACCGACGACCATCATGAGCGCCGGGACCAGCAGCATTCGGATGATCGTCGCATCGAGTACCAGTGCCGCGATGAGTCCATACGCGATGCATTTCATGATGACGAGATCGCTGAACGCGAACGCGCCGGTGACGACGATAAGGATCGCCGCCGCAGCCGCGATGACCCCGCCGGTATGCGCGGTTCCGTACCGAATCGCTTCCCGAGTGTCCGCGCCGGAATCATGCGCTTCGACCATCCGGGACATCAGGAACAGCTCGTAGTCCGTCGAGAGACCGAACACGCACGTCACGATCATCACGACGACGGGGAACATCAAGGGTCCAGGCGTGAATCCGATGAGCCCCGACAGATGGCCGTCGTGGAAGATCCACGCCAGCACACCGAGCGCCGAACCCAGGCTCAATCCGCTCATGATGATCGCGCGCAACGCCAGCCACACCGAGCCGAAGGCCACCATCATGAGCGCGAATGACGCGAGCACCATGATGCCGAGGAGGTATGGCAGGCGGTCGATGAGTCCGTTGATCGCGTCGCGTTCGAGCGTCGGCACGCCGGCCACATAAATCGTCACGCCGGGCGGCGCGGCAATCTCCCGCAGTCCGTTTATGACGTAGTCCGCGGCATCCCGCTCGACGAGCCCGGCAGACAGGACGTTCACGCCGTCCTTCGTCGGTTCGGTCGCCTCGAATCCCCCGGCGAGGCCGCCGACGGCGTTGGCCTCGGCGCGGATCTCGCTGAGCTGCTCGTTACTGGCGCCGACGACGACGAGCTTCACCGGCTCAGTTCGGAAGTCCGGGAAGATCCGGTCGAAGTCTTCCTGCGCGACGCGCGTCGGACTGCCCTCGGACAGGTACTGCACACCGATTCCACCGAACGTGACGTGGCTGAACGGCGTGGCCAGCAGGATCAGGAACGCCGAGAGGCCAACAGTCATCAGTTTCGGCCGCTTCATCGCGAACACCGCCATGCGCGACCAGATACCGGCATCGATCTGGGCGGCCGTCCGGGTCCGGGAGAACTTCTTGATGCTCAGCGCATCGATCCGGTGCCCGAGCAGGTACAGCACGGCCGGAAGAACCGTCACGGAGAACACCGCAGCCAGAACAACGGTGCTGATCGTGCCGTATGGCATCGACCGTGCGACGCCCATCGGATAGATGAACAGGCCCGCCATGCAGACCGCGATGATCGACGACGAGAACAGAATCGTTCGGCCGGCACCGCGCACGGCACGCTGGACAGCCACCGCTGGTGTTGCGCCTTCGGCGAGTTCCTCTCGGAATCGGCTGACCATCAAGAGTCCGTAGTCGATCGCCAGGGCCATGCTGATGAGCGTCACAACGGCGTTCGCGAAGGCATTGACCTCGGTGAACTGGGTCGCGATACGCATGATTCCGCGGGCGCCGAAGACGGTCAGCACACCGACCATGACCGGCAGAATCGCCGCGATGGCGCCGCCGAAGACAAAGAACAGCAGGACCGCCACGAGCGGCATCGCGATGAGCTCCGCGCGCTTGATGTCTTCCTGCATACCGACGTTGAGCGCATCGACGACCGGTTGGAGGCCGGCGAGCTGCACCTTCAGGCCTGGCACATCCAGACCCGAGCGGACGTCGCGAAAGTACTCGAGCGTCTTCGTTCCACCGCCTCCGTTGAGGCCGATGCTCGCGAACGCATGTTGCCGCGTCGGGTCGGAGAACTGCGCGGAGAAGGTGTAGTCCCAGTAGCTGTCGACCTTGAGGATCTGTTCGGGGTACTTCTTCTTCAGATTGTCGAGAACGTTCTGCGCCGCGTCGCGGTACTGCGGCTCGTCGACGGTGTGCCCGGGCGGTGCCGTGTACAGCGCGATGATGTCGCCGTCGGTGTCGCGTCCGAAGGTCTTGTCGGCGATCACCGAGCCCTTCACGGAGTCGCTCGCGGTGTTGAACCAGCCCTCTTGGCTCAGCCGACTGTCGAGATCGTGGCCGTACAGGCCGAAGGACAGAGCCACCGACGCGAGCAGCGCGATGACCACGAACGGCCATCGAACGACAGTGTCGGCGAGCCAGACGAACGGGTTTTTCACCCGCATGCCTTGGTCTTGTAGTCGTTGCTCGTGAGGATTCCGCACAGGTCGGCGCGGGACAGCTTCCACTTGCCATCGATGGCGATGAAATGGACCGGAATCGAGTGGATCTGGCGGCCGTCTCCGGCTTTGTCCAGTCGGAAGGTGGCGGTGACGGTGCCGTCGTGGTTGTCGAAAACCGGATCGACCACCGTGAATTTCGCGTTCGGATTCTTGTTTCGCGCGTCCTCGAAGCTCGGCAGGTCGCCCTTGAACAGGTCTCCGTCCTGAATCAGGTCGAGCCGCTGAGCCTCGGGCACCTTCGGGTCGAGCGCCGCGTGGAAGCGCTCATCGAGCGTCTGGGCCGTCGGCACCGGCAGTTTTCCGTACGACGGGTTCGTCGTGTAGGTACCGCTTGACTTGTAGGTGACGTGCGGTCCGCCGCACGCGGCAAGCCCCGCGGCCAATGCCACAGCGGCGATCGATGTGAAAACCTTCTGCGGCAGTTTCACGTCAGCCGATCACCGAGCTGATTCGTCCGAGAAACCCACGGTCGGCAGATTCGACGACCGGCGCAGCGTGACTCACGAGATCGCGGACGGTCGCGACGAGACTGCGCTCGTCGTCGAGGTCGATGTCGGTGATCGGCGTGTGTGCGCGTGCCACGACGTCTTCATCAGTCGGCACCGCCGACGCTAGTCCGTCACGGTACAGCTCAACGATCAGGTCGCGTCGGACGACGCGGAACGCGAAGGATCGGCTCCCCGCAAAATGGCCGAAACCGTTCGCGTACGGACCCACGGTCACGTAGTCGACAGCGAACTCAGGTGTTCCTGTGGTCTCCAACAGACTCCCCCGGAAGGTTTCCCAGCCGTCCCCACCCCGACGAACAGCTTTGGACGCACACAACCGTAGCCTTGTGTGGCGCAGCTGTGGGCAAGTTGGACACTACCCAACTGTGGCGTAACAGCAGTCAAGCTGCTACCTGAAAAGCGCGTGTCGTGGTCCTAGGGGGACGTGTGAAGCGGATCTTGGTCGTCGCGGTGGTCACTGCGGCGCTGGCGAGCGGTTGCGCCAAGGACGGCTCGCCCGCGCAGATCCAGACCGTCGCGCCCGCCACGGCCGCAATGTCACCGGCCACCGCGGTCGCGCCGGCGGGAATCGTGGAGCCGACGGCAACGCAGGCGAGCAAGCTCGTGTTCGACGCCAAGACCGGCAAGCTCGTCACGCTCGCCGGCGGAACCGTCGTCGTCGGAAAGTCCACGATCTCCGGCGTGACGGCACTGTTTGCCGCCAACCCGGGTGAGATCTTCGTCGCTACCGGAGATCGGATCGAACGGTACGACCTGGCGACCGAGAAAGTGGTTGCGAAGTATCCGGCCGACGGTCCGGCACTATCCGCGGCCGTGCTTTCCAACGGGCGTGTGGCCGTCGGGACGGCGAACGGCCGCGTCCTGGTATTCGACGGTGACCGCGTCGTCGCTCGAATCGGCGGCTTCGCCTCAGTGGATACGCTTGTCGCCGTTGATAATTCGCTGCTCGCCCTGGACGTTCGGCAGTCGATGCTGATAGAGGTCAACATCGATGAGCAGACCCACGGGCTCGCGTTGCGCACGGGCCAGGGTGCCGCACAGCTCGCGACCGACCATTGGAGCCGGGTTCTCGTTACGGATCCCCGCACGCGGGAACTCACGGTCTACAGCGCGAACCCGCTCATGATGCGGCAGCGAATCCCCACCGGTTCGGCGCCGTATGCCGTCACCTACGACGACATGCACGAGATCGCCTGTGTAACCTTGACGGAAACCAATGAGGTAGTCGGCTATGACCTCTCGACCGGTACGGCGCGCGAGGTTCACCGCTACCCCACGGTTCGGCAGCCGAATGCGATTGCGGTCAACCCCAAAACCGGCGAGTTGTTCGTGGCGGGCGAAGGGCTTCAACGCATTCCGGCGTGACGCGAGGAGGCCGGTGTGAGCGAAGTGCTGGCACGCCTTCCGGAAGGTTGGCGCGAGAGCGCCGACGAGCTGATCCGGGACGGCGAGTACGACTTGCTCCCGCTTCGGCTTCCGCCCGACGTCACGCGAGTGAGCGCAACATTGCGCCTGGCGCTGCAGGCCGAATTCGGCGGTTGGGAGATTTCCCGCGTCCGGCGGTATCCGGACGGCACTCGCAAGGTGCTGCTGAAACGGAAGAAGCCGGTCCGGCCGGCGCTCGAACAGGAGGATTGATCGGGTGTACCAGCTGCTTCTGCGGTTGATGTTCCGCGTCCCGGCGGAACGAATCCATCACCTGGTGTCGACTCTGCTGTTCCTCATGGCGAAGATTCCCCCCGTTCGCTGGATGGTCGGGAAGTTCTGCCGCGTCGATGCTCCGGAACTGCGCAGCACCGTGTTCGGCGTGGAGTTCCCGGCGCCGCTGGGACTCGCTGCCGGATTCGATAAGGACGCGCACTGCGTCGATGCCTGGGAAGCCGTCGGATTCGGTTTCGCAGAGGTCGGCACCGTCACCGCCCAGGCGCAGCCGGGCAATCCGCAGCCGCGCCTGTTCCGCCTGCCCTCCGACCGTGCGCTCGTCAACCGGATGGGCTTCAACAACCACGGCGCCGGCAATGCCGCGAACAATCTTCGGAGTCGGAGTACGCGCATCCCGATCGCCGCGAATATCGGCAAGACGAAGATCGTCGAACCGGCTGACGCCGCGGCCGACTATCGCGCCTCGGCTTCCCTGGTCGGTCCGCTGTGCGAATTCCTCGTCGTCAACGTGAGCTCGCCGAACACCCCCGGGCTCCGTGACCTGCAGGCCGTCGAAAGCCTTCGCCCGATTCTGCAGGCGATCCAGGAAGTGGTCGCCGTGCCGGTTCTCGTGAAGATCGCTCCGGACCTCTCCGACGATGACATCGACGCCGTCGCAGACCTCGCCGTCGAACTCGGGCTGGCCGGCATCGTCGCCACGAACACGACGATCAGACGCGATGGTCTGACGTCAGACCCCGCCGTGGTTGCCGAGATCGGCGCGGGCGGGCTGTCGGGTGCGCCGCTGCACGATCGGTCACTGCAGGTTCTCGGCCGCCTGTACGACCGCGTCGGCAGCAAGCTCGTCCTGGTGTCCGTCGGCGGTATCGAAACCGCTGATCAGGCGTGGGAACGCATCGTCAACGGCGCTTCTCTGCTCGAGGGATATACCGGCCTGATCTACGGTGGTCCGTTCTGGACGCGACGCATTCATCGCGGGATCACAGCGAAGCTGCGCGAACACGGGTTCGCCAACATCAGCGAAGCGGTGGGCAGCGCGCGGGTGCCGGCCTAGATCTTCCGCACCGCGACGATTGAGCCAGCCGAGGTTGGGCAATCCTCTCTATTGAGCACCTGTCCAGCTCGAGAGGACGTGACCTGATGAAGATCGTTCGGTGGAGCGCGGTAATCCTTTCCGGGTTCCTGGGGTTTCTCCTTCTCTTTTCCATCCTCGAGAACGACACCACGACGGGGTCGCGTTTTGTCCGGGTGATCCTCGCAGGCATCGGAATCGCCGGAGCGTTCGGTCTCTTCCGCGGCGAGCGGTGGGGCAAGCCGGTCGTCGTCGTCTTCGGGCTACTGCTCGTCGTCCTCGGCGTCGTGTCCCTCACGATTGGCCAAACCGCCGCGGAAGCTGCCGTCGTGGTCCTCCCGGGCCTGGTCGTCGCGCTCCTCGGAGCACTGTCGGACACGAATGGCTCGCTCCTGAGAACGGCACGCCGCCCCGGCGGTAGGGCCGAACACGGGGCGGCATCAGCGACGCATCCGCCTAGCTAGTTCTCCTCGTGCGTACCCACGATGTACGCCCGCCCGATAGCGTGCATGAACAGGTGGAATCCGACCACGGCCGGCGGAGTGTCCTCGTTGAGATCGAGCTTCTCGACGTCGAGCGCGTGGACGGCATAGAAGTACCGGTGCGGGCCGTGACCTGCAGGCGGGAACGGGCCGACGTACTTGGCGGCTGACGTGTCGGCTTTGACGGTGAGCGCCTCGGCCGGAAGATCACCCGCGCCCGATTCCAGCGATGTCGTCGACGCGGGGATGTTGATGACGATCCAGTGCCAGAAGCCCGATGTCGTCGGGGCGTCCGGGTCGTAGCACGTCACGACGAAACTCTTCGTTTCCGCGGGGAAACCGGACCAGCTGAGCTGCGGGGAAACGTCGCCGCCACCGGCCGGGCTGCCGACCTGTGCGTGCGCAACGGGCTGACCATCGGAGATATCTGTCGACGTGAGCTCGAACGACGGCAGTTGCTTCATCGGCGGGTCATATGGATTGTGGGCCATGGTTTCCTCTATCAATCAGCAGTGTCGCAGGAAGTGATCCAGTACTCGGGTACCGAACTTCAGTGCCTCGACGGGCACTCTCTCGTCCACGCCGTGGAACA
>JAJFUQ010000213.1 GCA_021372355.1 Nocardiaceae bacterium | reverse complement strand
CGCATCAGGGGGGGCAACCGGTGCTCCGTGCCGTGCTTGAGGCGGCTCACGAGGCGATCCGTTCGCGTGCCGAATCCGTCGTGCAGATCCACGCTGTCATTCTCGCCTTGTTCGCAAGCCCGCCAGCTCCCCCGGCGGGATGACGCGTGGACGGAACAAGCCAAGCCGAGCGCTTTGAGAACACTGATCCCCATCTTCGGGAATCGCTTGTGCAGCCAGGTGGCCAGCGCCATTCCCAGGGAAAGATGGCCTCACGCCGGTTGGTGCGTATCGCCCGGACAGTTCGTCGAGCGACGTCTTCGGGCTCCAGAACCGGAAACCACTGCGACATCCGGGGGTACCACCCCATGTCTGCATCGTTCCGTTCGAAGTAGTCGGTGTTGACCTCCGAAGGGCAGACGAGTGAGACTCCGATGCCATAACGACCGACTTCCTCGCCGAGACTGTTCGAGAACCCCACCATGGCGGCCATAACGGTGGCTAGAACGAACCGGCTGGTGTCCTCGGCGAGGCGGCAGACGTTGAGGTGTGGCTGAGAATTGCCGCGTAGGCGATGCTGGCTGACTTGTAACGACCGTGCGCTTCGGACGGGGCGGGCCCGGGTTACCGTATCGAAACGTTATGAACCAGTCGCGAAATTCGTTGTGGTGTAATCAGCTGACGCCCCGATTGGGCTGGTCGAGCATTCATGCGGCTGGCGGGCGTGCACGTCGAAGTCGAAACTGCGACGGGGAGCAGCCGACCCACCGAGCAAACGCATGAGAAAAGCTTGCGACGTCGCAGTACCCCAGTTCGGTAGCAATCTGGCCGATTCCGACGCCGGGATCGAGAAGTCGGAGGATGGCGTGCTCCTGCATGAATTGCTGTCGTAGGCGGCGCAGGGTGGTGCCCTCGGCGTGTAGGTGCCGTTTGAGTGTGCTTACCGATACCGACAGCTCTGCTGCGATCCGACTAGCGTTGACTCGAGCAGGGTCTGCATCAAACTGGGCTCGGACGCGCTGCGTGTACGAGTTGTGACGCCGCTGATCGCAGAGCCGTCGCAGTTC
This sequence comes from Nocardiaceae bacterium, assembly GCA_021372355.1. Lineage (GTDB taxonomy): Bacteria > Actinomycetota > Actinomycetes > Mycobacteriales > Mycobacteriaceae > Smaragdicoccus. The sequence continues at coordinate 996 of JAJFUQ010000213.1, read as the reverse complement.
GGCGGTACCGATCCGGTAGGCGACGGGATCGGAAAAGCGGCACACCTCATGAAGCGCCTCGGCTGGTATGCGAACAAATGACGCTGGCGCATCGAAGACGACTCGATGCCCTATCTCTCCCACGTTCAGCGGCTCGGTCGGCGCCGGGCAGGTCAGGTGTAACTCTGCTGAGGACACATCTCCTGTGAGTATTTTCACCAGACGCAGAACGGTCAGGCCCCCATAAGTGACGGGAAAGCAGTCGGTACCCGCGCTGTCGGTGCGCCCTGCGAGACCGATGGTAAGACCACTGGCGCCATGATGAAAGTCCGCACTTAGCGCCGTCGAGATCAACGGCAGAAAACGAAGCAACTCGACGATGTCAACGACCGACCCGGCACTGACCAGCGGCAGGCTCAGTGGACCGAAGGAGGTCAGCTGAGCGTGCTCAGCGAATGCGAGGCCCAGCCGAAACCCGTCGTGCGGCCCCATCGTCGGATACACGTCATGAAACCATTGCATCGGCACCTGCGCTTCTTGCGTGATCAACGTTCTGAGGTCGGTGCCCTCCTGGGCCATTATCCGACCGAATGCGCTCGTCGCCTCCGTGCCCAGCGCACCGCTGTCGAGAAGCTGTGCAAACGCCAACGGGGGCACACCGGATTCACCGAGGGTCACGTGAGCCAGATTAACAACAGATTGCGACGTTCACACATGGATCGGTCGGGATCCGCACATTCACACTCAAGGGGAACCTCATACGTGCAAGGAGGTGGCCATGGCCACGATCACATACATCACCCACGATGGAGACGACTACGAAGCCGATCTCGTGGAGGGGAAGTCGCTCATGCAGACCGCCGTCGACGAAGCCGTCCCCGGCATCGACGGTGATTGTGGTGGCGAAGCGGCCTGCGGTACGTGTCACGTCATTGTCGACCCGGCGTGGATCAAGACCGTCGGGCGCAGCGGCGAGGGCGAGGAAGAGATGCTGAGCATGCATCCGGAACGGGAAGG
>JAJFUQ010000199.1 GCA_021372355.1 Nocardiaceae bacterium | reverse complement strand
CCCGTTGCCACCGACGATGATCGGGATCGCTCCCCCAGGCCTCGGGTAGCACGTCGTTTCCGGCAGTTCCACTCCCTCGCCCGAGAACGCCTTTGTTCCGGGCGCGAACAGCGCCTTCATCGTCACGATCCCGCGTTCGAGCTCGTCGAGACGCTCACGCGGGCCGGGGAACGACAGCCCGAAAGCCGCGTGTTCGCGCCCCCACCAGCCGGCGCCGACCCCGAGGAACGAACGGCCGCCCGTGAGCGCCGACAGCGTGGCCGCCGTCTTCGCCGTGATGCCTGGCGGCCGGAACGTGACGGGCGTGCACAACGTGCCCAACTGGAGGCTGGTGTCGAGCGCGGCGAGCGCACCCAATGCGACCCACGGCTCCGGTATCGGGTCCCACGCGCGGCCGACCTGCGGAATCTGAATCAGATGGTCCATCAGCGCCAGACCGGCGAATCCGGCCTCGTCCGCAGCGACCGCGACGTCGCGCAGCCACGCCAACGGGTCCGAGCCCCAGGGAAATCTCGAGACCTGCAGGAAGACCCGCAGCCCGTGCGATCCCCGTCTATCGGGGTCCGGGCCGGCTGCTGCGATCGCAGGAGGCTGTGCGACCGCTTCCTGATCGATCCCGAGGACGAGACCCCAGCCCTCGGCCTCGATGTCCGGTCGGACTCCGCGGTGACGCTTGATCTGCTCCGCGAGAACGCGCGCCGGAACGGGGCGATCACGCGCCGCGTTGCGACGACGGCATTCATCGGCAGGAGTGTCGAACAGGACTGCGACGGTGGCGAGCCCCGCGCGGGTGGCAACGTCGAGCCACCGGCGGCGACGCTCCGGATCCAGCCCTAGGGTGTCGACGACCGTCGTGAGCCCACGTCCGAGGCGCGCATCGACAATGGACTCGAGCAGCGCGAACGCGTCGATACTCGCGTCCAGATCATTCGGGCCACTACCGACGACGCCCCGCAACGCATCGGACGACACGATCTCCGGCGCGCGATACCGGCCCGTTGCCCAGGTCGACTTCCCCGCACCCGACGGACCGACAAGCACGATGAGCGCTGGGTCGGGAAGTCGCGTCATGACCTAGATCCGAACCAGCGGCAGGTAGTCGAGGACCTCAGGTGCCCGGTGGCCGGACAGCTGCGGTTCGTCGGAGACGGGCGCTCCGATCACCAGCTCGAGCCACGCACGTGGCGACGACTCGAAGATGTTCGGCGGAGTCCCGCGCGTATGCCGCGGCCCCTCGATGCACTGCACCGCGACGAACGGCGGAATGCGAAGTTCGACGCTGTGACCAGGGGCGATCTGCGCCAGATACCGTGCGGAAGCACGGACCGCGGCGGCGACGTCAGCCCGCGCCGGTTCGGGGCCGCCGCGTAACCACTCCCCGACGGCGCTGACCGCTTGGCGCAGTTGCTCGGGGGTGACCTTAACCTTCGGCGACACCGAACAAGGTCGGAAGGGTCGACTCCCACGTCGAACGCAGTTCGTCGAGCGTGATCGAGAACTGGCCCTGCACCTCGACCGAATCCGAGCCCTGATCGACGACACCGATCCGGGTGAACGGCATCTGACGCGCTTCGCACATCGCGACGAAACGCGACTCCTCGGTGCGCGGAACCGCGACGACCACTCGGCCGGCCGACTCCGAGAACAGCTGCACGAACGGGTCGCTGCCCTCCGGAAGCAGGATGCGGCAGCCGACCTCTCCGGCGATCGCAGCCTCGACGATCGTCTGGATGAGACCGCCCTCGGACACGTCGTGTGCGGCGCTCAGGAGGCCGTCACGCGAGGCGGCGACGAGGATCTCCGCGAGCAGCTTCTCGTGGGCCAGGTCGACCTGCGGCGGCAATCCGCCGAGGTGGTCGTGCTCGACCTGGGTCCAGATCGAACCGCCGAACTCGTCGCGCGTCTCGCCGAGGAGGTAGAGCGTTTCGCCCTCTTCGGTACCGATGCCGGTCGGCGTCCGGCGGCTCACGTCGTCGATGACACCGAGCACGCCGACAACGGGCGTCGGGTGGATCGCAGTGCTGCCGGTCTGGTTGTAGAAGCTGACGTTTCCACCGGTGACCGGGATGCCGAGCTCCGCACAGCCGTCCGCAAGACCGCGCACAGCCTGCTGGAACTGCCACATGACGTTCGGGTCCTCCGGCGAGCCGAAGTTCAGACAGTTGGTGACGGCCTTGGGCACCGCGCCGGTGGTGGCCACGCTGCGGTAGGCCTCAGCCAGGGCGAGCTTCGCGCCGGCGTACGGGTCGAGCTTGGTGTAGCGGCCCGAGCAGTCGGTGGCGAGCGAGATACCGCGACCGGTCTCCTCGTCGATGCGGATCATGCCGGCGTCGGCGTGCTCAGAGAGGATCGTGTTTCCGCGGACGTAGCGGTCGTACTGCTCGGTGATCCAGCGACGGCTGCACAGTGCCGGGCTGCCCAGCATCATGAGCAGCGTCGACTTCAGCTCGTCCGCCGTCTGCGGGCGCTTGAGGTTGTCCGGGGTGTCGGCGTTGAGAGCGTCCTGCCACTCCGGGCGCTCGATCGGCCGGTTGTACACCGGACCCTCGTGCGCGACCGTGCGCGGCGGTACATCGACGACGGTCTCGCCGTTCCACGTGATGACGAGACGATCGCCTTCGGTGACCTCACCGATGACCGTCGCCAGAACGTCCCACTTCTTGCAGACCGCCATGAACGCGTCGACGTTCTCCGGCTTCACGACACCGCACATGCGCTCCTGCGATTCGCTGGAGAGCACCTCAGCCGGGGTCATGCCGGTCGCGCGCAGCGGAACCTGGTCGAGCGCGATGTGCATGCCGCCGTCACCGGCAGCGGCGAGTTCGGACGTGGCGCAGGACAGTCCGGCACCGCCGAGGTCCTGGATTCCCTCGACGAGACCCGCGTGGTAGAGCTCGAGGCAGCACTCGATGAGCACCTTCTCGGTGAACGGGTCGCCGACCTGGACCGACGGAAGCTTCTTGCGGCCTGCGCCCTGCTCGTCACCGGAGAACGTGTCCGAGGCGAGCACCGAGACACCGCCGATGCCGTCGAGGCCGGTGCGCGCACCGAACAGGATGATCTTGTTGCCGGCACCGCGCGCGTTCGCCAGGTGCAGGTCCTCGACCCGCATCACTCCGGCGCACAGCGCGTTGACCAGCGGGTTGCCTTGGTAAGACGAATCGAAGATGGTCTCGCCACCGATGTTCGGCAGACCCAGACAGTTGCCGTAGCCGCCGACACCGCGAACGACACCGTCGACGACGCGCTGGGTGTCCGGGTGGTCCGCGGCACCGAAGCGCAGCTGGTCCATGACCGCGATCGGGCGGGCGCCCATCGCCATGATGTCGCGGACGATGCCTCCGACGCCGGTCGCGGCGCCCTGGTACGGCTCGACGTACGACGGGTGGTTGTGGCTCTCGACCTTGAACGTGACAGCCCAGCCGTCGCCGATGTCGACGACACCGGCGTTCTCGCCGATACCGGCGAGCATGTGTTCCTTCATAGCATCGGTCGTCGTCTCACCGAAGTAGCGCAGGTGCACCTTCGACGACTTGTACGAGCAGTGCTCGCTCCACATGACCGAGTACATCGCCAGCTCGGCATCCGTAGGCCGGCGGCCGAGGATTTCCTTGATGCGGGTGTACTCGTCGTCCTTCAGACCGAGCTCACGGTACGGCTGAGGCTGATCAGGCGTGGAGACTGCGTGATCGACGGTGTCAACAGACACTGAGAATCCTTTCGGTGCCTTCAGGACACAACGGGAGGCCAACAAGAGTCTAATGGGCGCGATTCGTCATCGAGACGTCAGTAGCGCAGGGCGTTAATGCATGCTTCTCGAGAAGGTCCACCGTGCACGGTGGATTTCCTCGAACGCGGTGCATGGTCACGAACGCGGGTTGAGGAATGCGCACAGCGCGTTGCTGTACATGGCGACGTCCGCGGCGCCCATGAATTCGCGCGCCGAATGCATCGCCAACTGCGCGGCTCCGACATCGACCGTGGACAAGCCGGTCCGCGCGGCGGTCAGCGGTCCGATCGTCGAACCGCAGGGCAGGTCGGCACGGTGTACGTACCGCTGCAGCGGAACCCGGGCCTGCTCGCACGCGAGTGCGAAAGCAGCCGCGCCCGCCGAGTCGGTCGCGTAGCGCAGGTTCTGGTTGACCTTGAGAACCGGTCCGCCATTGACCTGAATCCGGTGCGCGGGCTCGTGCCGCTCGGGGTAGTTCGGATGCGTCGCGTGGGCCATGTCGCCGGACGCGCACACCGAACCTGCCATCGCCCGGAGGAAGTCCTCCCGGGCTCCCCCGTGGGCGAGAACGATCCGCTCGAGGACGGTCAGCAACAGATCCGACTGCGCACCGCGATCGGACGTGCTGCCGACCTCTTCGTGGTCGAAAAGGGCCAGGACCTGCGTCGTCGCACCGGGTTCGGCGGCGAGCAGCGCTTCGAGGCCGGCGTAGCACGTGCCCTGGTTGTCGAGGCGAGGTGCACTGACGTACGGACCCATGACGTGGCTCGGCGCGGTGTCGTGAGTCATCAGCTCGAAGCCGAGGACCTGTCCACCGGCCAAGTCGGCGAGGTGGTCGGTGAAGTTACCGCGGCCGGTCCAGATCGCGTTCACATGCCGCTGCGGATCGAGAGTCACGCCCTTGCGATCGTCCGACAGGTGGATCGCAAGCTGGGGCACGCGGAGCACTGGATCGTCGACCTTGACCAGCACTTCTTTCGCGGTCGCGCCGTCACGGACCGTGATCCGACCGGAGAAGCCGAGGTCCCGATCGAGCCACGAGTTCAGCCACGCGCCGCCGTACGGCTCGAGGAGAACCATGTTCCACGCATCGGAGCGGGCGTTCGGATGCTGCTTGAACCGTAGGTTCGGACTGTCGGTGTGCCCGCCTACGATCCGGAAGGCCTTCGGAGCACTGTCGATCCGCCACGCGACGATCGACCCGCCGCGAATGACGTAGTAGCCGCCGACATCGCTCGGCCACGCGTCGGTTTCAAGCAGCCGCGTGAAACCGGCAGCGCTCAGGCGCGCCGCGACCGTCTCGCACACATGAAACGGCGATGGCGAAGCATCAACGAATGCGCACAAGCCCTCCGCCGACGCCATAGGTTCAGGCCTTCAGCAACGAGTCCAGCACGGACAGGAACATGCCGAGCCCGTCGTCGCTCGGCCCGGTGAGCGCCTCGGTGGCATGCTCCGGGTGCGGCATGAGTCCCACCACGCGGCCGTTCTCCGACGCGATACCGGCGATGCCGCGCTTCGAACCATTGGGGTTGTCACCCGAGTAGCGGAAGACGACGCGACCTTCGCCCTCGAGGCGGTCGAGCTCGTCCTCGCTGGCCTGGTAGCGACCCTCACCCGACTTCAGCGGGATGAGGATTTCCGCACCGACCTCGTAGCGGGACGTCCAGGCGGTGTTGTTCGACTCGACCTTCAGCCACTGGTCGCGGCAGATGAAATGCAGTCCGGCGTTGCGGGTGAGCGCACCCGGAAGCAGACCCGACTCGGCGAGGATCTGGAAGCCATTGCAGATGCCGAGGACCGGCATGCCCTGACCGGCCGCGCGAACGACCTCGTTCATGACCGGCGCGAAGCGGGCGATCGCACCGCAGCGCAGGTAGTCGCCGTAGGAGAAGCCACCGGGAACGATGACCGCGTCAACGCCCTTGAGGTCGGCGTCCGAGTGCCACAGCGGCTCGACCGTCGCGCCGGCCAGACGTGCGGCGCGCGCGGCGTCGATGTCGTCGAGCGTGCCGGGAAAGGTGATCACACCAATGCGTGCACTCACAGTCGGGTGACCTTCCATTCCTCGATGACCGTGTTGGACAGCAGGGATTCGGCGATCTTGGCGAGTTCGTCGTCGGTGACGGTGTCGTCGACTTCGAGCTCGAAACGCTTGCCCTGACGGACGTCGCTGACGCCGTTGAATCCGAGGCGAGGCAGCGCACGGACGATGGCCTGGCCTTGGGGATCGAGGATCTCCACCTTCGGCATCACATCGACGACTACGCGCGCCATTTCCACTCCCGTTTTCGCTGTGTCCTTGGGCAGAAACTGCCCTAACCCGTGCAAAGTCTAACGGGCGGCTCAGACACGCCGTGCGGCTGATCTCGATAGGCGAGACTGACTGTTATGCGCCTGACGCACTTCCGCCACTCTTGCCTGCTGCTGGAACTCAACGGGACCCGCGTGCTGTTCGATCCGGGCAACTTCTCGCACGGCTTCGAAGGCCTCACCGATCTCGACGCCATCATCATCACGCACCAGCATCCGGACCACTGTGACCAGGCACGATTGCCCGATCTCGTGGCCGGGAACCCGAATGCGAAGCTGCTCGCCGACCCGCAGTCGGCCGCGATTCTCGGCGGCGGCTGGCAACCCGTGCACTCCGGCAATGCCCTCGAACTCGGCACGGTGAAAGTGACGGCCGGCGGCGGCCGGCATGCGGTGATCCACCCGGACATCCCGGTGATCGACAACACCGTCTATCTCATTGGCGACGACACCAACCCGGCTCGGTTCTGCCACCCTGGCGACTCACTGTTCGTCCCGAGTTTCCCCGTCGATGTGCTCGCGATCCCGGCGACCGCACCGTGGATGCGGATCAGCGAGACCGTGGACTACCTGCGTTCGGTCGCCCCTCGAGTGGCGGTCCCGATCCACCAGGAGATCGTGTCCGCGGCCGGCCGGGGCATCTACTACGGCCGGCTTACCGAAATGGCGCCCCAGGGCACCGAATTCCGCGTGTGGCCGGAAGAGAACGAGGTCGAGGTCTAGCTCACAACCTGGTTTTCGTCTCGGCAATCCAGACGTAATCGCAGCTCAGGAGCATGGAGTCATGACTCCACA
>JAJFUQ010000162.1 GCA_021372355.1 Nocardiaceae bacterium | reverse complement strand
CCGTGCACTGTCGGATGACCGAATGACAAGGCCGATTTGCCGAACGGACGTTCCGCCACTCCCATAGCCTCAACAGTGATGCGACAGCGCAGACTAAGCGAACAGAAGGGGCAACCGATGAACAGTCACAAAGGCGTCGGCTGCGAGGCAATTCTCGACACCAATGCCAAAACCCTGACGTTGACATACTCGGGCATGCTTGCTCCACCAAACAAGAAGGCTGCGTCACCACGCGTAATCCCGCTCGGCGCGATCGAATCGGTCGAAGTCGTACAACCCACGCTCACGAAACGCGGCCACGTCCGCTTCCAACTGCGCGGCGGCAGCACCAACGACAACGCGATCGAGAAGGACCTCAACGCCTACCTGATGAAAGGAGGCACGAAGGACAAGGCCGCAGAGGCATTCGCGGAGACCGTTCGCGCAACGCTCGTAGGAATTGAACCAGTTGAACTTGTCAGTCCACCGGCAACGGACATCAAAGGAGAAACAGGGCCCGCTTCGCATGGCCTCGGGTTCGGCAACGGCAGCCTCATTGACTATGGGAACGGCACTGTTGAGTTCAGGAAGACGATGACTGTGCTGCCCGCCTTCAGAGTCAATGTTGCCGACGTAACCGGGTTCGCCGTCCGCAGAGTAACCAGCGACGACAAGAAAAGATTGAAGGCATCTAGCCTCGAACAAGTCCTTACCGTGCAAGGAAACGGCACCGTCATCGCGGAGGTCGCGGTCAGCTACGGGACGTCCGAAAAAATCGAGGCGTGGTTCCGAAATCATCCCGACTGGGGTAAGCGACACCAGTTGCAACAGCAACCCGTAGGCGCTCCCAGCGCTCCTGACTTGACCGCACAACTCGCCGCACTTGTTTCGCTTCGCGACCAGGGTGCGCTCTCGGCTGAAGAATTCGAGCGAGCCAAAGCGAAACTGCTGAGCTGACGGACGAAAGATGAGTTAGTCCCACCGGCACCGGGCGGTCCGTAGGCAATCGTTTGCACCGGCGACCGCGACACTCACGACATGACGACCGATCAACCCGTAGGCGATCAACTACGTCGACGCAAAGGGAAGCGTGAAGCGAACCGTGCTCGCGCTGTCGCAGCGATTCAACTACGGGCGTCTGGTGCGACGTATCCGGAGATTTCGGAGCGTCTGGGGTATGCCGGGAAGGAAGCTGCGTTTCGGGCTGTGAAGCGGCTGTTGGCGCGTCAGGAACGCGAGAGTGCCGCCGAGTTGGTTGCGATCGAGGACAGGAACCTGTTGGCGTGGCGACGTGAGTTGTGGGCGGCGATCGCTGTGGCGAGTCCGGCGCAGCTTGCGGCGTTGGCATCAACGGACGTCCGGATCTCGGATCGGCGGGGGCGACTGTATGGTCTCGACCGACCGTCGAGGTTCGAGGTCGAGGGCCGCGTAACTGGTGGCGCTGATTTCGCGGCGACCGCATCGTCTCTGTTGTCGAGAATCGCGGGTGCGTCACCAACACCAGTGACGACGATGTCGAGTGCACCCGCCTTGCCGTCGCCACCCGTCTCTCCGCCTGTCCCGACTGTCGGTGACGTGGAGGAGGCGGTGGCGGATGGGGCTGACTATCAAGGCCCCGTCGCTGCGGTCGAGGAGTCGGAGCCGATTGAGGTCGAGGCTGAAGTCGTCGAGCCACAACCGTGGTCGCTGCCGGTGTCGTCGATCGCGTCGGGCACTAGCATCTACATGCCGCCACGATCAGGGTTTTCTCAATGATGACGGTCGGACCTATCTAAGTCTCCGACGATTGATCCGGATGTGAAGCACAGGGTCTATGCGGTAGGGCCTGGCGTTCGTCGTTTGAGTGCCGGTGAAGCCGATCGCAACCGTTAGATCACTGACGGCGGTTTGTTCCAGGACAGGATCTGAACCTGCTGCATACTCGCACCTTGGGCCAACCACGGACAGATCGACATTGGGGTCGCAGTCATTCACACAACGCATGCAAACACCGGTCGGGTCGAGCCTCGTCGCCGCGTCGGTAGGGCTACCTTGACGACCTCTCTCGTACTCGCTGTCATCACATCACTGGCCACACCGTCGCGGGCAATGGCCGAGGAATTCGGCGTCGTAGCGACAACCGAAGTGGATAGCTATCCGTCGTTCATCGCCATCACCCCAGATGGAACACACGCCTACGTCGCCAACGAGGGATCCACCGCTGGCGCGGACACCGTCACGGTCATCGACACCACGACGAATACCGTCTCCGCGACCATTACCGTTGGTGACGTTCCCATCTTTGTCGGGATCACCCCCGACGGCGCCAAGGCCTATGTCACGAACCGCAACTCGGACACGGTGTCCGTGATCGACACGGCGACGAACACTGTCACAGTCACCGTGCCGGTCGGCGACAACCCGTTCTTTGTTTCGGTGACGCCAGACGGGACTCGTGCGTATGTCACCAACACCAATTCGGGGAACGTCAGTGTCATCGATACGGCGACTGACACAGTGACCGCCACGATCAACGTCGGTCAAGCGCCGCAGTACGTCGCGATCACCCCGAGCGGCGGTCTCGCTTACGTCACGAACTATGCCTCGAACTCTGTGTCGGTCATCAACACGGCTTCCAATGCGGTGACAGGCACGGTCGCGGTCGGGAACACGCCGGTTCACGTAGCTGTCGCTGCCGACGGTGCGCTGGCGTACGTGGCGAATCACATGTCAGACACCGTCTCGATCATCGACACGGCCACAAACACTGTGATCGCCACCGTCCCCGTCGGTCAGTACCCGTCGCGGGTCTCTATAACGCCAGACAGCAAGTGGGCCTACGTCAACAACATCGCGTCCGGAACCGTGTCCATCATCGACGCAACCACGAAAACAGTCCACAGCACACTCACGGTGGGCGGTTTTCCGCCATTTCTCGTAACGGCACCAGATGGTGCCCATGTATACGTTGTAAATCGCGAGTCCGATGCGGTGTCGATCATTGACAACGCCACAAAGACAGTCGTGGACACTGTCGCCGTGGGAGACAACCCACTCTTTGTCGCGGTTACGCCCGACAGTTCCCGTGCTTACGTCGCGAATAGCTTCTCGGACAACATTTCCGTTATTGACGAACTGATCGCGCCGACGATCGGCGGCGACCCGGGCCCCGCAACGCTGAACCAGGCGTATTCGTTCACATTCACAGTGACCGGAAAGCCTGTACCGACAGTGACGACCACCAGTGCGCTCCCAAACGGCATCGTTCTTAACTCTGATGGCACGTTGACCGGAACTCCGACCGAAGTTGGTTCATTTCCGCTCACGGTCACCGCCGCCAACGGCGCTCAACCCGACGCGACCTACACAACCACACTCACTGTCGGGTCCGGGTTTCCCTTCGGTTCCTAGATCATCTTTCGCAGCGAATGCAATCTTGTGCGTCAGTTTGGGGTGTGGATCGCGACGATGAATGGCGGTGATTTCACGCCGATATTTGGCGGGTCCGGAACGCTGCGGGCTCGACAGCAGTAGTGGAAGCCTTGCGCTGAACGCGTTCGCGATCGCATTCGAAGCCCCTCATCAACCCGAGCGAGAACTATGCGCGGTGTATCCGGGCGAGAATCCTGTCGATGGTGTCCTGTTCGGGCACCGCACGCGCGGACCCCACGGCGCGCAATGCCAGCGTCGTCGTGTGAATCTGTTCGAGGATCACCCCACACGCAACGCAGCCGCCGATGTGGCTCGCCACCCGCTCGCGATCGTCGGCAGGGAGTGTGCCGTCGTGGTAGTCGCTGAGGAGGACGCCGGCGTCGGCGCAGGTGATACGCAACATTGCCCGGATGTTGTCGGGCGACGGATTGTCATTCGCCATCGAAGTACTCCTGAAGTGCTTGTCGGACGACCGCTCGCCCGCGGTGGAGCAGAACTCTCTGGTTGGCACTGCTGATGCCCAGTGCTTCGCACGTCTCCTCGGAACTCCAACCCTCGACGTCACGCAACACCACGACTTCGCGTTGCGCGCCGGTCAGCTGGTCCAAAGCGTCCGATGCCACTCGGGTGATTTCGGAGCCCAGTAACCTGCCTTCGGGATCAGCCCACCAGACTGGTGGAACCGAACGCCAGTACCCAGGTCCCAGGGTGTCGTGGAGGAGTCCTGCGTCGGCCAGTTCGGGGTCCGCAGTCGCCGGCGCGACGGCCGAGTACGGGATGGACTTAAGGCTGTGCCCGTGGCGCCGTCGAGCTTGGTTTAGCAGGATCTGGCATATCCACGTCCGAAGTGATGATCGCCCTTCAAACCGATCGATTCCCCGAAACACCGCTGTCCAGGTTTCCTGCAGCACCTCGTCGATGTCATCGACGGGGACGTACCAACTCGCCATCTGGCGCAACAGACCGTGGTGGGTCGCGATAAGTTCGCGATACGCGCCCTCGTCGCCCGCTCGGAGGGCAGCCAGGTCGCCATGCAGGTCCGCGATGTTCTTTGCCTCTCCCACGATGGATGGGTTCCTCGTCTCGTCCGGACGTTACAGACAATCGCCCGCAGGTTTCCGCACCCTCGCGGCTGTAACGAACGTGCCGTCAGCGGACTCCCAGTCTCGACGGCAGCACTGGGCTCCGTCGATCCTTGAAGGAGCATCAGACATGGCGATGACCACGCACAACGTCGACGACAACGGTGTCGGTCTGCAGGGCTACAGCCCGGTGTCGTACGTCGACCACGGGAAGGCCGAGCCCGGGCTCGCCGTGCACAGCGCCCAGTACAACGGCGTCACCTACCACTTCACCGATGCGGATCAGGTGGCTGCATTCCAGGCCAACCCAGCCAAGTACGAGCCGGCCTACGGGGGCTGGTGTGCGTTCGGGTTGACGATCGACAAGCAGTTCGATTGCGACCCGTCGAACTTCAAGGTCGTTCACGGCCGGCTGATGGGCTTCCTGCGCAACGACGAGGTCGACGCGCTGGCGCTGTGGAGGGATGGGGACGAAGCCGAACTGGTCGCCAAGGCCGACGCTACCTGGGCCTCGCTGCGCCGTGCGGGCGAGACAATCAGGTAGTGACAGATCTCGCCCACATTCGCGCGGACATCGTCGCGGACCCCAGCAACGCCTGGGCGGCCGACGCCGGGTACGAACCGGTGTACGTCGCATCTCCTGATGCCCGGTGTCTGATCATTGGTCAGGCACCGGGCATCAAGGCTCAGGAAAGCGGCATCCCGTGGAATGACGCCAGCGGGCAAAAATTCATGGAATGGCTCGCTGTCGACGAATCGACCTTTCGCAACCCGGCGATGTTCGCGATCCTGCCGATGGACTTCTACTACCCAGGAAAGGGGAAGACAGGCGATCTGCCCCCGAGGCCGGACTTCGCCCACACCTGGCACCCGCGGTTGCTTCAACAGATGCCCCAAGTCCGTCTGACGTTGTTGGTCGGCGATTATGCGCAGCGCCACTACTTGGGCCGGGACATGTCACTTACCGAGAGGGTTCGGGGTTTTCGCGACTACCTGCCTGCGCGCCTGCCACTCGTGCATCCATCACCGCTGAACTTTCGATGGCAGGCACGCAATCCGTGGTTTACGACTGAGGTTCTTCCGGTCTTGCGGCAACGGGTCCACGAGGAGATCGGCGGCGGCCTGTAACGGCAGACCGGACAGGGGCACTCAGCAGGTGACCATTCGTTCTCACCAAGGAGCCCGCAGTGTCCCTCATCACGAATCGAAACTTTGCGATCGCGTCCGCAGTCATCTACCTGTCCGCCGGAGTGCTCGGTTTCCTCGTCACCGGTTTCGACGACTTCCTCGGAAACACGGACGAGAAGTTGATCATTCTCGGCCTCAACCCCGCACACAACGTCGTGCACCTGGTTCTCGGAACCGCCTGGCTTGCAGCCGCAACCAGTGAACGCAGTGCACGCGTGGCCAACGTCGCCATCGGTGCTGGACTGTTGGCGGCCTTCGTGCTCGGAGTACTCGGCGGTGCACAGTTCCTCAACATCGACGGTGCTGCCGAGCCCGACAATTACCTGCACCTCATTTACGGCGCACTCAGCGTGTTTGTGGGCGCGCGTGCAGCGGCGACGATCTCGCCGTCCCGAACGGCGTGATCGCCATATCCGCGCATGCATCGGGTGCGCACCCGTTCGGCCTCGTCGTCATGCTGGTCCCACTAGCTGTGAGCGCCGTCGTCGCGGTTCTGCTGTGCTGTCGGGACAATGGCGAGCGCGGTCGCGATAGTCAAACAGCTACAGCGAACAGCCGACGGCGGCTTGCCGGTGATGAGCCGGTAGAGGGCGAACAGCTGGACGGTACTGCCGTCCTGCAACAGGAAGAGAAGGCCGACTGAACCGAGCAACAGTCCCGAAACGGGTTTGACCCACGCTCCGTATCTGCCTTCGCGACGGCGTGTGAACAACGGTGATAAGTGGCGCTCTTCACGCGGACACGGACCTTGCCCCGAGTCGCTCGTGTTGGTGCAGCGGAGTTGCTGCTTTCGTAGGATCGGGCCGTGGCCTATGACGCGCTGGTGGAGAGCATCACGCTCATTGAATCGCGAACTCTGGCTCCGGTGCCGCGGCTGAGTAGGCGCCGCCGGTTCGTGGCGATGGCGGTGGACGTTGCCGGGGACACTGCAGCCACGATGTTTCTCCGCCGCGGTGTCGGCTGCGTGCACGAGGAAATCCATGTGCTGGCTCTGCGGGACGGCCAGTGGCGCATGCTTGGCGGAGGTGGCGGTAGCCATGGCTATGACGAGGACCTCTTGACAGACCGTCCGAGGCTGATACCTGAGGTGTTGCAGAATCTGGGGCACATCCTGTCGGGTATCGATCCGCAGGTGATGGTGGCACGTAGTGGCCCCGGCGGAATTCTCGACAGCCGGGGCCGTCACAGTTTGTGGCCTTGGCATGGGCGCTGGATCAGCTACTCAATCATGCAGGCGAGCGCCCAGGTCGAGTCGGTTCACGTTGGCGACCGTGAAATCGCCGTGCCTTGGCACGGGCAGTTCCTGACCGTGTGGGCCGGGCGGCGGCCGCCGAAACTCACCGCGTACGACGGGAACGGGAATCACTTGGGCACGGCTCGAATTCCGAACTGAACCTGTCGGATCACAGGCTGAAAACGTGGCAGGTTGATCGGCATGTATTCGGAGGGCGTTGTGCGGGAGTGGCACGACGAGGATGGATGGGGCGTGCTCGACTCGGCGGACACCTCCGGGGGTTGCTGGGCTCATTTCTCCGCGATCTCGGCGCCTGGATTCCGTCGCCTGGTCGCCGGCGAGACGGTCTCGTTCACGTGGACTGCCGTTCCAGATCAGGATGGCTACCAGTTCCTCGCGACCAAGATCATCCGCCAGGCAGATGCCCACCGGTTTCTGTAAACGTACGTATTCGCAAAGGCTTCGGATATGGCCTGTTCGCACGTCAGATCCTTTGCGAAACCCTTTCTGAAACCGCCTGTTCGGGCGTACTGTTTTGACAGGTTTTCGCAAAGGGGGAACACGGGCGTGGACGATGCCTTCGAGGAACTGATCAACCAGGACGGTGATCCGGGCTGTATCGCCTACGCGCGGGTGTCGACCGTCGAGCAAGACCCCCAGTTACAAATCGACGCGCTCACCGCGCACGGGTGCCGCCGCTTGTTCGTTGAGCGGGTCAGCAGCCGCCGCAAAGACAGACCCGGACTGGCTGCGGCGCTGCATCGCCTCGATCCGGGTGACACCCTGGTCGTGTGGAAGCTCGACCGACTGGGCCGGTCGGTCACCGAGGTCGTCGGACTGGCCGAGCAACTCCACACCTCCGGAGTGGGTCTACACATCCTGACCGGCACCCTGGAGGGCCGGTACAGCGCGAGCGGGTCCGGGAAGTTCTTCTTCACCGTCATGGCCGCGTTCGCCGAACTCGAACGCGACCTCATCCACGAGCGCACCATGGCAGGGCTCGCAGCGGCCCGCAATGCCGGCAGGGTCGGTGGCCGCCCCGCAAAACTCGACGCGGACAAACTCGCTGCCGCCAAAGCCCGCCGGGCGCGCGGGGAATCGCTGCCACAGATCGCAAAAGCGCTGGAGGTGTCAGCTTCCACGGTGCACCGGCACCTGAAAAACGCGGAAGCGCTGTCCGGCGAACCTATGGCAAGCGTGTCAGCCGCGCCGTGATCGAGGCATTGAACCAGCTCAGCGACGCCCAACGCCATCAGGCGCTGCGCCGCTGGCAGGTTCTGGCCCCGCACCTGCAGGACGGTGTGCCGCTGACCCGCGCCGCGGCAGAGGCCGATATTGCGCTGCGCACCGCGCAGCGTTGGCTGCACCGCTACCACGCATCCGGGCTTGCGGGTTTGGCGCGCACACCACGTACCCCCAATGGACGCAGAACCGACCCACGCCTGGTGGCCGTGATCGAGAAGATGGCGCTGCGCAAACCCCGCTCCTCGCTCGCCTCAATCACCCGCCGCGCGGCCGAACACGCCGCCAAAGAAGGACTCCCGCCGGTGTCGTACACCACGGTGCGCGAGATCGTGGCCGGTCTCGGACCCGCGATCCTCACCCTCGCCCACGACGGCCCAGTCGCGTTCCGCGACACCTTCGAGCTGGTCCACCGGCGTCGCGCGTCAGGCCCGAATGCGATGTGGCAGTGCGACCACACCGAACTCGACATCCATATCGTCAATTCCGATGGACGCCCGGTGCGTCCGTGGCTGACCGTCGTGCTCGACGACCACTCCCGCGCGGTACCCGGCTACACCGTCACCGTCGGTGCACCCTCGGCAATCAACACGTCCCTGGCGTTGCGGCAGGCGATCTGGACCAAAGCCGACCCCGCCTGGCCGATGAGCGGTCTGCCCGATGTCCTCTACGCCGATCACGGCAGCGACTTCATCAGCGACCACCTCACCCAAGTCGGCATCGGGTTGAAGTTCCAGATCGTGCACTCGGCGGCCGGGCGACCGCAAGGACGCGGCAAGATCGAGCGGTTGTTCGGCACCATCAACACCGAACTGCTTGCCGACCTGCCCGGACATCTCGTCCACGGACGACCCGCCACCGCGCCGATACTCACCCTCGCCCAGCTGGATGCAGCGGTCCACCGGTTCATCACCGTCACCTACCACCAGCGGGTGCATTCCGAAATCGGTGTCACCCCGACACGGTCGTGGATCGCCGACGGTTGGCTGCCCCGCATGCCCGAAAGCCTCGAAGAGCTCGACCTGCTACTGGTCACCGTCGCCAAACCCCGCCTGGTGCAACGTGACGGGATCTCCTTCCAGGGCTTGCGCTACATGCACCCCACCCTGGCCGCCTACGTCAAAGAACCCGTCGTCATCCGCTACGACCCCCGCGACATCACCGAAATCAGGGTGTTCCACAAAGGCCAGTTCCTGTGCAAAGCCGTCAGCCCCGAACACGCGACGGACACGTTCAGCCTCAAAGACATCCAGGCCGCCCGCCGCGCCTACCGCAAACGGCTGCGCGAGCAGATCAACGAACGCATCACCGTCGCCGACTACCTACCCCCGTTCGTTGATCCCGCCCCACCACCCGAACCACAAGCACCGCCGACGCGTCGGCTGCGCGCCTACTACGAGGACTGACCGATGCCGACCTCACGAACCTGGCCCTTCATCGCCACCAAGGAACACCGCCGGTTCGTCGAGTTCGCCGACACCGTCAAACGCGACCACACCATCGGAATCTGCTACGGGCCAGCCGGAATCGGCAAAACCCTCTCGGCCACCCGCTACGCACGCTGGGACAAAGCCGCCCACCTGCTCACCACCTGGGGAAAACGGGAAGACTCCGACCTCGAGATCTACGCCGCCCTCGCCAGGTCCCGCACCGTGCTCTACACCCCGCACGTCGCGGCCACCCTCAAGGAGTTCCGCGCCGACCTCGACCACCTGCATCAGCGGGTCAACATCTGCATCGAACAACACCTCGACCGAGACAAGCCCCGACCTATCGTCCATTACGGGCCCAGCACCGACTACACCGAGCTGATCATCATCGACGAGTCCGAACGACTCGGCGACGCCTCGATCGAGCACCTACGCGACCAATACGACCGCGGCAACCACGGACTGCTCTTCATCGGCATGCCCGGCATCGAGAAAACCTTCTCCCGCTACCCGCAGCTCTACAGCCGCGTCGGCTTCGCCCACCACTACCGGCCCCTGACCGGCGAAGAACTCACCTTCGTCCTGAACCGGCACTGGCACAAAATCGGCCTCGACCTCGACCCCGACGACTTCACCGACGCTCAAGCCGTCGCCGCGGTCGCCCGCATCACCGGCGGCAACTTCCGTCTCCTGCAACGACTATTTACCCAGATCAGCCGCGTCATGAAAATCAACGAACTCAGCGTCATCACCGCCGACGTCGTCGAAACCGCCCGCAGCACCCTCGTCATCGGCGCCACATAGCGGCGTGAAAACACCGCCACTTATCGCCGTGATTCACAAGTTTGGGGTGTACCCATGCCTGACCCTGCGATACCTGTCGAGCGCCGTCAGATTAGGGTTGATCGCGTCATTTATTGACACATGTCAGGGCTGTCTATAGGCTCTAACCTGACAGTTAGCGCAGCAGTGGAGGGCAGCAGAATGGCACAAGGTAAGCGCGTCGGGTATGTCCGGGTTTCGTCGGTCGGTCAGAACACGGATCGCCAGCTTGACGGGATCGAGCTTGACAAGACGTTCACCGAGAAGGCCAGCGGGAAGACGGCTGACCGTCCCGAGTTGAAGGCCATGATCGACTATGTCCGCGACGACGACATCGTGATCGTGCACTCGATGGACCGCCTGGCTCGCAACGTTGACGACCTTCGCCGAATCGTCCGCGAACTCAACGCGAAGAAAGTGACGGTGCAGTTCATCAAGGAAGGTCTCACCTTCACCGGCGAGGACTCTCCGATGGCGACTCTTTTGCTGACGATGTTGGGTGCGGTGGCCGAGTTCGAGCGGGCGTTGATCGCGGAACGTCGTGACGAGGGCATCGCGATCGCAAAGGCGAACGGTGTTTACAAGGGCCGGAAACCGGCTTTGTCCAAGGTGCAGGCCACTGACTTGGTCGCCCGCATCAAGGCAGGGGAGTCGGTCACCACCATTGCGAAGCACTACGGCATCTCACGCGAAACTGTGTACCAATACAAGCGTGCTGCGGTTTAACCGTCGTCGTCGACCCCGTCACCTGTAATGGTGGCGGGGTCTTCTGCTGTCTGGGTGCTGGTGACGACAGCCAAAGCGTCGATGAGCCCATAGAGATAGGCGCGTGCGCCGGGTGGCTCCGTGGCTTTCACGAAATCCTTCATCGCGGTGAGATTGGCGAGCAGGTTGCGGGCTGCGGTGATGCGGTCGCTGTCGTTGTTGAGCTGTGCCATCTGTGTGGCGGCGTGTCCTATGAAATGCTCCACTGTTCGCATTCTCGTGGTCACTGCTGGATCCGGAAGGCGTATCGACCGGAGAATCGCCGGAACTGTTCAGCGGTCATCACGTTTCGACACCGTTGGTGGAGACAGCCACGGTGCCGTCAGAACGGTGCTCGATACCGATGATCGGCAGTTTCTTCACCTTGTCGACCGCTGGTTTCGAGGTCTTCACTAGGTGACATCGGCGGCGCTGATCAGGCCGACCTCGTGGAGGTCAGGGAAGTCCTCACCAGCAGAAACCCTTGACCAGATCTCCCGGATCAGTTTTGCGCCACGTTCATCGGTGACACCGGCGTCGCGGATCCACTGCACCGCTTTCGATGCTTGCTCAACGGCGATTTCAACGCCACGAAAGCCGTGTTCGACGAACCAGTCGTTGTAGTTGTCGAGCATGTGTCGCAGCGTCAGACAGGCGACACGACGAATGAGTCCTTCGACGGGATCAGCAACGTCCTTTGTTGCGATCTGTGCGTGCGCCAGTCGTACGGCTTCAATGTGGATCGACCTTGGGGAGTCGAGTTCGTCGGGCTGGTCGCGGTCGAGAGCGTGGTCCCAGACGTGCTTGTCGTGATCCTCGACTGCTGCGCGGGCAATGCTGGCGATCAGTTGAATATCGTCTTCGTCGAATTGTTCCTGTGCATGTTCGTTCATGGTTGTTCCTAATCGTGGTTATTGCGTGATCGCAGCGAGTGTGAGGCAAATTCCGTCGACGAAATCAGAGTGCGTATCCGGAAAACCACGTAGAGCGCGTCTTTCGCGGTGGTCACCATGCCCCCATCGGGAGGACTGCTCGCGATACTGCCGGTAGCGGTGAAAGATGGCCGTAAATCCACGGTTGAAGGCACTCTGTGCACCGCCACTTGTGGATACTTCCGCGCCAAAGTTGTGATGGTCCATAGCAATCAGGGCATCGGTGGTGTGGCCCGTCGGGTCCGGTTCGGCGGATCGTCTCAGGGTCGAGCATGGTTCGCATGAGCCGGGATTGTCCCTTCACGGGGTGCAGTGCGACTGCGCACCGCACTTCTACAGTGCGCGCATGACAGGAAACGATGGAAACGATGCTGTTGTTCTCGGTGCGCGAATTGGTGGTCTCTCGAAGTCGAAGAATGCGAACGAGGACGAGTTGCGGCGGGCTCGCGCAGATTTGGCTGCGTATCGTCTTGAAATTGCGATTCGGTTTTATGCGCCTCGACTATTTGAGGATCACAAGGAAAAGTGCGCTCAAATGCTGTTGGAGGCTCGATGAAATCGACTGTGGGTGTTTCTATGGTTGGCCCTGAGTATGGGGCGCAGGAGCGTGTTGAGCGGCTTCGTGTGGCGTCTGAACGCGCCGAACGGGTACGGCAGGTGGATGAACTGAAGGCTGCCGGTGCGCGGTTGGGGATGTGCGTTGAGCAGGCTGATGCGGCGAACGATCGGGGCAGGCACGACTTCGGTATGACCGACGAATTGTCGGGCACGTTTGTGGTGCATGTCTCCGATGGGCACCCACTGCTGAACGATGTTCGTGGCCCAGTTGTGTGGCGGCGCGGCACCCGAGCGCATCGCGTGTACGCGGGCTCGTTCGAATAGGTCAACCGCTGGGTACGGGCGCGTGTCGAGTCGTCGTGACTTCGGAGGCGTTGCGTCGGTTGGTCTTTCACGAAGCAGGGCACGCGGTCAGGCTGGTGCACTGCGGTGGCGTACTGGACTTTGTGACGCTCGACGATCCGCTCGGTGGGGGCCGCGTGTATTCGAAGTCGTGTCCGCCTGCGGGACTGCGGTCGGTCGCGTTCGCGGGTGCGTGGGCGGAATCTAGGGTCGCTCGGATCTCAGTCATTGAGGTCTTGGAGGCACAGCCGCCAGACCTCGAAGTGTGTGGGGCTGATCCGCGTGATCATGCGCGGTGGCGGGCGGTGCTGAACCCGACGTGGCTGGCCGTGACGACGATCGCGGCGGTGATCCTGCGTGATGGCGCCGGTCATGTTGACCACACGTTGGTTGTTGATGTCCTTGGTTGTCAGCTGAATGAATGACATGCCTTCGGAAAAGCGACATACAGGGCAGGTGGTTTGCAGGATCGAGGTGACAACGTCGTCCACCTGTAGGGGATGAGTTCACGGGATCGTTCTGCGTGCTCTGAGAACACTTTCCGTTCTATCAGGTGTCTTGATTGCGACGTTTGGTTCAGTGCCGGTCGCTTCGGCAGCCGTTCCCACTTTGCGGATTTCGAATGCGTCGGTGGTTGAAGGCAACTCCGCTACGACCATCATGACTTTCACTGTGACGGCGTCGGCCACCGCCACCAGTCCGATCACAGTGTCGTACGTCACGGCGAACGGAACCGCCAAAGTCGACACGGACTATCAGTTCACAACGGGCAAGGCGACCATCCCGGACGGGCAGAAGAGCACGACGATCAATGTCCCTGTCATCGGTGACACCACGAAAGAGAACAACGAAACGTTCACCGTTCGCTTGTCGAGCCCGATTGGTGCGCGGATTCTCACTGCAGCCGGTACCGGCACCATCACGAACGACGACACGGACTCCACGCTCACTCGCACCTTGACTGTCGCGAAGTCGGGAAATGGCAGCGGGAAGGTGACGAGTTCGCCCGCTGGGATTGATTGCGGCACGGACTGTTCGGAAGACTTCAAGTGGCGCACCCAAGTGACTTTGACAGCGATGGCGGACGCGGGTTCGGAGTTCACCGGCTGGAGCGGTGCGTGCTCAAACACCTCCGGTTCGTGCGTTGTGACGATGAATGAAGCGACGTCCGTGACGGCTACGTTCCGGGCGACTCAATTCCAGCTGACGGTGATAAGGGCACTTGACGGAGGACCCAGCGGCGGGACCGTGTACACCGCGGACTCTGTAATCAATTGCGGTGAGGAATGCACAGCGACCTTTAACGCGGGAACCAAGGTCGATCTTCTGCAGTTCACGAACGGGGACGCCTTATTCACCGGCTTCGATGGCCCTTGCGATCCGGCTTACCAGAGCGAATGTCTGGTCACGATGGACCAAGCGGTGACGGTCACTGCGCACTTCGCCACCAACCGAACCTACTCGGTTTCGATCACAGGGGCCGGAAAGGGCGGGTTTTCTATCACTTGGGTCGGCCCACGAAACACTGGTGGTGGTTCGACCAATTGCCCGGACTGCAGAAGCGGTAGCGGCCCACTTCCGTACGGCTCTGTGGTGACATTTAAAGCCGTACCGGATTCAGGCTCGCGCTTTACCGGATGGTCTGGTGATTGTTCTGGTGACGAGTGCGTGGTGACCCTTGACCGGGACATCTCGGTAGTCGGAAACCTCGATCGAACGACCGGGTGACCACCGCGATCTGACTCGCCTAAAAGGATTTGAGGAGACTGTTTACGTGATCCGCAAGCTGTTCGCCGTCACCGGGATCGTCCTCTCAATCGCTGCATGCAGCAACGGTGACTCGAAAACGAAGATCACGGAGACTCATCACACGACAACCGGCACCACTACTTCGACAGCGCCGCCATCGACGACCATGGCGGAGGAACCCGCCGTGCCCGATGCGGCTGCGGAGCCGACGGTCGTTGAATGCCTGCCGGGGACGCCGGGGCCCGCACGCTGGTCCGACGGCACCACTCGCTTCTCGCAGTGGTGCTACGACAACAACGGTGGTGTCGCGAATGCGAGTGCAGAGGGAAATGCTGGGTTGCCTGCGTCACCGTCGCCGGGGGACGACTGTTCGGACCCGGATGCGACGACAGTTGATGGGTCGGGTCGGACGTTGTATTGCAATCCGACGGTGAATGGTCGGAATGCCGGGAACCTTGTTTGGCAACTGCAGCCCTGACCGTTTTGCGGTATGAGCGGTGAAGGTCATCACCGTTGGCCGTGTTGAAGTACCGCCACCGTGCACGCCGCGCCAGCGGATCTCCGCCAGCCTGACGGTCGAGGTTATTACGAGAGGCACCGCCCGACCGCCCGGACGGTGCCCGCTTCGTTTGTCAGTGGATCGGGATGTTGACCTGGTCCCGACCGCCGCTGCTGTCGGTCGCATACAGCCCAAGCAGGAGATCTCCGCCGAGTGTCGACTTCGGGATGACCAGCATGTAATAGGCCGTGGAATTCGGTTGAAGGGTCGAGGGCCCAACTCGGTCTGAAGGCTGCGTCTGTCGGCCTTCGGCAGACCGATATGCGGTTTCGTAGTTGAGGCCGATGGGCGCCGATCCGCTCTTGATCCTGAACGTGATGTACAGCGAATTTGAGATCGCGCCCTGGTAGCTGACCAGCACCTGAACTTCGCCAAGATCGCCGACGTTCACGGTTGTGCCGCTACCTGCCAACAACCGATCCTTGATGTCTTTCCCTGACACCGTGAAGCTCGCGATTTTGTCGCCCGATGCCTTGATGTCGGCGTAGTCAACGCACACGTTGGTGGTGTCGCAGTACTGCCAACTGTCGCCCTTGGCCGTCACCTTGCCAGGCTTGAAAGTGCGACCTGCGTCTTGGTACGCGTTGTTCGACGCGGATGAGTACTTGAGGTACACATCCGCGATGGAACCGGGCGCTGCCGTTCCCATCGCCGAGTCCACTTCGGACGCATCGTTACTGGCAATAGCTTTGAAGTACGTCTCGATGTTCTTCTTCAACGTGGCCTGGTTCACGTCCTCTTTCGCTGCGCTCGCCGCCGATCCCTCTCCGGGACTGACCTGTGGCACATCCTTTCCACACGCCGATAGCAAGACCGCGACCGGTACTGCGACTACTGCGATCTGAACTTTGAACCTCATCAGTTGACAACGCCGGTCGAAAAGTAGGCCAGTTTTGACGGTCGAAAAGTAGGCCACGGTGGTGTGGCTATTGTGCGGTGTTGTCCGCTCGCGCGGAAGGCAGTGTGTCGATTCCGGTGTCCTTGAGCCGGTAGCTGGAGCCTTT
>JAJFUQ010000158.1 GCA_021372355.1 Nocardiaceae bacterium | reverse complement strand
TCCGGTGTGAGAAGAACCCGCGCGTCAGTCGGTCAGGAGAATGAGCTCCGACGGCTTCGATATCTCGACGCGGAGGCCCGCCTTCCGCGCGACCCGAGCCAAACCGGCGATGTCGTGCGGTTCTGCTCGCGATTGGAGCAGGACCCGGGCCAGCACACCCTTGTGATGCTTGTTGAAATGGCTGACCACGCTGCGTGACCCATCCGGCGCTTCGGTCAGGACCGTGACTGTCACAGCACCGGGAACCTTCCCGAGCTGCTGATATGCACCCGATCGCAGGTCCACGACCAACCGGTCGCCGGCCGCTGTCTCGAGGGCCTGCGTCAGCATCGGCTTCCAGACCGAGGTCAATGTCCCGATCTCCGGAAGCTTTGTCCCACCCGAGAGCCGGTACGCGGGGATGAGGTCACCTGCGCCGACGGCACCGAACAATGCCGACCCGATCGCGTAGTTGGCGTGCGCCTTCGCCAATTGCGCGCGAGTCAGCGTCTTCACATCGAGCGCGTCATAGAGAACTCCGGTGTACCGCGTCAGCGCAGTCTGCGTCGGCGCTGCCCACAACCGCGCGTTGCGTTCGACTTCGTGTGCTTGCGACGCGCTGATCCCGAGAATGCGCTGCGCACTTTGGGGATCGGCCGCCAGCTCGACGATCGCGTTGGCGACCCGAGTGCGGATATCGGTCAGCTCGGGCAGCAAAAGGTTCTCGAGGACGAGCGGCTTGCCACGACCGCCATCGGCCTTCGTCTCGGACGGTGGGAGAAGGACGAACACGGTCACTAACCCTAGGGGTCACCTGATCGGGCAGTAAAACTCAGGGTGATTCGAACTCTCGCCGGACCGCGGGGCCGCCGATACTGTCGCCCAATGCACCCACGACGAATGACGGTTCCGGAGACACCTCCGGATTCCTCTCGTCGCATGCGCTGTTCGTGTTGCGCCGCCGACTGCTGTTGTCGCTGACCTCTCTCGTCAGCCCCTCCTTCTTGCTCCGCGCCACCACCGGGCCGTCCGGGTTGGCGTGATGTCGCGCGCTTCACAAAGAAAGACACCAAACCCATGTC
This sequence comes from Nocardiaceae bacterium, assembly GCA_021372355.1. Lineage (GTDB taxonomy): Bacteria > Actinomycetota > Actinomycetes > Mycobacteriales > Mycobacteriaceae > Smaragdicoccus. The sequence continues at coordinate 48,826 of JAJFUQ010000158.1, read as the reverse complement.
CAAGCCCAGCCGTCTCGCGTCCACGGTTCGAATCCGCTCCCTCCTGTCTCTGTCGGCATATGTCACCTCCACCGCGGACGTCGCCACTTACCTGGCGGATCCCGATCCCGAGGTGCGCCGAACGGCACTCGCCCTCGTTGTCGAAGCGACCGATGACTGGGCTGGGACAACCGCCGCGATCTCTACCGCTCTCACCGACCCCGACGCGAGTGTTCGTCGCCTCGCGATCGACCTGCTTCGCGAGCTAGGCACATTCATCGAGCCGAGCGAGGTCTTCGACAACGCGATCCGGGAAGCGGCCGCGCATGACGACGCCGACGTTCGAGCGGCCGCGCTGGCCGCGCTGTGGCGGCACTCGATCACGAGCTTGGGCGAGTTGCGCGGGTGGCGTACCGACCTCTCGCCCGACGTACGCAAGGAATTGGTCTCAGCCTTCGTCGCCTTCGACGGACTGACCGAGCTCATCGCCATGCGGAACGACACCAATCCCGCGGTACGACAGGCGGTCGCCGTTGGGCTCGGGCAGCTCGGCGATCCCCGTGGCGCGATCGCGGCGGCGGAGCTTGCCGTCGACAATCACGTGTCGGTTCGCGTGGCAGCCCTCAACGCGCTGGCCCGGACCGGGCTCAGCAACTCCGCCGGCGAGGTGGCCGCCAAGAGCATCGCCTCCGCATTCTGGGAAGTCCGCGCCGCCGCAGCCGGGGCGCTCGGTGCCGAGAACCGCGACTTCGCGCTGCCCGCGCTGGCTCGGGCCGCAGCCGACAAGAACGACGAGGTCCGGCGCGCGGCCGTCCGAACCCTGGCGGAGAAGTTTCCCGACCATCCGATCGCACAGGACTTGCTGACCCAGGCCGCGTCTGACCCTGACCCAGCGGTGGCCGCCTATGCCAGGTTCGGGATCGGCACTCGCCCGCGTCGGTCGTCGGCGGTCCGCAGCCCGATCACTGCCTGACCGACCATGACTGTCACACGCGAAAACATCGTCCTCGTCCACTGGCATGACCTGGGTCGCCATCTCGGGGCCTATGGGCATTCCGCCGTACGGAGTCCCAACCTCGACCAGTTGGCCGCCGAAGGGTTCCTGTTCACCGACGCCCACGCCACGGCCCCACTGTGCTCGCCGTCGCGCGGATCCCTGTTCACCGGGCGGTACCCGCACAGCAACGGACTCATCGGACTCGCCCACCACGGCTGGGAGTACCGGCCGGATGTCCGCACGCTGCCGTCACTGCTCTCCGAATCCGGTTGGTACACGGTCTTGTACGGCATGCAACACGAGACCTCGCATCCGCCGCGGCTCGGCTTCGACGAGTACGACGTCTCCAACGCCTTCTGCGAGTACGTCACGGCCCAGGCCAAGACCTGGCTGCGGGAACGCGACGAACGTCCCTTCCTCCTGACCGCGGGCTTCTTCGAGACCCACCGTCCCTACCCCGCGGATCGGTACACGCCCACGCCGGTCAGCGGAGCGGACGTGCCGTCGTACCTTCCGGATACGCCGGCGGTGCGGGCAGACCTCGCCGAGTTCTACGGCTCGATCGAGGTCGCAGACGCAGCGTTCGGAGAGCTGCTCGAGACACTGTCGGACACGGGACTCGACGAGACCACCTGGGTCGTCTTCCTCACTGACCATGGGCCAGCTTTCCCACGGGCGAAGTCGACCCTCTATTCCCCCGGGACCGGTATTTCCTTGATCATCCGGCCACCCCGGAGCCGGAAGCTGCCCCCGCGCACCTACGACGACCTGTTCAGCGGCGTCGACCTCGTGCCGACACTTCTCGCTCTTCTCGGTCTCGACGTTCCGGAGGACATCGAGGGAATCTCGCACGCGGCACAACTGCTCGCGCCGGTCGATGAGCCGGTCCGGGACGAGGTCTACGCGACGAAGACGTATCACGACTCGTTCGACCCGATCCGCGCCATCCGGACCAAGGACTACAGCTACATCGAGAACTACGCACACCGCCCCGAACTCGATCTGCCCTGGGACATCGCGGACAGTCCATCGGGTCAGGCGGTTGCGGGGTCGACGAGTCAACCCCGGGCGCGCCGCGAGCTGTACGACCTTCGAAGCGACCCCGCCGAACTGGTGAACGTCGCCGACGACCCGCGCTATGACGCGGTCGGCGAGAACCTCGCGCTGCGCCTCAACGAATGGCGTCGCGCGACGGGCGACGTCATCCCTTCCGAATTCGTCGGCACGCGCACCTCCGAGCAACACACCACCGCCTACGCCCGGCTCCACGGAATCAATCTCGTGTCCCGGTTCGCGAAAGCGGACGAACGCGGCTACGACGCCGCCGCACAAGCCAGACCAGCCGCGCCCCCGCGCGGCGATGCCTGACCCAACCCCCGAAAAGGCTCAACGACCCATGTCCACGCGTCGATATCTCGTTCTCGCGTCACAGCGCAGCGGCAGCACGCTGCTCGTGGAATCGCTCAAGCGGACCGGAATCGCCGGCCACCCCGCCGAGTACTTCCAATACCTCCCGGAAACCGGGCTCTCCCCGCAACCCCGTCAGTGGTTCGCCGGCGTTCAGGACGAGTCGGTGCTCCGGCTGCTCGCCCCGTTGCGCGCCGGTACCCCGATCACCGAAAGCTCCGAAGAGTTCCGGGATCGGGTCCTGGCGGAGGGCAGTACTCCCAACGCCGTCTGGGGCGGCAAGCTCATGTGGAACCAGGCACCGCTCCTGATCCAACGAGCCCGCCGACTGTCCGACAGCAGCGGACCGACGCTGCGCGACGCCATCCGGGACATCATCGGCGACGACGTGTTGTTCATCCATGTCTCCCGACCGGACGTCGTGCACCAAGCCGTCTCGTTCTGGAAAGCGGTCCAGACCCAGACGTGGCGGGCGGACATCGTGAAGGACAACGCACCCAGTCCCAAGTACCACGCGACCGGGATTGGACACCTGCACCGCGTCCTGAGCGAACAGGAGCAAGGGTGGCAGAAGTGGTTCGCCGATGAGGGCATCACCCAGCTCACCGTCAGTTACGCCGAACTCGCCCGCGACTCCCGGGCGGTCACGGCCCGCGTGCTGACCGCCCTGGGCCTCGACCCGTCCGCGGCACCGCACGCACCGATCGAACGCCAGGCCGACGTGCGCTCGAACACCTGGGTCGAGCGGTACCTCATCGAGGCCGCGACCACGGGACAACTGCCGTGACCCAGACCCTGTCCCCGCGCGATGTCCATGTCGACGAACTCCGGGCCCTCGAGGCGGAGGCCGTCCACATCATTCGCGAGGTGGCCGCCGAACTCGAGCGACCGGTCCTGCTGTTCTCCGCGGGAAAGGACTCGATCGTTCTTCTGCGGCTCGCGGAAAAGGCTTTCCGACCTGCAAAGTTGCCTTTTCCGGTCCTGCATGTGGACACGGGACACAACTTTCCCGAGGTCATCGATTTCCGTGACCGTCGGGTGTCCCAGGCGGGACATCGGCTCATCGTGGCCTCGGTACAGGAGTCGATTGACTCGGGTCGGGTGAAGGAGGCGGGGCTTTCCCGCAACCGCCTGCAGACGCGAACGCTTCTTGACGCCCTTGCGTACAGCGGCTTCGACGCGGCCTTCGGCGGCGCCCGTCGCGACGAGGAGCGGTCCCGTGCGAAAGAACGCGTGCTGAGTTTCCGCGACGAGTTCGGTCAGTGGGATCCTCGCGCGCAACGTCCCGAACCGTGGTCGCTCTACAACGGAAAGATCCGGCGCGGTGAGTCCGTCCGCGTGTTCCCGCTGAGCAATTGGACCGAACTCGACGTCTGGAGATACATCAAGCTCGAGAACCTCGAACTGCCCTCTATCTATTTCGCCCATCAGCGTGAGGTTTTCGATCGCGACGGCATCCTGCTCGCGGCGTCCGAGTTCACGCAGCCCGAAGGGCGAGAACGAGCGCACGTCGAATGGGTGCGCTACCGGACCGTCGGCGACCTCACGATCACCGGCGCGGTCCGGTCCCATGCCACCGACATCGACGGCGTCATCGCCGAGATATCCGCCGCAACGGTCTCCGAGCGCGGCGAGACGCGCGCCGACGACCGCACGTCGATCGCGGCGATGGAAGACCGCAAACGAGAGGGCTACTTCTGATGAGCTCGCGTCAACTTCTCCGTCTCGCCACCGCCGGTTCGGTCGATGACGGCAAAAGCACGCTCATCGGCCGGCTACTCCACGACACCGGAAGCCTCGCGACGGACCACCTCGACGCGGTCACCGGCGCGGACGGGATCCCCGACCTCGCGGCATTGTCGGACGGTCTGCGCGCCGAGCGCGAACAGGGAATCACGATCGACGTCGCGTACCGCTTCTTCTCGACACCGAATCGGAGCTACATCCTCGCGGACACCCCGGGACACGAGCGGTACACGCGGAACATGTTCACCGGTGCTTCGAACGCACACGTGGCAGTGCTGCTCGCCGACGCCCGTACCGGTGTCCTACGCCAGACCCGGCGCCATGCACGCATCGCCAGTCTTCTTCGGATCCCGCACATCGTGGCCACGATCAACAAGATCGATCTCGTCGACTACTCGCAAGAGACCTTCGAGAACCTGCGTCGGGATCTGAACGCGCTCGCGACCCAGGTAGGACTACCGTCCATCACGGTCATCCCGATCGCCGCGCGGCACGGGGACAACGTCGTGCATCGGTCGAAGCACACGCCCTGGTACAGCGGTCCCACGCTGCTCGAATATCTCGAAGCGATCGAGCTTGTCGCGCCGCACGCGTCCCGCGATGACCTACGCCTCCCGGTCCAATGGGTGTCCCGTCCCGAACGGGGACAGCGCCGCCGGTACATGGGACGCATCACGTCGGGTTCCGTCACCGCCGGAGATTCGATCCGGGTCCTCCCCGCGGGAACCGAAACGATCGTGACCGCGGTCGACACCCTCGACGACTCACGAGCGGTCGGAGTCGCGCCATTGTCCGTGGCGATCGAGCTAGCCGATGACATCGACGTCGGGCGGGGAGACATCCTCGTCAGCGGTGACTCGACGGCCCACGACCCGGTCAACGCCCGGGAGATCGAAGCGGTCGTGTGCTGGTTCTCGTCGCGTCAGCTGCGAGCCGGCGACCGGCTCATCCTCAAGCACACGACGACAACGTCGCGAGCCACGATCTCCGCCCTGCACACCCGGCTCGACCCGGAGACGCTCGCCGAGCAAGATCATCCGGTCGAGTTGGCGCTCAACGACATCGGTGCCGTCACCATCCGTACGGCGTCGGTCCTCATCGCGGATCGCTATGCCGACAATCGCGACTCCGGATCATTCATCCTCATCGACGAATCGACCAATGACACCGTCGGCGCCGGCGCGATCCTCGAGGCCCGCGAGGTCAAGCCCGGGACCGAGCAACGCAAGGACATCAAGTGGCATCCTTCGTCCCTGGATCGGTCCTACCGCTGGTCGTCCCTGGGACATCGGGGCGCCACGATCTGGTTCACCGGCCTGCCTGCGTCCGGCAAGTCGACGATCGCGGTCGCACTTGAACGCGCACTCGTCGAGGCCGGCCGACCCGCCTACCTGCTGGACGGCGACAACGTTCGACACGGTCTCTCGGATGATCTCGGGTTCTCCCCGGGTGACCGGGCCGAGAACATCCGTCGGGTAGGACACCTAACCCGACTGTTCGCGGACGCCGGTTTCATCGCGCTCGCATCGCTGGTGTCCCCGCTCGAGTCCGACCGCGCGATTGCCCGTGCCCTCAACCATGCGGCGAGACTTCCGTTCATCGAAGTGCACGTGGCGACTCCCGTCGAGGAGTGCGAGCGCCGGGATCCGAAAGGTCTCTACGCCCGTGCTCGACGCGGCGAACTGAAGGGCCTCACCGGTGTCGATGCGCCGTACGAACGGCCCGAGAACCCGGACCTGGTCATCGACACCACCGACGCCGATATCGATGCGCTCGTCCAGCAGGTGCTCACTGTCCTGTCCCACCACACACCGAACGCCGAGGCACATTCATGAGATCCGCCTTCTATCACGAGCTGCTGCGGCGCCCGCCCCGGCAGATCGGCGGCTCCGGCATTCCGCGCTATGCGGCAAGCATCTTCGGGAGCTATGTTCTCGCCGTGTGGCGGTAATCGCTCATCACCTCATCGGCCAGATACGACAAAGGACCGAGCCTCAAAGGCTCGGTCCTTTGGTTTGTGGTCCTCAGAAGAAACGGCGCCAACCACGCTTGGGCTCGTCCACGACCTGTGCGGGCACGGTCCGCACGGGCTCGAGCTGACGCAGGGCCAGACGCAGGTCGTCGACGCGTCCCGCGCGCTCGGTCGCAATGGCCTCGGCGACGGCGGCCCGCTTCTCCGCATCGGTGGCCCGGCGCTGCCAGTTCTCGATCTCGGCACGGAGTGCGTTGACAGCGTGTCCCTCAGCGGACGTCGCAACCGGCTCCGGCTGAACCTGGGTCACCGGCTTGGTCTCGGCAGCGGTCGGCTTGGGGGCTTCCTGCTCCGGGCGCGACGGGCGGCCGGGCCGAAGGTCAGCTGCCAGAAGGGCCGACAGCGGGATGACCCACTGACCCTGGCTGTCCTTCCAGGCACCGAACTCCTCGAGCTGCGGGAGGCGGCGAACGATGGTCTTGCGGGACACGAGGCATGCCTCGGCGGCCTGGGTCACCGAGAAGGTGGCCTCGGTCGGAGAGCGGTCAGCACCCTTGTTCGTACCAGCGGCGAGATCGGCCTTCACAGCGTCATACATCAGAGCTTCGTCGTGTGAATCGCTCTCCGATTCGGGGGCAACGTCACCCTCGAGCACGTCGTCCTCGACGATGGTCGAATCAACAATGCGGGGATCTACATCTGCGATCGTCATGGGTCACAGTGTGCGGCCGAGTCATGGGACACCCGCGGAGGCCGCGCGGTGTGTCATCGAGGAATGTCCATGGGACATGGGTCACACCAGGTCAGCGCGGTAGCCGCGTGTGCTTGAACTCGTTGAGGTCAGTCCAGCCGGTGACCATGTCCACGACCCGCTCGATGCTTCGAATCGACTCGGCGGGGTCGCTACCGAGAGGGGCGCGGTTGTAGAGGCGCACGAAGACCGCCGCATCTCCGGCGATGAACGTGGGCACGCCCCACACGCCGTGGGACTCCGCATAGCGCTCGTGGTCCTTGCGAACCCGGGCGAGCGCATCACCGCTGTCGATGAGCGCAAACACCTCGGCAGAGGGTGCTCCGCTGGCTTCCAGAACTCGCTCGACCTCGGCGCGGTCCCGGAGACGCTTGCCATCGTCGTGCCGGAGGGCGAACAGCGCGCGGTGGACGGCGGGGAAGAACTCTGGATATTCGTCGCGAACGATGACACCCGCTTGCAGCGCAAGGATCCCGCTGTCCTGTTCCGGGTTGTCCCACACGTCAGGTTGTCCCTCGTCCACATGTGCCTGTCCCAGGGAAAACGGCAGGAACGTGACAGTCCAGGGAGCGCCCGCCGCGAGTCCCGTCAGGATCTGCTCATTGACGTTGCGGGCAAAGGGACAGCGGTAGTCCCAGGTAACAGCGAATTCGAGTCCCATACCTGATCCAACCTCTCCGCCCGACTCAGTGATTCCCATTCGGCGCAGCGTGAATCAAAGTCGCGAAGCTAGTGGAACTGCAGCACTCCGTCGTCGAGCTTGTCCCGGAGCAACCCGTGGATATCGCGACGATAGTTCTGATGCAATCGCCACGGCACGTCCACGCCCTGCGTCGGTAGCGTGCTCATCGAACGCTCGATGTACCCGGATTTGAGCGCGATCACGGGCACTTTGGCCATCGACGCCGGCGGCGGTGTGGCCACGCAATACGTCGCTCCGATGGTGTCCATGTGATTGAGCAGCCGGCAGACGTACCGAATGGTGAGGTCGGCCTTGAGGTTGTACGACGCGTTCGAGTATCCGGTCGCGTAGAAGGTGTTCGGCAGCTCGCACAGCATCATGCCGCGGTACATGCGCTTGTCACTCAGACGCACTGGCTCCCCGTCCACGGATAACGTCGCACCCCCGAACAACACCACGTTCAGACCAGTCGCGGTCACAATGACGTCGGCAGGGAGCTCCCCGCCGGACGCCAGCTCGATGCCGCGTTCGGTGAAGGAGCTGATTCGATCGGTGACGATGGAGACGTCCCCGCGCTTGATCGACTTGAACAGGTCACCGTTCGGCACCAAGCACAATCGTTGGTCCCACGGCTTGTAGGGCGGCGTGAAATGCGTTTTCCAGTCGTATCCACGCGGCAGGCACAGCCGCGCGACTCCGATGAAGACGTACTTCATCAGAGTTGGCCAGATTTGGCTCAGCGACCAACTACCCGCTGTGAAATACACGTTCTTCCAGCGCAGGATCGTGTGGGCGAGCCGGTTCGGAAGAACTTTCAGAAGTGGCTTCGCCAGTGGATCGACCTTGGGGTAGGGGACGACATAGGTCGGAGTCCGCTGCAGCATCGTCACATGCGACGCGTTCTTCGCGATGTTGGGAACGAGTGTCATGGCAGTTGCCCCACTGCCGATGACGACGACCCGCTTCCCCGCGTAGTCGACGGTGTCGTCCCAGAACTGAGGATGGATGATCGGCCCGGTGAACCGCTCCCGTCCAGGGAAGTCCGGCGTGTAGCCCTTGTCATACCGGTAGTAGCCGCTGGCCCAGTACACGAACCGGCATGTCATGGTGACCGTGTCTGCGACCGCGCCGGTGTCCGGGTTGGTGTGTTCGACGGTCAGGGTCCAGCGCCCATCATTCGACGACCAAGCGGCATCGACCACCCGATGGTTGAACATGACCTTCTGGGGGATGCCGTATTCCTCAGCGGTGTCCCGGATGTACTGCAGGATGTCTGCGCCTTCACCGATTGCCTCGGGGCGCGTCCAGGGGCGGAACGGGTATCCGAAGCTGTACATGTCGGAGTCCGAACGAATCCCCGGGTAGCGAAACAGATCCCACGTGCCGCCGATGGCCGGCCGAGATTCGAGGACCCGATACGTCTTATCGGGACACAGCTCTTGGAGGCGGCAAGCGGCCCCGATACCGGACAGGCCGGCACCGACGATCAGAACGTCAAAGTGGTCCACGTGCACGCCCTGTCGCCGACAATCACACAACAACAGATTCTGACGACTAGCCCGCGCTCACCGCAGGTTAATCGTCACGATCTACCTGCGGACAAAGAAAAACCCCGGCTCGAAAGCCGGGGAATTTGTGGAGCTGAGGGGAATCGAACCCCTGACCCCCGCCTTGCAAAGGCGGTGCTCTACCAATTGAGCTACAGCCCCGAACCCGTCAGAGGTCTCGTGAAGTGACCTCGTGCCAGATGTCTTCTCCTCGACGCTGCGACTGGAGTTTCACGATTGTCGCCACGATCAAGGCCAGAACACCGGCAAGTAGAACCCGCTTCATGGCTTCTACCCTATCTTGTCCGGAGTGGGCCTAGGAGGACTCGAACCTCCGACCTCTTCGTTATCAGCGAAGCGCTCTAACCGCCTGAGCTATAGGCCCGGATTTTGGCTTTGGGGCGGACCCCTGACCGAGAAATGAGATTACCGGACGAACGCCCCCGCACCAAAACGCGTGGTCGCTGACCGAAACACTGTCGTCGCGTGGCCAGTTCGTGCATTTACCGATTGCCGTGGATCTGGGCCGCCACACGAACCCGACCTGGGTTTGCGTGGCGGCCCGAACCTTAATCCGGGTCGGCGAGGGTGATCTGGATGCCGCCCACGAGATCGGCACACAGGTTGTAGATGAACGCACCGATCGTGCTGAACGCCGTCAGCAGAACGACGTTGATGAGCCCCACGATCGCCGAGTATCCGAACACCTGTCCGGCAGAGATCAGGCCCTCGGAGCTCGAGGTCGACACGATGTCGACGAACGCGCTGTTCAGGCGATCCCAGACACCCATCCCCGCAAGGACGATGTACAGGAGGCCCACCGCGAGCATCCAGATGAAGAAGCCGGCCGTCGCCATGACCAGGGTGACCTTGAGGGTCGTCCATGGGTCGATCCGGCGGACCTGCACTGTTGCTCGCAGCGCTTGCGGAGCCGCGCGACGAACCCCCACGTTCGTCGGTCGCGCGGCGCTCTGCGATTTCACCTCAGACGCACTCGATGCCGGCACGGTCCGGGTTGGTGCGTCCACGACGCCTCCCTTTGCAGTGGTTTCCTCGACTTTTGGCAGATCAGGTTGAGCCGACTTCGAAGCGATGGAACGAGCCAGCGGCGACTCGCTGGGGAGGCGTGGAACGCCTGCCCCGCGCGGGTCGTCCGCCGAATCGTTCTGGCTCACTTCGTCTCCTTGGTGTCGATCGGCTCGTCCGGCTCATCGGCGTTGCGCGCGATGGCCAGGAGGTCGACTCCTTCTCCGAGGTTCATGAGGCGAACACCCTTGGTCTGTCGACCTGCCTTACGAACCTGCTTGGCAGCAGTGCGGATGACACCGCCGCCGGTGGTGATGGCGTACAGCTCGTCATCATCGTCGACGATGACGGCACCTACGAGGTTGCCACGTCGACGGTCGTACTGAATCGTGAGAACACCCTTACCGCCACGGTTCTGCGCCGAGTATTCACTGAGCGCGGTCCGCTTCGAGTAACCGCCCGCGGTCGCCACGAGGAGGTAGCTGCCTTCGACGACGACATTGAGCGACAGGAGCTCGTCGTCCTCGTTGAAGCGCATGCCAGTGACACCCGAGGTCGCACGCCCCATCGGACGAAGAGCCTCGTCGGTCGCGGCGAACCGGATCGACTGGCCCTGTGCCGAGACCAACAGCAGGTCGTCCTCGGAGGAGCAAAGGATCGCGCCGACGAGCTCGTCGCCATCGCGCAGGTTGATGCCGATGACACCACCCGAACGGTTCGAATCGAAGTCCTCGAGCTTGGACTTCTTCACCAGACCGCGCTTGGTCGCGAGGACCAGGTACGGCGCATCCTGGTAGCTCTTGATCTGAATGACCTGGGCGATCTTCTCGTCCGGCTGGAACGCGAGCAGGTTCGCCACGTGCTGACCCCGCGCGGTGCGGTTCGCCTCCGGCAGCTCGTAGGCCTTCGCGCGGTAGACCCGACCCTTGTTCGTGAAGAACAGCAGCCAGTCGTGCGTCGAGCTCACGAAGAAGTGGCGCACGATGTCGTCCTGCTTGAGGCCAGCGCCCTGAACGCCCTTCCCGCCACGCTTCTGCGCGCGGTAGAGGTCCGTCTTGGTGCGCTTGGCGTAGCCGGTCTCGGTGATCGTGACGACGACGTCCTCGCGCGCGATGAGGTCCTCGTCGGTGACGTCGCCGTCAGCAGCAATGATCTTCGTCCGTCGGTCGTCGCCGTACTTCTCGACGATCCCCGCGAGCTCATCCTTGATGATCGCGCGCTGCCGCTCGGGCTTGGCGAGAATGTCCTTCAGGTCATCGATCTCGCGTTCGATTTCTGCCAACTCGTCGATGATCCGCTGACGTTCGAGAGCGGCGAGCCGACGCAGCTGCATGTCCAGAATCGCCGTCGCCTGAAGCTCGTCGACGTCCAGCAACGCCATCAGGCCCGTCTTGGATTCCTCGGCACTGGGCGAACGACGAATCAAGGCGATGACCTCGTCCAGCATGTCGAGTGCCTTGACGAGACCGCGCAAGATGTGCGCGCGTTCTTCAGCCTTTCGCAGCAGGTAGCGCGTGCGCCGGACGATGACTTCGATCTGGTGTTTGACGTAGTAGCGGATCATCTGGTCGAGGCGCAGCGTGCGCGGTACGCCGTCGACGATCGAGAGCATGTTGCAGCCGAAGCTCGTCTGCAACTGGCTGTGCTTGTACAGGTTGTTCAGCACGACCTTGGCAACCGCGTCACGACGCAGTGTGATGACGATCCGCATGCCGACACGGTCCGACGAGTGGTCTTCGATCTTCGAGATGCCGGCGATCTTGCCGTCGCGAACCTGCTCGGCGATTGACGAGATCAAGTTGTCCGGGTTGACCTGGAACGGAAGCTCGCTGATGACGATCGTCGTTGCGCCGGTCTTCTCCTCTTCGATGGAGACGACACCACGCATCCGAACCGAACCACGACCGGTACGGTACGCATCCTGAATCCCCTGGCCACCGACGATCAAAGCGGAGGTCGGGAAGTCCGGCCCCTTGACACGTTCGATCATCGCCTCGAGGGTCGACTCCTCATCTGCCTCCCAGTTGTCGAGGCACCAGTAGACACCCTCGGCAACCTCACGGAGGTTATGCGGCGGAATGTTGGTAGCCATACCGACCGCGATGCCGCCGGACCCGTTGACCAGCAGGTTCGGGATCCGGCTCGGCAGAACCGTCGGCTCCTGGGTACGTCCGTCGTAGTTCGGGACGAAGTCGACGGTCTCCTTGTCGATATCCCGGAGCATCTCCATTGCGAGATTTGTCAGCCGGCACTCGGTGTACCGCATGGCCGCCGCGCCGTCGTTGCCGCGCGAGCCGAAGTTGCCCTGGCCGTCGATGAGTGGATACCGCAGCGACCACGGCTGCGCCATGCGAACGAGGGTGTCGTAGATCGCCGAGTCACCGTGGGGGTGGTAGTTGCCCATCGTTTCGGCGACGGGTCGAGCCGACTTCACGTAGCCGCGATCAGGCCGGTAGCCGTTGTCGAACATCGCGTACAGGATCCGGCGGTGCACCGGCTTCAAACCGTCGCGAACGTCGGGCAGTGCGCGCCCGACGATGACGCTCATCGCGTAGTCGATGTAGCTGTTCTGCATCTCCTGCTGAATGTCAACAGGTTCGATGCGGTCGCTGCCCTCTGGAGGCAGGGTCGTCTCAGTCATTTCTGGCTAGTCCTAAACATCCAGGAAGCGAACGTCTTTAGCGTTTCGGGTGATAAAACTGCGCCGGGCCTCGACGTCTTCACCCATGAGGATCGAGAAGAGCTCGTCGGCCGCAGCAGCGTCATCGAGCGTCACCAGGCGCAACGTCCGGTACATCGGATCCATCGTGGTTTCCCACAGTTCCTTGGCGTTCATCTCGCCAAGACCTTTGTAGCGCTGGATACCGTCGTCCTTGTTGATCTTCTTGCCGCTCTCCAGGCCGGCCTTCATCAACGCATCGCGCTCGCGGTCCGAGTACGCGAACTCGGGCGGCTGACCCTTTTGCCACTTGAGCTTGTACAGCGGCGGCTGCGCGAGGTAAACGTGGCCGTGCTCGATCAGGGGGCGCATGAAGCGGAAAAGCAGCGTCATGAGCAGCGTCGAGATGTGCTGGCCGTCGACGTCCGCGTCGGCCATCAGAACGATCTTGTGATAGCGGAGCTTGGCGATGTCGAACTCGTCGTGGATACCGGTGCCGAGGGCGGTGATGATCGCCTGGACTTCGGTGTTCTTCAGGACGCGGTCGATGCGCGCCTTCTCGACGTTGATGATCTTTCCGCGCAGCGGCAGGATCGCCTGGAACATCGAGTCGCGGCCGGTCTTCGCCGAACCACCTGCGGAGTCACCCTCGACGACGTACAGCTCGCACTTGCTCGGGTCGTTCGAACGGCAGTCGGCGAGCTTGCCGGGCAGGCCGCCGATGTCGGTGGCCGACTTGCGACGCACCAGCTCGCGCGCCTTACGCGCGGCGACGCGCGCCTGCATCGACGAAAGCGCCTTGTTGATGATCGTTTTGGCGTCGGCGGGGTTCGCCTCGAACCAGTGCGCGATGTGCTCGTTGCACGCTTTCTGCACGAACGATTTCACTTCGGTGTTGCCGAGCTTGGTCTTCGTCTGACCCTCGAACTGCGGCTCACCAACCTTGACGCTGACGATCGCGGCAAGACCCTCACGGATGTCATCGCCGGAGAGGTTGCCGTCCTTCTCCTTGATGAGCTTCTTGTCCTTGGCGTACTTGTTGACGACGGTCGTCAGCGCGGCGCGGAAGCCCTCTTCGTGGGTTCCACCTTCGTGCGTGTTGATCGTGTTCGCGAAGGTGTGCACCGACTCGGAGTAGCCCGAGTTCCACTGCATCGCGATCTCGAGCTCGTGGCCCGTTCCCTTTTCGGAGAAGCCCACGACCGAGCTGTGGATCGGCGTCTTGGTGCGGTTGATGTGCTTGACGAAGTCGTTCAGACCGCCCGGGTAGTGGTAAGTCCGGGTCATGACCTTGTGCACGACGGGCGCATCGGCGGCTGCCTCGTCGTGACCCTTGGGCGCCTCGGCGGTGTCGCTGACGACCTCGTCGACGACGTCCTCTTCCTTGACGCGCTTGTCGGTCAGGATGATGGTCAGGCCCTTGTTGAGGAACGCCATTTCCTGCAGACGACGAGCGACGGTGTCGAAGCTGTACGTGGTCGTCTCGAAGATGTTCGGGTCGGCCCAGAACCGGATCGTCGTACCGGTTTCCCGGGTTGCCTTGCCCTTGAGCAGCTCGGTGGGCTTGGCGTAGTTGTAGGTCTGGCTCCAGTTGTAGCCGTCGTGCTTGATCTCGACCTCGACCTTGGTCGACAGCGCGTTCACGACGGAGATACCGACACCGTGCAGACCACCGGAAACCGCGTAGGAGTCCGAGTCGAACTTTCCACCGGCGTGCAGCTGGGTCATGACGACTTCGACGGTCGGAATACCGGACGCGTGCATACCGGTCGGGATGCCACGACCGTCATCGATGACCTCGATACCGCCGTCTTCGAGCATCGTGACTTCGACCTTGGTCGCGTGTCCGGCCATCGCCTCATCGACGGAGTTGTCGACAACTTCCCAGATCAGGTGGTGTAGACCGCGCTCACCCGTCGAGCCGATGTACATACCGGGGCGCTTGCGGACTGCTTCAAGGCCTTCAAGAACGGTGATGGAGGATGCGCCATAGCCCTTGTTGGCTTGCTTGGCGTTTTTGGCCTTGTCAGTCACGGACGGACTTCACTCCTTGTTCGACCCAAAGTCAGGAAATTCGCAATCCCGGTATCGCCGCAGGTAGCAGACACCAGGTATGACCTTCACATCTTACTGGCCCACTCAGCCTAGACGGGGGCTGCGACACCCTTGACACGCACGTGAACCGCTCAACCGAGCCCACCAAGGGTCAGCGGGTAGAAATGTGCATTTTCGGGGGCCTGGCTTACCCGTAGGTGTCGCGCGGTCCACGGCCTTTCACATGTCGTTCGCCCTTGCGCCAACTGGGTGCGACGGGACCGGTGATCCGCAGCTTCGTCACCACTCCATTGCCGACCGCGGCGGCGATCTTCGCCAGGATCTGCGACTGCATGTGACGTAACTGAGTGGCCCACGCAGTTGACTCCGCAGTGATACTGAGAACGCCGTCTTTGAGAGTTGTCGGTTCGGCATGCGAGGCGATGTCCTCGCCGACGACCTTCAA
This sequence comes from Nocardiaceae bacterium, assembly GCA_021372355.1. GTDB lineage: Bacteria > Actinomycetota > Actinomycetes > Mycobacteriales > Mycobacteriaceae > Smaragdicoccus. Next base: position 33,560 of record JAJFUQ010000158.1, on the reverse strand, counting down.
CCACTGGCCCAGGACCGTGCCTTCGGCGACATGGGATGACCAGCCGCGGGACTTCGCGATCGAACTGACGAGGGATCCGAAGGCTTGGGGATCACGTGTATCCGGACCGGAACCAGACCAGCCGCGACGTACGGATCGCGCCGGGCCACGCGCGCCGGCAGCGCGTCCCTGGCCGACGGATTTGCCGTTCGCCTTGGCCGCGGCGCGCGCTTCCTCGAGGGCGCGGCGCGCGAGGTCATAGCCACGAACTTCGCCGGAATCACTCGATTCGGATTCACTCATGAGTCTGATCTTCCGCAGGGTATTCCGAGATCCGGGAAATCCGGCCACCGTCATCGAAGTCTGACACTACGCCGATGCGACGGCCCTTCAGCTGCTCTGGCACGTCCTCGGGAACCGCCGCGGTGACGAGAACCTGTTCCGCATCGGACACCAGCTCGGCCAGGGCCATCCGGCGGCGCATGTCGAGTTCGGCGAAGACGTCATCGAGCAGTAGCACCGGATCACTGCCATCGGTGCGGAGCAGCGCGAAGGCCGCAATCCGAAGTGCGAGCGCAAAGGACCAGGACTCTCCGTGACTGGCATATCCCTTGGCGCTTTCCGTGCCGAGGACGAGGTCCAGGTCATCCCGGTGCGGGCCCACGAGACAGACCCCACGCTCGAGCTCTGAGGACCTGACCCGGGACATCTCGTCGAGCAGTACGTGGGTCAGGACCTCGACGTCGTTGTCCAAGGGCACACGAGTGGGATCGGTGAATCCCTCCGGCAGCGCCCCGGCGACGCAACTTCGGTAGTGCAGCGTCGCGGGTCGCGCACCTGGCGCGATCCGGGCATGTGACTCGGTGACATGCGGCGCGAGGTCGTGTACCAGGGACAGCCGGGCGGCGATCAGTGCCGCGCCGTGATTCGCCAGGTGTCCGTCCCACACATCGAGCGTGCTGAGTTCGCCGCGGCTGCGATACGCGGTCTTGAGCAGGGCGGCCCGCTGCCGAAGGACCTTTTCGTAGTCGCTGCGCAAGGCGGCCATTCGCGGACGGCGCGTGGTGAGCAGCTCGTCGAGGAATCGGCGCCGCTCGCCGGGATCCCCTCGTACCAGGGACAGGTCCTCAGGTGCGAACAGCACCGTGCGCAGTACTCCGAGAATCTCGCGAGTCCGCCGAACCGGGGACCGGTTGATGCTGGCGCGGTTCGCGGCCCCGCGATTGAGCTGGACATCGATTCGCAGTTCGCGTCCGTCGTTGATGACTTGCGCTCCCACGGTCGCACTCGCGGCGCCGTTTCGAATCATCGGAGCTTCCGTCGCGACCCGATGCGATGCCATGGTCGCGAGATAACCGAGGGCCTCGATGAGGTTCGTCTTGCCGTTGCCATTACGCCCGACGAAGACGGTGGTACCCGGTTCGAGCGCGATCTCAGCCGAAGACCACGACCGGAAATCCCGCAGCGATAGTGCGTGGACGAACAATGTGTTGAGTCACCCGTCGCTTGGCTCGCCAGGGCTAGCCCGGCAACCGCACCGGCATGAGGAGGTACGTGTACTCCGACTCGACGGGCGGGAAGCGGTCGCCATCGGCTTCCTGCTCCTCGTCGCCGATCGGACGCAGCATCGCCGGACGACTCGGCGCGGTGAACCCGAAATGCACGCGGTCGCTGTGCAGCGAATTCAACCCATCGATGAGGTATCCCGGGTTGAACGCGATCGTCAGCCCCGGGCCCTGGACGTTGGCTTCCAGCGACTCCTCGGCGCGGCCCGCGTCGTCTCCACCCGCCGACAGCAGCAGTCCGTCGCCGGAGAACTCCATGCGGACCTGAGCGCCACGCTCGGCGACGAGAGCCACACGCTTGATGGCGTCGATCAGCGGTGCGACATCCATCGTCGCGGTCGAGGTGTGGTCCTTCGGCAGCAGCTGACGGAACTTCGGGAACTCGGCATCGAGAAGACGAGTGGTGGTCTTGCGCCCGTCACGCGTGATACCGAGCAGGCCTTCCGAGCCTCCGCCGAGGCACAGTTCCACCGGCGAATCCGACGGGCCGACAAGAGTTTTCGCAGCGTCCGCAAGCGTCTTGGACGGGATCAGGACCGCGGTGTTGAGCTCGTTGTCACCCGGGGTCCACTCGAGTTCGCGAACCGCGAGGCGGAAACGGTCGGTCGCGGCGAGAACCAGCTTGGATCCGTCGATCTCGAGGCGAATACCCGTGAGCATCGGAAGCGTGTCGTCCTTGCCCGCCGCCACGGCGACCTGGCTGACCGCAGTACCGAAGATCTCGACTGGGAGCGAGCCCGTTCGCGCCGGCAACTCCGGAAGCTGCGGGTAGTCCTCGACGGGCATCGTTGGCAGCGAGAACTTCGCGCTTCCGCAGGTGATGAGCACACGACTTCCGTCGAGCACGACGTCGACCGGCTTGGCGGGGAGCGAGCGAGTGATGTCCGCGAGCAGACGACCCGACACGAGCACGTCGCCTGCGGTGGAAACGTCGACCGGGATGCGAACCTGTGCCGAGACCTCGTAGTCGAATCCAGAAACGGTCAGGCCATCGGCTTCGGCGGCCAGGAGGATCCCACCGAGAACGGGAACCGGCGGACGAGACGGAAGGTTGCGGGCCACCCAAGCAACGGAGTCTGCGAAGTCTTCGCGTGCGACCCGAAAGCGCATGCCCTCAACTGCCATAACTCACGTCCCCTTGTGATTCCGGTAACGGCTGCCAGGGTAACAACCTATGGGGTCCGCGCCTGCAGCGCCATCCCTTCGAAGAACGTCGCGAGGCTCTCGCTAGCTCTCGCTTGCAGGCCTGTTAGCTGAATGATGCACAGGCCTGCTGTTAAAACTTTTCTATAAAGATCTAAATACGTAGTAGTAGTAGGTCCTGTGGAATCTGGGGATTCCGGCGCTTGCCGCAGCTAGCACGGCGTGTCGGCATGTGGATGAGGTTGGGGTCTGCTAGCACCCGAGTGCTTGCAACTGTTGATAGTCACCGTTTGCTGACATTTGTGCCCCAATTCATCCCCAAGGATCCACAGATATCAACAGGGTTATCCACAAGTGTGGAGTAGTCGTAGCGAGGTTGTAATCAAGAGGACACGCCGGGCGTAACACGCGGATGCAAAAGAGCCCCGGCCATCGGCCGGGGCTCTTCGTACGTCTTCGTCACTTGGATCGCTGTCGGATCCGGGTCGTGAGTTCCTGGATCTGCTCGAAGACCTTGGGTCGTTCGGCCATCTCCTTACGGATCTTCTTGTCGGCATACATGACCGTCGTGTGGTCGCGGCCGAAGGTCTGGCCGATGCGCGGCAAGGAAAGATCAGTGAGTTCGCGGCACAGATACATGGCGATCTGACGTGCCTGGGCGACGGGGCGGGCCTTTCCAGGGCCCCTCAACTCCTCTATAGAGGTACTGAAGAACTCTGCGGTGACCGCCATGATGGTCGACGCACTGATCTCCGGAGCGCTCGAATCCGGCATCAGATCGCGCAGGACGGCTTCGGCGAGCGAAACGTCGAGTTTCTGTCCGTTGAGCGACGCGAATGCCGTCACGCGGATCAGAGCGCCTTCGAGTTCGCGGATATTGCGTTCGATGCGGCTCGCGATGAGCTCGCGGACATCGTCCGGCACATCCAGGCGGTCCATCCGGGCCTTCTTATCGAGAATCGCCATGCGCGTCTCGAGTTCCGGCGGCTGGACGTCGGTGATCAAGCCCCATTCGAATCGCGTACGCAGACGCTCCTCGAGCGTTGCGAGCTGTCGAGGCGGGCGGTCCGACGACACGATGATCTGCTTGTTCGCCGTATGCAGCGTGTTGAAGGTGTGGAAGAACTCTTCCTGGATACCTTCGCGGCCTTCAATGAACTGGATGTCGTCGACGAGGAGGATGTCCGGTTCGCGGTAGCGCCGCTTGAACGCCGCCTTGCGGTCGTCACGAAGACTGTTGATGAAGTCGTTCGTGAATTCCTCGGTCGACACGTACTTGACGCGGATTCCCGGGAAGAGTCGCTGCGCATAGTTGCCGGCGGCATGCAGCAAGTGCGTCTTCCCGAGTCCGGAGGATCCCCAGATGAACAACGGGTTGTAGGCCCGGGCGGGCGCCTCGGCGACGGCGACGGCAGCGGCGTGCGCGAAGCGGTTCGACGCACCGATGACGAAGGTGTCGAACGTGTACTTCGCGTTGAGGCTGTTTGTCGACGGCGGCGCCGCATCAGGCTTGACGAAGGTCGGCGTCCAGCTCGCGCGGTCGCTTCCATTCTCGGCCGGAAGTTCCTCGTCGCGGCGGATTCGCGACTGCGACGGCAGCAGCGGATCGGCGACCGGCGGAGTGACGACGTCGTCCGGGTCGGCCTCGGCGCTGGGTTCGACACGAACTCCGAGTCCTTCGATTCGAGTGTCGAGTCGCCGGCGCAGCTGGCTCAGGATCGGTTCGCGGAGACCGCGTTCGACAGCTTCCTGGGCGAGGACCGACGGGACGGACAACAGCGCGAAACCCTCGACGACAGTGAGGGGTTTGACCAAGCGAAGCCATGCGCGTTGGGCATAGCTGACCTGCGGAATCGATCCATCTTCGGAGCCCGTGGTCAGATCAGCGAGAATGGTCGGCCAGACCTGTGCCAGCGCCTGCGCGTCATTGGTCACGCTTTCGCCCCTCCAGATCGCGTCGTACATTCCCCGACTCGGACTAGCGCGAGCCGATCGGCCTACGAATATGCCAGGTCGACAAGTAATCCACATAATTATCCACAGATGTGGACAAGTACGTGGATAGCACTGTGGGCGCCCTGATCGTCGTTGACAGCTACGGCGAAAGCATGGTCGAAGGACTCCCACCAGGGGTGGGCTGTCTTCCAATGCGAGACGGACTGGGTCTCACGTGGGCCATCCAAAACGATCCGGACAGCGACCCTGTTCGCACAACTTTGTGCGTCCGTCGGGGACGAAACTAACAAGAGTCTGACGAACAGGTGGTCAAAACCTGTAATTCCTTGCAGCAGTACTTCAGTGACTGTTCGCCTGGCGTACAGGTTTCAGACAGCCCCAGCGACGGCCGCGCGGGCTCCGGAACGACGGCTCAGGTTTGACCCGTGAGCGCTGGATCAGTACCCTCGAACAGTCGAGCGTTTGCGGACTATAGGCCAGCGCGCCGAGCTTATCGGGGCACCGCGCCGCCGCTAGCCGGAAGTCCGTGGCGTTCACCATGGATTTGTCACCAACCCATACGGGGCATGGCGTTGCCGTGCGCCGTGAACTTGCAAGGAGAGTCGACCGTGGCCAAGGGCAAGCGGACGTTCCAGCCGAACAACCGTCGTCGCGCGAAGGTGCATGGCTTCCGCCTGCGCATGCGCACGCGTGCTGGCCGGGCCATTCTCTCGGCTCGCCGCCGCAAGGGCCGCTCCGAGCTCGCCGTTTAATCCACCCCATAGGTGCATAGGCGCTCGGGTGCTGCCTGAGCAGTATCGACTGCACAATTCTCGAGACTTTCACAGTGTTGTTCGCTCCGGTCGTCGTGCCGGCGGACGAAATCTCGTGATCTACGTCGCGAATCGTGCCTCAGAAACTGGCCCGCCGGCCTTGGTATTCGGCGGGCCACGTTTTGGTTTGATCGTCAGCAAGTCTGTCGGCGGATCCGTGGTGCGTCACACTCTCGCGCGGCGGCTCCGGCCCCTCTGCGTCGACGTGGCTCCGGCGCTGGACGAGGGATCCGACGTGGTCATCCGAGCATTACCTCCAGCTGCAGCTGCATCGGCGAACGTTCTGGAACGCGACCTGCGCCGAGCATTACAGCGCGTGGGCGCCCTCGGTGGTGCATAAGCGATGAACGCACTTCGGTGGCTGGCGCACCTTCCGGCGCGTGCGCTGATCTTCTTGATCGAGCTGTACCGGTCCTATATCTCCCCTATGCGGATGCCCACCTGCCGATTCAGTCCGACATGCAGTGAGTACGCCGTCACGGCCTTGCGAACTCGCGGCTTCTTCGTCGGCAGCGTGCTGACGGTGATCCGGCTCGCGAAATGTGCCCCTTGGCATCCTGGTGGTTGGGATCCGGTTCCGGAGCGGCGTACGCACGACCACGTGCAGGCGGCATCTGGTGAGACCTGTTGAATGGAAGCACACAACTCGTGAGGAGTGTCTAGCGCAGTGCTGAACTTCGTCTATTACCCGGTATCCGGAATCTTGTGGGTATGGCACAAGGCCTTCGGGTTCCTGTTCGGACCGGACAGCGGCCTTACGTGGGTCCTTGCCGTCGTGTTCCTTGTTTTCACGCTGCGTCTGTTGCTGTATAGGCCGTTCGTCAAGCAGGTCCGCACGACGCGTCAGATGCAGGAACTGCAGCCGCAGATCAAGGCGCTGCAGAAGAAGTACGGCAAGGACAAGCAGCGTCTTGCGATGGAGATGCAGAAGCTGCAGAAGGAACATGGCTTCAATCCGCTGATGGGTTGTCTCCCGGTTCTGGTCCAGGCCCCCGTCTTCATCGGTCTGTACCACGTGCTCAGTTCGTTCGCGCGAACCGGAACCCGCTTCGGTCAGTCGCACGCCATGACGGCGCTGCAGAATGCCCAGACCCCGAACTACTTCTTCTCCGCCGAGGATGTGCAGTCGTTCCTCAAGGCGAAGGTCTTCGGCGTTCCGCTCGCCGCGTTCATGAACATGAGCGACGACTACAAGCGTGCGTTCAACGTGCCGGAGCTGGGAATTCTCACCCATGATCTGACGATTCTGAAGATCGCCGTCGTCGCGGTTCCGCTGATGATCCTCGCGAGCTTGGCGACGCACATGAACTCGCGCTTCTCCGTCGCTCGTCAGAGCGCGGCGGTAGCGGCCAACCCGCAGACCGCGATCATGAACAAGCTCGCGCTGTACGCGTTCCCCCTCGGTGTTCTCGTGGGTGGTCCGTTCCTGCCGGTCGCCATCCTCTTCTACTGGGTTGCGAACAACGCTTGGACCTACGGCCAGCAGCATGTCGTGTACCGGAAGATGGACCGCGAGGACGAGGCGAAGAAGGCAGCCGCCCTCGAGAAGCGTTCTGAGCTCGCTCCCCGACCGGGTGCCAAGCCGACCGCGAACCGCATGCAGGAGATCGTCACGTCGACGGCAGTCGAGATCGAGGACGACGGCGACGTCACCTCGGCACCGCGCAAGAACCCGAACCGCGGGGGTACTCGTCCGGGACAGGTGAAGAACCGGAAGAACAACCCCAATCGCGGGCGCCCCAACCAGGGTCCGAAACGGCGACCCTGACACATGGCCGGCGCGGAACGTGCGGAGCGACCAGAGAACCAAGCAACAACAACGAGACCAGAAATGGGAGGCGACGAGGCTGTGTCTGACCTGGCTGTGAGTGAACCCTCGGATTCGGCATTGGAAAAGACCTCGGCGGAGGGTGAAGCTCCCGAGAACGAAGAAGACGAACTCGTCGAAGAAGGCGAGATCGCCGGCGATTACCTCGAGCAGTTGCTCGACATCCTCGACTTCGACGGCGACATCGATCTCGATGTCGAGGGCAAGCGCGCCATCGTGAGCATCGATGGCGGACGTGACCTGAGCAAGCTCGTCGGTCGAAACGGAGAGGTCCTGGACGCACTCCAGGAGCTCACCCGCCTGGCCGTCCAGCAGGCAACCGGCGAGCGCAGCAAGCTCATGCTCGACATCGCAGGCTGGCGTGCGAAGCGCCGCGCGGACCTGACCTCGATCGGTCAGGCCGCGGCGAAGAGGGTTCTCGAGAAGGGTGGCCGCGAGGTCCTCGAGCCGATGACGCCGTTCGAGCGGAAGGTCGTGCACGACGCAGTCGCGGCGATCGGTGGTGTCGTGAGTGAGAGCGAAGGCGCGGAACCACAGCGTCGCGTCGTGGTTACCCGCGGCTGACGTTCAGTTTCAAGAGGCCCGACGGAACTCGAGTTCCGTCGGGTTTCCTTTTGTTTCGAATCGTCACGTTACGAAACACCCTGTGACACACCGTTAGGTTGGATCACGAAGTTCGGAACTGTAATTTGGCCCACAGGCGGCGAGCTTTATCGGCTCTGGGAGGATGTTTCACGTGGAACAACGAACTGCCGAGATACCCGAGGCGGCAGGCAGACTCTTCGGTGATCGACTCGATCTCGCCGTCGCCTACTGGGAGTCGCTCGAGTCTGAGGGGCAGAAGCGTGGGCTGATCGGTCCACGTGAGGTGCCGAGACTGTGGGATCGACACATTCTGAACTGCGCCGTACTGCAGGAGTTAATCCCCGAGGGCGCGGTGGTTGCGGATATCGGGAGCGGAGCAGGACTGCCAGGGATCCCGTTGGCGATCGCTCGCCCTGACGTGAAGGTCATTCTCATCGAGTCGATGCTGCGGCGAACGACCTACTTGTCTGAGTTCATCGAGTCTGTCGATCTCGATATCCGAGTGGTCCGAGGTCGTGCAGAAGACCGCGCAGTCGTCGCAGAAGTCGGACAGTGCGATGTCGTCACCTCGCGCGCTGTTGCGGCACTGCCGTTGCTCATGTCGTTGTCGATGCCGCTCCTCCGCCCAGGTGGACTGATGCTGGCGCTCAAAGGCTCGACCGCTGCCCAGGAAATCGCCGATTCCGAACGGGAGGCTCGCAAGTACGGAGCGGTCGATCTCGCCGTTCGCGAGTGCGGCGCCGACTTCATCGACGAACCGACGATCGTCGTCCAGGCACGAAAGATTGACGTTCCCTCTCGCCGAAAAGCCCGAAAGTAGCTCTGTGTTTCACGTGAAACACAACCCATTCGATCGGAGTTGGATTTGAGTCAGCCCAGGAAGAGCGGCGTTGGCCGTGGACTTGCTGCCCTCATTCCGTCGGGCACTTCCCTGACCGGAAGCGGTCTCGGAAGCGCGGCGGCCGATGTCCTGATCGGTGGACCACGTCCGTCGGCGGCAACGTACCGGGAGATTCGTCCGGAGCAGGTTCAGCCGAATCCCAGGCAGCCGCGACAAGTCTTTGACGAGGAGGCGCTCGCCGAACTCGTGCATTCGATCCGCGAGTTCGGACTCATGCAGCCGATCGTCGTCCGCGAGGTCACCCATGACCAATACCAGCTGGTCATGGGCGAACGCCGTTGGCGCGCATCTCAACTCGCAGGCCTAGAGGCTATTCCGGCGATCGTGCGCCAGACCGCGGACGACTCGATGCTCCGTGATGCGCTTCTGGAGAACATCCACCGCGTGCAGCTGAATCCCCTGGAAGAAGCCGCCGCTTATCAGCAACTACTCGAAGAATTCGACGTCACCCACGAGGAACTTGCGACGCGTATCGGTCGCTCCCGTCCTGTCGTGACGAATATGATCAGGCTTCTCCGGCTCCCGGTAGCGGTTCAGCGCCGGGTTGCTGCGGGTGTGCTGTCTGCTGGTCACGCCCGCGCGCTCCTGGCACTCGAGGCCGGCGCTGCAGCCCAGGAAGAACTGGCCGCTCGGATCGTTGCTGAAGGCATGTCGGTGCGTGCAACGGAGGAAGCCGTCACGCTCGCCAATCGAGCGGGCGAAGCTCCCGTCAGGCCAGCGCCCAAGGGCAAGCCCACTCCGCCGCCTGCGTTGCAGGACTATGCATCGCGTCTGTCCGACTCATTCGACACCAAGGTCCAGGTGAGCATGGGACAGCGGAAAGGCAAGATCGTCGTCGAGTTCGGGTCGATCGATGACTTGCATCGCATCATGTCGTTGATGGACAAGACCTGATCTAGGGGTGATGGGCCCGCTGTTGTGATCCGTCGGTGATACGTCACAGTGACGCTGACCAGGCAAAAGGGCTTATCCTTTACTAGAGCCAGATACCACCATGCCGACCACCCAGATCCGAGGTAGACGCTGCAGTGTCCACAAACATCACGACACTGACCCTTTCGGAGATCGGCAAACTTCCCGCCCATGCCCGACGATGCGTCTACTGGGAAACTGATCCCTCCGCCGAGCGTTCTCCGGCAGTTCTCGACGACCCCGCTTTCGAAAAGGAAGCGTGGCTGTCGAAGGTGATGTTGGAGTGGGGTTCATGCGCCCAGGTTTCACGCAATGAGTACGGTCCCACCGGCGCCGCTTTGTACGCGCCACCAAGCGCAGTTCCACGCGCTACCGGATTTCCGACATCGCCCGTGAGCCCGGACGCCGTCCTTCTCACTTCTGTCGTGGTTGAGGGATGCGCCTCGGGATTGGGTAACCCGGACTACGACGGCGTTGCGCATCAGCTCGTACAGGCGGTCGCAAAGGACCTCATTCGACGCGGCGTCCGGGCCCTCGAGGCCTTCGGAATCAAGGCGGATCCCGCGGACTATCCCACCGGTCCGAGCGCCACCGCGGCGATGACGTGCACGCCGCACCGATGCATGATCCCCGCGTCGTTCTTAGAAGAGGCCGGATTCAAAACTGTTGCGGCACATCATGAATTCCCACGCCTGCGACTGGAACTCGACAGCGATCACGAGTGGAAGGTCGACGTCGAGTACGCCTTGGAGCAGCTCCTGGCATCCGCCAGCCTGACGACGACGGGAAGCTTCCGGATTCCCTGACACTCGGTCCGGGAATCCCCGTCAGACCTCGCGGTTCTGTTCCTCGGCGAGGAGGTCGGCGAAGGTGAACGTTCCGGTCGGCTGGTCGTTCTGACCGAGAAGGTACAGACGCTTCACGGCGACGAGGATGGCCTCGGCGATGATGTCCCGCATGCGTGAATTGGCAAGCAGCGCAGCGTCTTCCGGATTCGACGCAAACGCCACGTCGATCTGGACGGTCGGCATCTTGGTCAGTCGCAGGATGTCCCACACACGCGAGTGCGAGCGGCAGTCGAGAAGACTCGTGCGGGCGACGATCTCTCGCTGAATGTATCCGGCGAGGGCCTGGCCGATCATCGACGCCGACGTGCCGTCCGGGTGCCCGTAGTAGAAGCAGGCGATGCCGTGGGCGGTGGGCGTGTCATTGCGTGCGAGGCGGAGCGAGATCATGAGATCCGCAGCAAACGAGTTGGAGAGTTCGGCGCGTTCCGAATCCGACGGGTTGGCGTACTTCGGGCGGGACAGGAACGTCTCCATACCCGTCGCTGCCATGCGGCCTTCGAGTCGGTTCGCGAGGTCCCACAGCACGGCAGCCTCGGTGGTGTCGCCGTCGGGTCCCGAGAGGGTCAGCCCGGTCGTAGTACCACCCAGGCCCGGGTCGATCACGATGCGCTTCCCGGTGAGGTGCGGGCCCGCACTGCGGACGAGCTCCTCCTCCGTCATGGCGTGCGGGTTACCGCCGGTGATGCTACGGCCGAGCAACTCGACCGAACGCAGTGTCTCCGGTCCGCAGATACCGTCCGGTGCCAGACCGAATTCGCGCTGGAAGGACGTCAGCGCTTCGTGAGTGTGAAGGCCGAAGTACCCGTCGACTCGCCCGACGTAGTAGCCGAGCTCCTGGAGGCGGCGCTGAAGGGCCGCCACATCGTCGCCATAGAGGGGCGACGAGAGCTGGTAGAAGAGGAACCGGGCGCCGAGGTGGTACGACGCCTCCTTGAGAGCCCGGTAGGTCGCCGGACCCACGATTCCGTCTACGAGCAGCCCGCGGGCCTGTTGAAAGGCGCGTACCGCGGTCTCGAGGTCGGCGTCGAACGTGGCCGCCGGAGCGTTCCACACTCCGTTCGACGCTGCTGCGGGACCGTCGTAGTGGAGATATCCAAGGCTGGCCAGCGAGGCGCGGATCTCGGCAACGGCGGGACCTTCGTCACCGCGACGAAGCAGATGCATACGCGGAGGCCGTCCTTCCTTAAGTGTGCGGTGCCATCGAGTTGAGGCCCATCGATTGTCGCATTATCAGCGCCCGATTGCCGCATACATGGCCCTGAGGAGGACGGCCTCGCAACGTGTTCGGACGATTCCTAGAGGACGTCGGCGAGGTCGCGCAGCAGCGCAGCCTTGCCCTTCGCACCCACGATCGTCTTGGTGGGCTTGCCACCCTCGAAAAGCATCAGCGTCGGCAGCGAGAAGACCTTGTAGTGCTTCTGCGTCTCCGGGTTGGAGTCGACGTCGAGCTTGGCGATGGTGATCTTGTCGGCGTGGTCGCGGGCGATCTCCTCGAGCACCGGAGCGACCATCTTGCACGGCCCGCACCAGTCCGCCCAGAAGTCGACGAGGACCGGCTTGTCGCTGACGAGGACGTCGTCGGCGAACGAGTCGTCGGTGACCTTGATGGTGTTCGACACGGTGTCTCCTACTTCCCGGCCGGAGTACCGGCGTGGTCGAGGGTGTTGGTGGTGATGTCTCCGCGCTCGGCAAGCCAGCGCTCAGCGTCGATCGCGGCCGCGCAGCCCGAACCGGCTGCGGTGATCGCCTGGCGGTAGTGGTGATCGACGAGGTCGCCGGCAGCGAAGACGCCGTCGAGCGAGGTCGCGGTGCGCGGCGAGCTGACCTTGACGTAGCCCTCCTCGTCCAGCTCGACCTGTCCCTTGACCAGCTCGCTGCGTGGGTCATGTCCAATGGCCACGAAAACGCCGCTAGCAGGCAGTTCGGTCTGCTCGCCGGTGCGGGTGTCCTCGATGAGGAGACCTGTCACACCGTCGGTCCCGAGGACCTGGACCACCTTGGCATTGGTCACGAAGCGGATCTTGTCATTGGCCTTGGCGCGCTCGAGCATGATGCGCGAGGCACGGAACTCGTCGCGACGGTGGACGACGGTGACCGTCCGGCCGAAGCGGGTGAGGAACGTGGCCTCCTCCATCGCCGAGTCACCACCGCCGATGACGATGATGTCCTGGTCCTTGAAGAAGAAGCCGTCACAGGTCGCGCACGCGCTCACACCGCGACCGAGCAGCTCCTGCTCGCCCGGGACGTTGAGGTAGCGAGCAGCGGCACCCATGGCGAGGATGACCGAGTGGGACTTGAAGGTCTCGCCGTCCACGGTCACCGACTTGATGTCCCCGGACAGGTCGATCTCTTCGACGTCCTGGGTACGAATGTCCGCGCCGAACCGAAGAGCCTGCTCGCGCATCTCGTCCATGAGATCGGGGCCCTGAATGCCCTCACGGAAGCCGGGAAAGTTCTCGACCTCGGTGGTCGTCATGAGCGCGCCACCGAACTGCGTGCCCTCGAAGACGAGGGGCTTCAGTTCCGCGCGAGCGGTGTAGATGGCGGCGGTGTATCCGGCCGGACCAGAGCCCACGATGATGACGTCGTGGATGACGGGGTCCGTTGCGTTACCCATGAATTCCTCACGTTTGGCAGCTCTGCAGGTGTCCTTTGTCAACAAGAGCCTAAACGGTTCTGTTCCCGAGCAGATCGCTAGATGTCCCGCTGCGCGCGGACGTCGGCATTTCCGGGCGCGCAGTCGGGGTTGACGATGACCGCGGTGATCGAACCCTTCTCAGGCCCGGCGGCGAGGATCAGTGCCCCGGGCCGGTTCTGGTACAGGACCGCAGTCGACCCCAGGGGCTTGCGATCGATTCCGATAGCGGTCAAGCAGGCGCGCAGTCCTCGGTCAGTGGACAGTGTCCCTTGGGCGTCATGGCGGCCCATGGCGGCCAGGAGGGTGTCCGCCGAGAGGTCATTACCTAGGACAAGGGGCGGGGTCGACGTCCGGTTCGAGGGTTGGGCCTGGACAGGGTCGTCGGACCGGTCTGTGGACGCGACCCAGATGCCGGCGGCGCCGAGCGCTGCGACCAGCGCACATGCGGCTGCGAGCCATTGCCAGCGGTGGGGCGTGCGACGACCGGACGTGGGACGCAGGGGTAGGACCGTGGCGGTAGCAGCGACATCGGGCGTGGACTCGAACAGAGAGTCCAATCGCGCGGCAACGTCACTGGGCATGGACTCGCCCTGGTGACTCAGGCCGGCTGACCCAAGTCCGGACAGGGTGGACGAAACGCGGTCGAGCGCCTCGATGACGGCACTCGCCTCGGGGTCGGCGTAGACCTGCGGCCACAACTGGGCGGCCGCGTCCGGAGGGAGGACCCCGGCGTGCAGATCGGCGAGGAGTTCATCGGAGAATCGGGCGCTGCCGTCAGTCATGAGATGTCCTCCTTTCGTAGGTTCTGACGCATCCGGCTCACGTTCGGTTCCGTGGGTCCCGGAGGAATTCCAACTCCTGTGCAAGGCGAAGGCGGCCGCGCGCGCAACGACTCTTGACCGTACCGCCGGGCACTCCCAACAATGACGCGGCTTCGTTGACCGAGTACCCCTCGACGTCGACCGCGACGATCGCCGCGCGTTGATCCGGCGGTAGAACGGCCAGCGCCCGCTCGATGAGGTCGGCAGTCTCGCGTTCGGCGGTCATATTGCGCGGATCCGACGGTTCGGGCGTCTCGGTGTAGTCCAGCGTGACGGCTGGACGTGCTTTGTTGCGCCGAATGCGGTCCAGGCAGGCGTTCACCACGATCCGGTGCAGCCACGTCGAAACCGACGCATCGGCGCGGAAGTCCGCGGCCGAGCGATGCGCCTTGAGGAGCGCTTCCTGCAGCGCGTCGGCGGCGTCCTCGCGGGAGTAGGACGTCCGCATCGCGGTCCGCCACAGCTGGTCATAGTGGCGCTTGACGAGGTCTCCGAATGCGTGACGATCGCCGGCGACATGTGCCGCCAACAACTCCGCATCCGTCACGAGATCCACGGTGACCTTCCAGCAAACCAAACCCGCCCTACTCGGAAGGTTACTGCTGCGGGGTCGTGAAACTCACTTCGATGATCGAAGACTGCTTCTTCGGATCTGCCAGCTTGGTGATCCAGACGATGACGTAGCGCACCTCGTCCGGGGCATTGAGCTTGATCTGGTTCTCGCCCGACTGCAACGTCGTCGACGCACTGACGAGCGTCGTGTCGGCAAGGCTCTCCGGGCTCGAACTCCGTGCCGTGCGGATCTCGACGACGGTTCCGGGCGAGTCGGTGTTGATCGTGGCAGTGAGAACACGCGACGTCTTCGGGAGAGTCAGCAGGAGGCCGACGCCTTCCTTGTACGCCGGGAATTGCACTGCGTACGAGTCCGTCGACCACTTCGTCGATTCGTCATTGTCGATCGCGAACCCGGCGGAGTCGACGTTGTCCGGACTTCCCTTCGGGGAGAAGACGTCGGCGTTGGTCGCGAAAAGCGGGATGCCCTCCGGCTCGGGAGCCTTGCCGGTGGTCGTGGTCTTCGCCGAGGTTTCGAATCCGAATCCCTGGTCCGACAGCGACGTGTCGCTGCCACCGCCAGCGAGAAGCCCCATGATCCAACTGCCGATCAGTGCGAACAACACGACCGTCACAGCACCCAGAACGCCCAACGCGATGAACGTGCGCTTGTTCTGCTCCGGGTCTACCTCGACTGCCTTCTGTCCCAGGCGAACCGTCGGAATGTAGTCGGCTTCGCCGTGACCCGCGGACGCCTGCTCGAGGACGTGCTGGACCGTCGCCGCGGTGCGAACCCCGCGATCGGCGCCGAGCGCGCGCAGCGCGACCGCCGAGATCTCGAACGGCAGGTCCGGATGGATATCTGACGGGTCGACGAGCTTCCCGTTGTCTCCGCGGACCGCGGGCTCGAGCCCACCGGCGCCCGCATCGGCCGTGCCGAGCGCCCAACGCCCGGTCAGCAGCGCATAAAGGACAGCGCCGAGGCCGCGAACGTCGGATTCGACATCGGAGCCGCTGTGCGAGCCCGGGAACGCCAGGACGGCCTTCCCGTCGGCCGAGATGCGGATCTGATCCGGATGCTCGATGGACAGCGTGCTGCCGTCACCGTGTGCTTCCTCAGCGGCCTCCGCGAGAACCGCGACGGCCCGCGCGGATGCGTAACCGTTCGGTTCGCCCTCACAGGCTTCTCGCAGCGAGGCGCCTGGCGTCCATTCGGCGATGACGAGACCGATCGGACCACTGCGCGTCACATCGATGACACGGGTCAACCCCGGCGATGCGATCTTCCCCAGGCGCAGGGTGCGCGTGAGGATGTCGTTCTGCTCCGAGCTGGAGATCTTCGCGTCCGGCTCAGTCGGAACGATCGTGATCGCGACATCGCGTTCGAGTCGCGTGTCCCGGGCCTGCCAGAACTGCAGGTTGTGGGTGCCGCCATGCTCGGCAAGCAGCCGATACCGGCCTCCACCGATCGCCGCACCGGGAACCAAAGCCCCACGTCGGCGAGGTGGAGGTGCCGCGGCGCCGGTGGCTTCGACGTCGTCGCTCAACTCATCCCCTACTTCCATCGTGCGGGCGTGGTTTGGTTTTTCGGTGTGCAGCCTACGACAAGCGCACCGCGGTCAGTCGTACCTACTGACCGCTTTTCGCAGGTCGCAACCGTTGTGTGACCGAACGCCAGATCATCGTGACCTCTGGGACGCGCAGCACGAGCAGTCCCACGCCGGTGACCGCCAGATACAGGATGCCGTCGATCGCGACCCGGACCAGCGCACCGATGCCCCCGTACGTCCGCGGCCGATGTCCCAGGTGGACCAGGTAGTCGAATCCGAACATCACCAGCCCGGCGACGAGGGACGCAACCATGATCTGCGCGAATGTCCGCACGACGGCTTTCAGCTGCAGGTGTCCCAGGGACCGCCGGAGCAGGACCACCGAAATGATGGCACCGGTCGTGTAGGCGATCCCGTTGGCCACACCGAGCAGGACGACGACGTGTTCGTCATTGCTCGCGACTTGCGGCGTCAACGCGGACAGCACGATCTTCACCGTGGTGATGCCGACGACGATCCAGGTCGGCGTCCACGCCTTCTCCTGGGCGTAGAACACCCGTAGATAGAGCAGAACCAGCGCGTATGGAATGAGTGTGAACGCGGACCAGGACACGGCCTGACCCAGGCGCGCTGCCTCACCGGTGAACTTGCCGTAGCCGTACAGCGCTTCTCCGACCTGCTGTCCCATCAGAGTCAGGAAGACGATGATCGGAAGCATGCCCAGCAGGGTCAACCGGGTGCCCACGGTCAGGTCCTCGATGACACCCTGTGTGTCATTGGCCGCGGCCTTGCGACTCATGCGAGGCATGATCGCGGTCAAGAGGGTCACACCGATAACGCCATAGGGCAGCTGGAGGAGCAGCCAGGCATTGTTGTAGATGATCGGGCCTGCGGCATCGTGTCCCGACGACACCTTGGTCGCGACGATGAATCCCACTTGGCTGATCGCCACGTACAGCAGCACCGCAGCGGCCATGCCGCGGAACTTGCGCAGTCGATCGTCGAGGCCCCACTTCGGACGGAGATCAACGCCGGCCTTGCGGATCGCTGAGTACAGCAGGATCACCTGGCTCACGACACCGAATGTCGCGCCGAGGCCGAGGAGCAGCAGTCGGAGGGTGAGGTGTTCCTCGGGAACGAACGAGTAGGACCCCAGCACGACCAGCACGACGAGGTTGTTCAGCACCGGAGCCCACGCACCGGGCTTGAAATTCAGCCGAGTGTTCAGGATCGCGGTGAAGAGTGCGGTGAGTCCGTAGAACAGGATCGCCGGCAGCAGCAGGTAGGACAGGGTCGTCGTGAGGTGCGGGTCGACCTTGCCGTTCGGGTCCAGGAAGACATAGGTCGTCAGGAGCGGCGCCGACGCTGTCGCAAGGACAGCAGCCGTACCCAGGGTCACGAGCGCGGCGGTGAAGAGGCGGCGAATGAACATCGCGCCGCCGTCGGCGTCCTCGGCCTCCGACCGCACGAGAACGGGTATGACGACCTGGGTCAGAACCGCGCCGAGCACGAACTCGGAGATCATGTTCGGAATCTGGCTCGCCACGGTGAACGAGGATCCGATCGCCCCACCGAGGATCGTCGCGATGAGGACCTGCTTCATGAAGCCGGTGATCCGGCTCGTCAGCGTCGCGATCGCGATCGAGCCCGTGGTCGCCAGGAGCCGGCTGTCCGACCCGGTGCCCGACTCGGCCTTACTCGTCACTTTGCCTCCGGAAGGGGTGCTGGGACGGTGCGCGCCCCTTGTCGGCGGGGTCGGGCTGTCCACGGAATCGGCGCAGCAGTCGTCGGCCGGCGAGGAAGAGCAACAACGCTCCCGCGCACGCTGTGATGATTGTCAGCGCCTGACCATAGGCATTCGATCGAATCGTCAGAATCGCCGGGGATCCCAGCGGATGTCCCGTGACCGTGGTCAGTTCCACGGGCAGGACGATCTTGCGGTTGGCACTGACCTTGGTCGGGATCTGGAGCGTCCGGCTGCCGCGGGCGGGCAGCTCGACCAGACCCATGTCGCCGAGGGACATCTCCGGTGGTGGATCCATGACGATCCGAACGCGGATCGGGACTGGCAGGTCGTTTCGCGCGACGAGCGGCAGCGGGCTTTGTGCTGAGGCCAGGGTGTACACGCCGCTCGGGGCCAGGACGGTGACCGAGTGGAACATGCCATCGAGGGAGCGCACCAGTTGCGCCCGGCGGACTCGGCTCGCATCTCGGGCGTCGGCCGTGCTCGCGCTGTTGCGCCCGGGAGTCGCGAGGGCGCGCAGCAGCTCGTCCCGCAGCGGTGCCAGGAACTCCTCCGGAGTCGGTGCCGCGTTCGGGTCATCGACCATGGACTCCTGGAGGATGCCGAGTCGCGAGTTCTGTGCTGACACCTCGCCGCGGATGTCGTCGCCGGGTGCCTCGGCGTCGGCGCGGTCGGAGTAGAAGATGCTGGCCGCTGGTCCGGTCGATGTCCCACCCGTCAGCGCGGACAATGGTCGAGCCACTGCACGACCAGTGGTCAGGAAGTCACTGACCTGGGTCAGGATCGCTCGAGTCTCAGCCACGCTGGGATCCCACGACTGCGGCGGGGCCAGCAGCAGCCCGCGGGGTGAGTCACCGGGTGTGGTCAACGCGGCGAAAGACACCGCTCCGAGCGCGTCCTGCAGGCGGGCTGTTCGGGAGTCGCCGGCGACGTTGAATCGCACGCGTTCCGGCGTGAACACCGGCGTCTGCGGATCCACGCCGACGGCCGCGAGAGCGCTTGCGGCGTAGGCGTCGAACGCGACACCGCGCAGGGCCGGACCATTCTGACCCGCGGGTGCCGGAGCGTTCGGAATGGTGACGACGTCCGGGACCGGGCTGGCCGGGTTGTTGTCGTCGCTGAAGCCGTCGCGGGCGAGCAGGACGGACGTGACACCATCGCGACGAAGCGCCACTGCGGTCTTCTCGTCGATCATTCCGGCGCCCGGCCACACGACTCCGTGAAGCGTCTTGACGCTGAGGATGGACTCGATGGTGTCGACGCCTCGCGTGACCGCAAGGTCGAACAGGTTGTCGTCGTCGAGTCGGTTGACGGCCGTGATGTCCGTCCGGGCGAACGGCATCGGGATCGTGCACATGGAGTCGGCGAGCGCGCGCAGTCGGTTGAGCCAGTTGAGAGCGCCCGCCATCCCCGTTCCAGGATGGACACGTCCCTGGGGCGCCGCGGGATCGTCGAGGACGTCATAGCCGCGCGTCATCGACGAGACCGTGGACAGCAGGTCGGGGTCGATCGCCAGACACATCGCACTTGCCATGCGCTTCTGCTTGTCACCGGTGCCGCCCGCCGCGGTTTCGACTGCCGCCAACATGTCGTTGAGCCGACCACCCGTGACCAATGACTTCGCGAGGTCCTCATCGACCAGGCGGATGCGGTCGGACGCTGACCCGGGGACACCGGATGCGGTCTGCGGGCTGTCCGAGATGGGCCACAGGAGAGTCACCGCAGCCGAGGGCTTGGTCACCGTCGTGGGCTCGGCCGCCGGCACGTCGACCACGGGAAGAAGAAAACGAGCCTCGTCGAGCTTCGATTCGATACCCGGCTTCGGCGTGGCGTTGACGTTGAGCAACACCGGATAGACGCCGGGTTCGGTGATGTTCAGCGAGGGACTGTTCCCCGGGTGCAGCGGGAGAGTGATCGTGAAGGAGACCTTCTTGCCGGGGTCGAGGCGTGGGCTGACCTTTTCGAAGGGACCGGCGATATCGAAGCCCTGCTGCTCGGGCAGGAGCATGCTGCGCAACTGGGACTCGGCGGTGATCTTCGGGGCCCGCTGCATTCGCACGGCGAGATCGACGACCGGACGATCGCTGACGTTCTCGATGGTCGCCTTGACTTCGAGGTCGGATGGTTCCGCGCCGACGGACGGCGGATTGACCGAGTCGACAGACAGCTTGAGGTAGCGGGTCGGCTGCGGTGCACCGGTTGCCGGGGGCGCGGCAGCAAACAGAGCTGTGCCGGCGAACAGAATCAGCACGAGGGTGCGCAGCGCGGAATCTGCGCGTGGAGCGCGGCGACCGGGTGAGCGAAGCGACGGGGTCGAGGGTGAGCTCATTTGGCGGGGTCGGCGTCGCCAGCGTCGGTCGCGGAGGTGTTCCCGCTGTCCATCCGGTCGATGAGCTGTCCGGCGAGCTCGGCGAGTTTCCGCTCGTCGGCGTAGGCGAGTTTCGATTCGAGTTCGCTGAGCGGCACCCACGCCACCTCGGTCACCTCGACGTCGGAGTCCGACAGTTCTCCACCGAGCGCACGCATGAGGTAATGGTGCACTGTCTTGTGGATGCGGCGCCCCTCGGTGACGAACCAGTATTCGATGCTGCCGAGTGAGGCGAGCACCGAGCCGCTGATTCCGGTCTCTTCGCGGACCTCGCGCATCGCCGTTTCCTCGGCGGATTCGCCCTGTTCGATGTGGCCCTTCGGGAGGGACCACAGCAGACGACCACGACGGTCGGTGCGCCCGATCAGGGCCGCGCGCAGGAATTCGCGGGGACCGTCGAGGCCGGAAATGACCAGCCCACCAGCGGAAGTCTCACGGACAGTGCGCATTCGGGGGGTACCCGCCGGATCACCGCCTTGGCGCCGCCGCGGATTGCGGCGTCGCTGATTTGCTCGGTCGGCGGCTGACACCTCACAAATGTATCGTGTCATTTTGATCACTCCCGGTTGCCAGTCACCTTGTGGTATTAACCCGTGACCGTGGCGGGATACAACGGCGGAAGCGGATAAGCTCATTCGTCGTGGTCAGTCCCGGTTCCCCCAGCCCTGTCGATCCCGAACGCCGGGCGCGACTGCTGGCGTCGGCAGCAGTCACTCTCCGGCACCTCGGTGACGTTCTGGCCCCGCTCGGCGAGCGATTCGCCGACGCCGGCCACGACATCTATCTCGTCGGCGGCACCGTGCGCGATGCGCTGCTCGGCCGCCTGGGACCCGATCTCGACTTCACGACCGATGCCCGCCCGGAGAAGGTCCAGGAACTGCTCCGCGGCTTGGTCGACAATCAGTGGGACACCGGAATCCGTTTCGGCACGGTCAGCGCCGCCAAGGGCGAGCACCTGATCGAGATCACCACGTACCGGAGCGACGTCTACAACGGAGTGACCCGGAACCCCGAGGTCCAGTACGGCACCTCACTCGCAGAGGACCTCGTTCGCCGCGACTTCACGGTCAACGCGATGGCCATCAAAATCGGTCGAGACGGTGCCGAGGAGTTCGTCGATCCGCTGAACGGAGTCGACGATCTCGTCGCGGGTGTACTCGATACCCCGTCGGCGCCGGAGATCTCGTTCAACGACGACCCACTCCGCATGATGCGAGCCGCACGGTTCGTGTCCCAGCTCGGATTCGCCGTCGCGCCCCGGGTGTCGAAGGCGATCGTCGACATGGCCGACCAGATCGACCGCATCACCGCCGAACGGATTCGCGCCGAACTCGACAAGCTCATCCTCGGAATTCATCCGGAGGACGGCATCGACCTCCTGTGCGTGACGGGGCTCGCGGCTCGCGTGTTGCCGGAGATCCCGGCGCTGCGCCTCGAGATCGACGAACACCACCAGCACAAGGACGTCTACCAGCATTCGCTGACCGTTCTGCGCCAAGCCATCGACCTCGAAGAATCTGATCCCGACTTGATTCTGCGCTGGGCCGCGATCCTGCACGATGTCGGCAAGCCCGCCACACGGCGCCACGAGTCCGGTGGCGGCGTCAGCTTCCACCACCACGAAGTCGTGGGCGCGAAACTCGTTCGTCGCCGCATGAAGGCGCTGAAGTATCCAAACCAGGTCATCGACGATGTCGCACAACTGGTCTTCCTGCACCTGCGGTTCCACGGGTACAGCGGTGGACAGTGGACGGACTCCGCAGTCCGGCGATATGTGACCGATGCCGGTCCCCTACTCTCCCGGCTGCACAAACTGGTTCGAGCGGACTGCACGACCCGCAACAAACGCCGTGCCGCGGCGCTGCAGTCGTCCTATGACAGCCTCGAGCACCGAATTGACCACATTCGGGAAGCGGAGGATCTGGCCAAGGTCAGGCCGCAGCTCGACGGCAACCGGATCATGGAATTGCTTTCTGTCCCACCAGGTCCGGTCGTCGGACGGGCGTGGCAGTTCCTCAAGGACCAGCGTTTGGACCGCGGCCCGATGTCCGACGCGGAAGCCGAAGAGGCGCTGCTGCGCTGGTGGGAAGACCAACAGCGCGATAATCAATAATTGTGACTGACCCGTCCGGTCCCCCCGCTCCGCCGGGTTTTCGTTCGAAACCGCTCGGCGCGAGTGTGGCGCCGCCGACCCCACCCCGCCTGGTTGCGTCAACGGCATGCTGGCTGACCGCCGCAGTGGTGACCCTTGGGCTCGCGGTTGTCGGCCGGGATCTGCTCGACCCGGCGGCCGCCGCCCTCTACGACCGTCTCATCGCGGCGCCATCCGCAGACCCTTCGCAGACCGATGCGCTGCACGAGATCGCGAACAACGGTCCCATGTGGCTGACCTATGCCCAGTTGGTACTCGGGGTCGGAAACCTGCTCGCCGCGGTCTTGATGACCGGGCGTCAGAGTCTGTCCGCGCGGACGATTCTCGTACTCACCGGAACGGTGACCGCGGTCGTCAGCGTGCTCTTCTATGTCGTGATGCTGTCCCTGCCCCACAGCGACTCGATGCTCGTTCGCATACTGGCGGGGGCTCAGCTCCTGCTCATCGTCGCGGCGATCGTCCTCATGCTCGGCGGGACCGTCACGAAGTGGCTGCGTCCCTGACCCTGTGTGTCCCGACCCAGGACAGACTCAGGAAATGACAAACCGCGTGCCCGCGATGATCGCGTCGCGCATCTGACCCAGGTCGATCTGTCCCTTGACCGTGGGGAGGTCGAGGACGACGTGCACGGTCTCCCCGCTTCGCCGCGCGTGCAGAATGCGAACGTCATTCCCGATCGGTGTCAGTGGGAAAGCCCACGACGTCAGCTTCGTGCGTGGGATGCGCAGTCCGTACCACCGTCCGCGGACCACGTGGACGTGGACGGTGTCATCGGTCACCGAGGCATCGATGACCGCACGAATTCTCCGCTGCCGGTGATAGGCGACGAAGTTGTCGGGACCGGCGTCTGCGTTCCGCGGGGCTGGGTCATGGGCATAGAGCTCCCAGTCGAGACCCTTGCCGTTGAGCCAGGACACGACCGACTCGACGACGAGGTCACCTCGAAGTTCGATGCGTTCGGCCCAGATCCGGGCTGGGACACCGGGTATGACCTGCACCCCTTCTGCGAGGATCCGGAGGTGGGACACCTCGAGGCCGTTCCAACTGAGATCCTCCAAGGTCGCGCGAACCGCGAGGCGTGCGCGGGCTCGTCGGACGTCGAGGGCGCGCAGCGTGCCCTGGATGACCCGGTCCTTATACCGAAGATCCACTCGGCGCCCGAGTAGTCGCGGGACGAGGCCCTCGTTGATCGCGTACAGAACCGAGTCGGGCATGAGTGCCGTCGCGGTGCCGGCGCTGAGCATCGCCAATGGCTCCATGATCGAGGCGGTCGTCGCCAGGACACGATTGGCCATGACCCAGCCCTGTCTCGCTGCCTGCGCGGGCAGCTCGCCGAGTCGACCGATCCAGGGGAACATCGTCACTCTCGGACTTCGCGACGGTTGTTGGCGGCGATGGCAAGCAGACCGATGAGGTACAACCCACTCGCCGCGATGGCCGCTGAGGTCAATGACCCACTCGCGCTGACCCACACCGCCGCGGCCCCGGCAGCGGCGACGAAACCGATGTTGAACACGGTGTCCTGCAAAGCGAATACCTGTCCTCGGTGAGCGTCGTCGATGTCGATCTGCATCGCGGCATCTCCCGCCAGCTTGATCGTTTGCCCGGCGAAGGACAGGAGGAATGCGCCCGCGAGAATGGGGATTGGACGAACGGGCGCGACCAAGGCCAACTGGACCACAAACGCGGCCGCGAGCGCGATGACGATCGTTCGGCGGCGTCCCAACCGGGGGATGATCAGGGGCGTCAGAGTCGCGGCGATGAACATGCCCGCCGCGCCGAATCCGATCGCAACGCCGAACCCGATGAAGCCGCCAGTCGCGGATTCACCGCCGGCACGTTGATTGAGACTCAGGACGAAGATCAACGTGTTGGCACCGAACACGAGGCGGTGGATGCCGAGACCCACCAGGGTCGTCGTCACTTCCTTGGACGACCACACCGCGCGGGCGCCATTGAACAAACCGGCACCGACCGCCTTCACCGCGGCCAGTCCGGACGGGTGAAGTCGCGCATCGTCGGGACCGAGGAACCCCCGACGGAATCCGACCAGTGCCACCGCGCAGATGAGAGACATGACTGCGCTCAGTCCGACGGCGGTCCCCGAACCGGTGTTCCCCTCCCCGAGCGTGGAGATGATGGCGACCGCCGAGCCCGCACCCAGGCCCGAGCAGATCGCCGCCGACGTAGCCAGCGCAGCATTCGTCGGCACGATCCACGATTGCTCGACAACGTGCGGGAGGCTCGCGCCCAGACCGGACAGCACGAACCGGCTGATACCGATTGCGGTCAGCGAGACCACGAGCGGAACCGCGGTGTTGACCCCCATGACCAAGGTCGCCGCCGTGGCCAGGATGAGGACAAGTCGTAGGACATTGGCGACAACGAGAACGAACCGGCGGTCCCAGCGGTCGAGGATCGCGCCCGCGAACGGCCCGATGAACGAGTAGGGAGCAAACAAGATCGCGAACCCGGCGGCGATCTGAAGCGGATCCGAGTGCCGTTCGGGGTTGAACAAGATCGCCCCGGAGAGCGCCGCCTGGAACATCCCGTCGCCGAACTGGCTGGCCCACCGGATCGTTGCGAGTCGGGCTAGCCCAGGGTGATTCCGGAATGCGACACGTAGCTGCCGGGTGACCCCGGACGGCCTCGTCGTATCGCTCACCCTTGAACCTTTCAGTGCGAAGATCGTCGTCGTGCCAGATGATTGGATGGTGTCTGCGTCAGAGGAACCTGGAGGCTGGTCGTACAGCGATGCGCCGCGTGCCGGCGATCTGCTCGTCGCTTCGACCGATCTCCACGAGCCGACCTTCCGACGGACCGTCATCTACATCATCGAACACAATGAAGCAGGATCGCTCGGCGTAGTGCTGAACCGTCGAAGTGACACGGCTCTGCACAACGTGTTTCCGGCCTGGGAGTCCCTGGCCCCTAGGCCCAAGGCCGTGTACGTCGGTGGACCGGTGCGTCGTGATTCGGCGATCTGCCTGGGTGTCCTACGACTCGGGGTCGATGCCGAGGGTGTGCCTGGCCTCCGCCGGGTGGATGGTCGCGTGGTCATGGTGGACTTGGACGTAGACCCTGAGTCCCTGGCCACTGTCCTCGAAGGAATTCGCGTGTACGCGGGATATTCGGGGTGGACCATGGGACAGCTTCAGGGTGAACTCGATCGCGAGGACTGGTTGGTCGTGTCCTCGCGGGCCCAAGATGTCCTGTGCCAGCCCCGCGAAGACCTGTGGGCCAAAGTCCTGCGACGGCAGCCGATGCCCATGGCCATGATCGCGACGCATCCGATCGAACTCGACCGGAATTAGGCGGGATCAGCTGGGTAGGAGAAGTGCTGCGAGCACGGCCGCAACGCCCTTCCGTGCGCCGGCGAGCCGCTTTGACCGTGGTGCGTTCACGTTGTCCGCGAAGTCGGCGTCGATGTGGGTCAGGGCAGGCGAGCCGAAGAGTGCGACTGACATTCCGGCGAGGAAGGGACTGAGTGCCGCGGGCGTCGTGACTTCGTCGGGGTTCAGATGACGAAAGTCTCTCTGCGCCTTTCGCACAGCCCGGTGCCCCCGGGCAGTTAACCGCGGGCAGTCGAAAACCAGCATCGCGGTCACCGTCGAGCTCACGGCCACGAAGAACGTCGTCCCGCCGTTGACGAAGCCCCCGTACTTGTTGAGAAGGGCTGCGGCGATCACCAGGATTCCCGGAACCAGGGCAATGTTTCGGAGCCGCCGGAACTTGTCCGGGACCAGGAGCGCATGGTCGCGCAGGGTCCACTGCAATGTCCCGAGTTCGGCCCAGCTGACCTTGGTCAGCGTTCCTACGGCTGGTGATGTTCCGGACGAAATGCGATGAAGAACGGCGAGGGCGAAATCATCGACCGCCGCTACAGCGACCGGTTCGACCGGGCAAGGTGAACCCTCTACGTCGATGAGTCCCGCTTGCCTTAGTTGGACAAGTGCGGCGGAGACCGCGTGGTCGGCATCGATCAGGTAGCCGATCTGAGAAGGTGCCAGCCCTTCAGGTACCGGCACACGTGGCCAGACCCGAAGGGCGGCGAGCCACACCAGCGCGGGTGCGCAGATTGCCGACGCAACAAGCAATGAAAGGAACCACAACATGCCGGGACTCAGGTGGAGTCCGGTGTTCGTGATCATGGGGCCAGTATGCGAAGTCGATCTGGGGGTGGGCCAATCGGCGGCACTATTTCGTGCGAACAGCGGACAGCCTAGGGCGTTGCCAACTCGTCGGCAGAGCGCTCCCAACGCTGGGCTAGGACAGCGCACACGATCAGTTGGATCTGGTGGAAGATCATCAGGGGCAACACGATCATTCCGATGGGGTGACCGGCGAAGAGAACCGACGCCATCGGGAGGCCACTCGCGAGGCTCTTCTTCGATCCGCAGAAGACGATGACAATTCGGTCTTCGCGCGAAAATCCCAACGCTCGACCCGCCAACCAGGTCACTGCGAGGACGATCGCGAGCAGCAGAGCGCAGAGGACAACGATGGCCACGATTCGCCACAGTGACAGATTGCTCCACACGTGCTCGCGCTGCGACGCACTGAAGGCGCTGTAGACCACCAGAAGAATCGAGCCCCGGTCGATGGCTTTGGTCTGCTTCGAATAGCGCGCCACGACGTCCTTGACCCAGGGTCGGAGCAACTGTCCCAGCAAGAACGGCAACAGGAGTTGGACCACGATGTTGACGACGGACGCAGCGTCGACCGTGGCCTTACCCGTGGTGTTCATGAGGGCGATGACCAGCAGTGGCGTGATGAAGACACCGAGCAGGTTCGAGATCGACGCGCTCACGACGGCCCCGGCGACGTTGCCGCGCGCGATCGAGGTGAAGACGATCGACGACTGAACCGTAGACGGCACTAGACAAAGGAAGAGCAGACCCGTGTAGAGGCCTTCCGGGATAAGTGCCGGACTGGTGACCGCAGCTGCCAACCCGAGTGCGGGAAAGAGCAGGAAGGTCGCG
Source organism: Nocardiaceae bacterium (assembly GCA_021372355.1). GTDB lineage: Bacteria > Actinomycetota > Actinomycetes > Mycobacteriales > Mycobacteriaceae > Smaragdicoccus. Next base: position 6,224 of record JAJFUQ010000158.1, on the reverse strand, counting down.
CCGAGAACGACGACGTGCAGTCGCCAGTGGGCCAGGCCGGCGAGAGCCTCTTGCGGGGACAACCGTGCACCGTAGAGGAAGAACAGGGCTGCGATCGCGACCATGGTCACGACCTTGACCACATCGGCGAAGGTTCCGGAGGCCGGGAACACCGAAGCCAAGATGGCTACCCCGATGATCGCGAGGACGAAGTTGTCGACGATCGGCGGTCGGCTCGGGCTCGCCATCTAGTCGGTCCTCCTCAGTGGCCGCGCAATTTCTGTCGCAGCAAGCGGCGTAGCGATGGTCGGGGTTTCGCGGGTGGCGTGATGATTCCTTCGGAAATCAAATGATCTCGGAAACTAACGGTATCTGCCGCAGTCGTTGTCTTAGGACGTGAGGATGCCCACTCGCGAAACCGCGGGGCGAAGTCCGCGCCGAGTTCGTACTTGAGATCGGGCGCGCGGTGGGCCACTTCGCCGGCCCGCTTGTTGAGGAGGGCTTCGACTGTTGCTTCGAGGGCCGGAACATCGAATCCCGCCGGGGGCGGTCCCCCTGCGACAAGCGCAGCAACGAGAGCTTCCTGCTGCTTTGCCAGTTCGTCTCGGGTCACTGCACACTCCAGGATGTGCCGGCAGTGATCCGGGGCAGACGTGCGGCGTCGGAGATCGCGTCCAGTTCGCCGAGGATGTCGCTCGCCGCCGGGAAGTTGCCGTCGAGTTCGAGCATGAGCGGAGGCGGGGTGGAGATTTCGCGGATCATCGCAAGGACCTCTTCAGGCACCCGATCCGTATGGGTGTCGTGATAGCGGCCGCCCTGCAGGCGACCTCCGGCGACGTGGCAGTAGGCCACCCGATCGAGCGGCATCGACGCAAGCTCGGCGATCGGATCCATGCCACGGTTACGTGAATTCGCGTAGATATTGGCGATATCGAGCAGAAGGTAGATACCCGTAGATTCCACCAATTCGGTCAGGAATTCCGCGTCGGTGTACTCGGCGTCGGGCCAGTCGAAGAGTGCCGCGACGTTTTCCAGCGCCAACGGAACCGACAGTTCGGCCTGGACCTGTTTGATGTTCGCGGTCAGAACGTCGAGTGAGTCCCTGGTACGTGGCACAGGCAGAAGATGACCCGCTTCGACTCCGCCAGCGCGGACGAATGAGATGTGTTCGCTCACCAGCGGTGCCGACAGCGCCTCCGCGCACGCGGCCAGATGCGCGATTCGCTTCGGGTCGACCGGCTCTGCCCCACCCAGGGACAGGCCAATCCCGTGAGGTATGACATTCACGCCTCGTGACCTGAGTCTGGTCAGCTCGAGCGGAACGTGCATCTCGCGCTTGTGTTGGTGCAGATTTTCCGCGATGACCTCGCAAAAGCTCAGGTCAGCGAGCTCGTCGATGATTCCGGCGATCTCGGAACGCCAGCCGATGCCGACGGATGGAGGCCCGAGCGGACTCACCCGCCGCATCCTCCGCCGCCACCACCACCGCAGCTGCTTCCGCTGCTGCAACTCGAGGAAGACGAGCAACTCGAGGAGCTCGAGGAGCTGCTGGAGGAGTCCCACGTCGACGAGGAGGAGTCGGAATAGCCGGTGCTCACGTGGCGGTTCACTTCGCTGGCCTGCGCAAATGCCGGGTCCAAAAGCCACAGTGCGGCCCCTCCGTACAACGCGGCCGACAACCCGGCATGCGCGGCACCGTAGCTGGACAGCGCAGGCTGCTGTGTGGGGTTGAGGTAACGAACCTCGTGGCGCGCCTTTCGAAGCGCTCCCCGTCCGCGGGCGGTCATTCGGGGCTTGCGGAGGAATGTCAGCCAGATGACTGCCTGGATGATGGTGAGAATGACGAGGAAGGCGACGGCCTTGCCGTTCGCGATACCGGCGATGATTCGCGCGACGCCCAGGATGAGGACCACGTCGATCGGAACGGCCGCGAGGAGCAACGCGCCGCGCAGGTGCGGGCCGGCGAGGTACCAACGGTTGGTGAGCGCCGCGCGGAGTTCGGCAAGTGGTGCATCCGACAGCGGGACGAGCGCGCGGACCGTTGGCGTGGCGGCCGAGTATCGGTTGTAGATCGCGACGGCGAACGGATCGAGATTGCGCTGGTCGTTGGCATTGAGCGGCCGTAGCTTGCCCGAGTTGCCGATGAGCTCGGCGGCGCGCAATTGCGCCAGTGCCGCCAGCACCGCACGGTCGTCGCTGAGGAGCATGCCCAGTTCAGAGGGGGTGAGGACCTCGCCGGTGTCGCCGCGTCCCCAGAACCTGGTCAGGAAGATCCGCAGAACGAGCGACGCGGCAAACGCGGTCACGCCCAGCAGAACGTAGATCCCGAGGAAGTCGGGCCCGGAGATGCCCCAGGTATCGGCGGCCAGGAGTTCCTTCATGACGTCAGTATTGGGCACGACGTACGAAGGTGCAGCGTCGGACCGTCCTAGGTCGGGTCAGGCACCCGCAGCCGGCGACTCGCACGCATCGCGCAGACTGCAACCACCGCACGACTGTCCGCACGCACCAACGGGGGCCTTCGCCTTCGCCGCCCGTGAACCCACCGTTGCACCGAATCCGGCAACGACGACGGCCGTGAGGATCGCGAGAACCGCGACGATAGCGCCGGTCAGTCCGCCAATGAAGTTGAGCGTGAGCCCGGCAGCACCGAGCAGGGCGCCGGCCAGGATGGTCGTCGGCGCGGCGATTTTGTTCGCCAGACGGAAGGTGTCTTCGTTCTTGAGCGCCTCGGCAGTGCGGATTCCCACGAAGCGATTGGGTGCAAGCAGTCCGAACAGGGCCGCGATCCCGGTCGCCACGACGACGACGCCGAGTACCCAGAGCACAACAGATACGGCAATCACGTGTGCAACCTTACGTCCCGGCTCGCAACCTTGGGTTCGGAGGCCCGAGAAGGACGTCTTACCCTGTATTGGTGACTGACTCCGCCAACATGCCCGGCTTTCGCTACAACGCCTCTCTCGCAGGAGACGTAGAACGGCGCTGGCAGGAATTCTGGCGTGAGCAGGGCACGTTCAACGCACCGAACCCGGTTGGTCCGTTGGCTGGTGATGTGCCCGCCGACAAGCTGTTCGTGCTGGACATGTTCCCCTACCCCAGCGGTGCCGGCCTGCACGTCGGACACCCGCTCGGCTACATCGCGACCGATGTCTACGCGCGGTTCCACCGCATGCAGGGACACAACGTGCTGCACACCCTGGGCTATGACGCGTTCGGCCTGCCGGCCGAGCAGTACGCGGTCCAGACGGGAACCCACCCCCGCACGACGACCGAAAACAACATCAAGACCATGCAGGGACAGCTGGACCGGCTGGGCCTGGGACATGACCGTCGTCGTGTCATCGCGACCACGGACACGGACTTCTACCACTGGACGCAGTGGATCTTCCTCACGATCTACAACTCCTGGTACGACACCGAGCAGAACAAGGCCCGGCCGATCAGCGAGCTCGAGGTCCCTGGCGACCTGAGCGCGGACGAGCGTCGCACCTTCATCGACGCGCATCGACTCGTCTACCGCTCCGACTCGCTCGTCAACTGGTGCCCGGGTCTGGGCACGGTCCTCGCGAACGAGGAAGTAACGGCTGACGGCCGCAGCGAGCGCGGTAATTTCCCGGTTTTCCGCAAGCACCTCCAGCAGTGGATGATGCGGATCACCGCGTACTCGGACCGACTGATCGACGACCTCGAATTCCTGGACTGGCCCGACAAGGTCAAGTCGATGCAGCGAAACTGGATCGGCCGTTCGCGAGGTGCGCAGGTCACGTTCAAGGCCGACGGGCACGAGCTCGAGGTCTTCACGACCCGTCCGGACACGCTCTTCGGTGCGACCTATGTCGTGCTCGCGCCCGAGCACCCGCTCGTGGACACCCTGACCGCCGCGTCCTACCCCGAAGGTGTGGACAGCCGGTGGACATTTGGGTCGTCAACCCCCGCGGAGGCCGTGTCCACGTACCGCGCGGCAATCGCCGCGAAGTCCGATCTCGAGCGCCAGGAGAACAAGGAGAAGACCGGCGTCTTCCTCGGTGAGTACGCGGTCAACCCGGTCAACGGACACAAGCTCCCGATCTTCGTCGCCGACTACGTCCTCATGGGCTACGGCACGGGCGCGATCATGGCTGTGCCGGGACACGACACCCGCGACCACGAGTTCGCTTCGACCTTCGGTCTCGACATCGTCGAGGTCATCCGAAACACCGCCGACTCCCCTGCGGAGCTGCCCTATGTAGGCGACGGCACCTTGGTGAACTCGGACTACCTCGACGGGCTGTCGGTCGACGAGGCCAAGGCCAAGGTCATCGCCCGGCTCGAAGCCGATGGGGTTGGTCAGGGCAAGATCCAGTACAAGCTGCGCGACTGGCTGTTCGCTCGCCAGCGCTACTGGGGTGAGCCGTTCCCGATCGTGTACGACGCCGACGGCAACCCGATCGCGCTCCCCGATTCGATGCTGCCGGTCGAGCTGCCACAGGTCGACGACTATGCGCCGGTCAGCTTCGACCCGAATGACGCAGACTCCGAGCCATCCCCTCCCCTGGGCAAGGCCAAGGACTGGGTACACGTCGAGCTCGACTTGGGTGATGGACTCAAGTCCTACACCCGCGACACGAATGTCATGCCCCAGTGGGCTGGGTCATCCTGGTACCAGCTGCGGTACATCGACCCCACGAACCCGGACCAGTTCTGCGCGCCGGAGAACGAGGCGTACTGGGTCGGCCCTCGCGGGGCCAACGACCCGGGCGGCGTCGACCTCTACGTCGGTGGCGTCGAGCACGCGGTTCTGCACCTGCTCTACGCCCGCTTCTGGCACAAGGTCCTCTTCGACCTGGGCTATGTCAGCTCGTGGGAGCCGTTCCGGCGACTGTTCAACCAGGGGTACATCCAGGCCTATGCGTTCACCGACGCTCGCGGTGTCTACGTGCCCGCAGCGGAGGTGACCGAGGAGGGCGGCAAGTTCTTCTACAACGGCGAAGAGGTCAACCGCGAGTACGGAAAGATGGGCAAGTCCCTCAAGAACTCCGTCGCGCCGGACGAGATCGCCGAGGAGTACGGCGCCGACACCCTCCGCTTCTACGAGATGTCCATGGGACCGCTCGATGCGTCACGTCCCTGGGCCACCAAGGACGTCGTGGGTGCCCACCGCTTCTTGCAGCGGCTGTGGCGCGTGGTGGTCAACGAGGACACCGGCGAGCTCCGAGTGACCGACGATCAGCCGGACGACGCGACCATGCGTCTGCTCCACCGCACGATCGACGGTGTCACGGGTGACTACGCAGGGCTCCGGGACAACACCGCCGGCGCGAAGCTCATCGAGCTGACGAACCACCTGACCAAGCAGTTCCCGAACGGGGCTCCGCGAGCAGTCGCTGAGCCGCTCGTGCTGATGCTTGCGCCGATGGCACCGCACATCGCCGAGGAGCTGTGGTCGCGACTGGGTCAGGACAAGTCCCTGGCCCACGGACCGTGGCCAGTCGCGGATCCCACGTGGCTGACCGTGGACACCATCGAGTACCCGATCCAGGTCAACGGCAAGGTGCGCAGCCGCATCTCGGTCGCGGCCGACGCCGACCCGGCTGCGGTTCAGGCGGCGGCACTCGCCGACGACAAGATCGCGGCACTGCTCGACGGCAAGGACCCGCGCAAGGTCATTGTGATCCCGAAGAAGATGGTGAACGTCGTCCTCTAAGCGGGAGCGGCGCCGAATCGATCAGGCAATGATGGTTCGTATGGGTGCTGCAGAGAACCGTGAACTCGTCCGGCGCTGGATCGACGGTTGGAATGCGAACGACACCGATTCCGTCCTCGGCGACGTGTACGCCGAGGACTGGGTCGACGGCGATTCGGCGCAGGGTCCGCATGGTCACGATGGGGTCCGATCATTCGTGGACGCGTACCTCGGTGCGTTCCCCGATCTGCGGATCAAAATCCTCCAGCTGGTCGCCGACGACGAACTCGTCGCCCTCCGGTGGTCGGCGAACGGCACGCACACGGGTCCGCTATACGGACGGCCACCGTCGTTGGCGTCGATTTCGTTCACGGGTCACACCATGCATCGGATCGCCGCCGGGAAGATCGCCGAGAGCTGGCTTCAGGTCGACACCACCGGCTTGTTCAATCAGCTTCGGTGACGCGTCGGACCGACCCGATCAGTTCAGCCCCGGGACGTTGATGCTAAGCGACGGCAGGAGTCCGGGCGTGGTGGTCGTGGTCGTTGGGGCAGTCGTCGTCGACGGGGTGGTCCCGCC
>JAJFUQ010000150.1 GCA_021372355.1 Nocardiaceae bacterium | reverse complement strand
GTGTCGGCGCGCAGCCGCGACACCAGATCCGTGTACTGCGTGCGCGCCGAGGGGGTCAGGCCTGCCGGGTCCTCCATCGCGACGAAGAGCATGGTCTTGGAGCCTTGCTCGCCGAAGGCTTCGCTCATTCGGTCGAGGGTTTGAAAGGACGCCACGTCGCGGGGGATCAGCTGGACGGATTGTTTCTGCACCACCGTTTCCAGTTGCGGGAACAGCAGGGCCAGGACCACCGCCAGTCCGACCCAGGCGCCGATCACCAACGCCTTGTGTCGCACGGTGAATCGGGCCAACGCGCCGAGGCGCTCGCTGTACTCCCCGGAGGTCTTGGCAGCCGAAATGGTGCGTTCACGCACCCGGGTGGCGGCGGCGTCGGGCGGGTCCGCTTCGTGGCCGTCGACGCTCAATGGCGCACCGCAGGGCGCTCGGACACCAGGTCGTCCGCGGGCATGTCGTGGCGGACGACGCGGACCCGGCCACCGGGTAGACAAGCCATGTAACCGTGGCGCTTGCCGTACAACTCCCACGCCGCGAAGCACTCGTCGGCGGCCACGGTGAAGCCGTAGCCGTTGGAGAACTCGACACGCAGCGTGCCGTCGTCCTCGCAGGTGGCGAGCGTGCAGACGCTACCGGCGAAATTCAACAACGGGCGCTGATGATTCGGTACGTCATTCGGGTCGACCATCACGTCTTCGGCCGGGTGTGCCCCCACCGCAGGAAGCGACAAGCGCAGTGGTCGGGTAACGACCAGCTCGTTGTAGTCGGCCATGGTGAGTACCAGGCCGCCAACCAAGCTGACGCGCTGGACCTCGCAGGCTTCGATCCACTGGGTGATCATGAGACCTCTCTACCTCGATCTGATTCGTAACGATACCATCAGTATCGGTGCGCTACTAATAGTGTTGTTTCGTGTGGATCGGGTTGGCCCGGCTACCTCTCGTCGTGGACTATCAACGCGATGCTGCGCTCCAGTCCGATCGCGACGTCTTCGGTGGGGGCGCCGTGCCGGACCCACGCGATCAGGCTGGCCAGCCAGATATCGCCGACCAGGGCGGCAACTCGGTGTTGTGTCGGGCTCGGCTCCTCACCGGCGATCGCCAGCCCGATCAGGTGCTCGATGACCCCCGCCGCGCGGGCCACCTCGGCGCTCGCGCTGCCATCGGCGACGACGAATGCGCGGGTCACGGCCTCGGTCAGGGCCGGCCGAGCGCGCCATTCCTGGCATAGTCGGGTGTTCAACTGCTCCACCCGCAGGCGCGGCGATCCCGCTGTGACCGTCCAATCTCGTTCAGCGCCAATACGTTCGAACTCACGCGCGAGGACGGCGATCAGCACGTGCGGCTTCGACGGAAAGTAGCGATACAGGGTGCCGACTGCCATGCCCGCACGATCGGCGATGGCGCGCATCTTCACGGCGTCATATCCACCGCTCGTGGCGATCGTCGCGGTGCAGTCAAGGATGATCTCGCGTCGGCCGAGTCTCCCGGTGAGGAAATCGTGCCTGATCGATTCGGTTGTCGTCATCGGCGGTCCGCAGCCTTTCGCGTGCTTAGGGCTGTCAGAGCGGTGACACTGTCACGTTCAGCCGCGGCTAGGGATGACCAGTATCGCTACGCTACCGTTGGTACCATAACGTGGTGAGAGTCGTAATGACCAGACAATCCCGGCGACGGAAACGGCGTTGAGCGAACATGTGTTGCCCGACGGCGACGACGCCGATCCGCGTCGGGCGCGGTAACGGACCCGACTGCTCGACGCCGCCGCTCACCTGCTCAGTACCGGCGGAGTCGAGGCGGTCACGATCGAGGCGGTCACCAAGGCCTCGAAGGTCGCACGAACCACCCTCTACCGCCACTTCACCAGTTCCTCCCACCTTCTCGCCGCCACCTTCGAGCGACTCCTGCCCCAGGTCACCCCGCCGCTTCCGAGCTCAGTTCCCCTGCGAGAGCAGCTGATCGAACTGCTCACCCGTCAGGCAACCTTGTTCGCCGAGGCACCCCTTCACCTCACCACCCTCGCCTGGGTCTCACTAGGGCCTTTGTCGCCAGATGGTAAAGACGCGGGCCACACGCAGTCACTGCGAAAAAGGGTCGTCGACCAATACCGCCAACCGTTCGACACCATCCTGCAGAGCCCCCAAGCGCGCGACGAACTCGATGACTTCGACGTCGAACTCGCCATGTGCCAACTCGTCGGACCACTCGCCTTCGCACGCATGACCGGACTCCACACCATGAGCCGGCACCACTGCGAACACATCGTCGATTACTTCCTGACGGCGCATCAACGCATGCGCCCCGGAGGTCAACCAGCCTCAGCTCGCGATTTCTCACCGAAGTAGACAGATTAACGCAGACGCCAAGCCGTGATTCCACGCGCGTGGCGATTGAGTTGTAGCGGCGGCAATCTAACCGTGTCTCGTTTCTAGAGAAACGAGACCGGCTTACGGGGAACACTCCCCCGTCGCAT
>JAJFUQ010000128.1 GCA_021372355.1 Nocardiaceae bacterium | reverse complement strand
TGGAACAGATACACCGCAACGGGAACATCCGGTGCTTTGCGGCCGAGACGGCGGGACTTGCCGTAACCGTCACCGGTCCAAACGCGGCCGGATGACCGCGCCGACAACAATGGAGTCAGCGCAGTAAAAACCGCATCAGCCTGGTCAAGGCTGTGTTGTCGGGGTGGTGATCCACCGGCGACCGATTCGTTAGCGACGGCACGCGCGAGACCGCTACAAGCTAGTGCTGGGTATGCGCTACCATCGGAAGTGTCCTGCAAAGACATTCCTTAGGGATTCTGGAAGCCCTCGTGTTCGCTGCACGGGGGCTTTTCCTTATTTCGGGAGTTGTCACGCTTCACTGCACCTTCATGCAGCTGCGCGCGCGCCCTTAACTGATCTGTATCTCGCCTTCTTCCTGTCTGATGACCGCTTTAGTCGCCGCCATTACGAAGCTTTTCGGGAGGCTGCCTTCGCCAATCCGAGGTGCATCTGGCCGCCGAAGTCAGGGACGTAGTTCATCTCAAGTACCGAAGCGACTGCGTACTCCATCACGTCCGCTTTTGGTACGCCATGGGCAGCAGCGTAAGACTCAAGCGCCTCAGCCAGCTCTACGGAGATGTAGGAACTGACGATCTTCGTCCGCCGTCTTTTGCGGGAACCAATAGCAGGGTGCTGCTGTCCGGGCTCGGGGTGGAAAGTGAACTGACGGCGCAGCGCCAGCTCGTACACCTCGCGCTTCGGGATTCCGTGCTCACGGGCATATACGTCAATCGCGTCCGCGAGTTCGATCGTAAGTCGATTAATGGCCTGAGTGGACTCAGGTCGAAACGCCGGTCGGACCATACGTTAGAGCTAACGTCACTGCTGAGCGGTTTCCCGGCCGACACGCCGCATAGCTGCTTAGCCATTGCCATCTCAAGGCTGGCGGCCTGTCTTCGGCGTTTGGACTGATAGCTCTGGCCACCTCCGTGAACGCAACTCTCATCATCGGGCTGCCAGCCCGAAAGAGCGCTCCCTGCAGTATCTGTGGACGTGTCCAAGTGTCTTAGCCAGTCCACTCGGATCGAATCCGGCGACTGAAATCTTCGACGTACTCGTGACGCTCGATCGCGATCTCTTTGCCGGCGCAGGTGGTCATTTCATCGGCGAGGTGGAGGAGTTTTTCATGGAAGTGGTGGATGACCGACGGTGCTCTTCCATGTTCATAGACGTCGCGGATTGGCTCATCATCGACCCATATCGGTTCGCCTAGGTGTGCACCGAATGTCAAGGCTCGCGCGATGCCGACGGCGCCTATCGCGTCGAGATTGTCTGCGTCGCGTACAGCAGCTGCTTCTGCACTCGGCGCGATTACCTGGTCGCCAGCACACAGGTACTTATCGGTGAAGGCAACGCATTCGATCACTCGCCGGGTGACCTCCTCGTCGGTAATCCCGCAGTCACGAAGTACGCGTGAAATGGCTGCCAATGCCGCATCGGCTGGCTGTCCAACTCCGTAGTCGTCGAGCAGTCGGTGATAGTCGTGGACGAGGGCGGCGGCTTGTGCGACCGAAGGATCAGCACCCTCGGCTTCGGCAATCCGTCGTGCAAGCGACGCCACTCTACGGAGATGGTGAAAGTCGTGAGCGCCTTCATTTGACTCGAAGTCGGTCTTGACCCTGGCCGCAAGCACATCGAGGACAGGTTGGTCGATGGCAGTAAAGGGGATCATTTGTTCTTCCTGTTCTGCAGTCGTGCGTGCGCTACAGCTTGCTCGATAGATGTGTAAACAGCATCGAAGAGAGCGTCCTCAGCAGCTTCACCGCCGCTTACTGAAACCTCGCTGGGCACGATTGGGCGGGCGATAGTGAGTGCGCACCTGACTGGAAACGGCAGAAGCGGATTGAGAAATGGATGGCCGAGCGTAAGCAGGGTCTGCGGCGAGACCGGGTAGAGGTCGTCGTGTAGGCGAAAACGCCGACCCAGGGTGCGCGAGATGAAGAGGGTGGGGATCGCGGTCTCCACGCCGGCGGCTCCGACGGGGATGACTGGCGTGTCTGTTTGGACTGCGAGCCGGGCCCACCCGCGCCCCCACTTCTCTTTTGGCAAAAGTTGGTCACGCTCGCTGAATGGTTTCGCGGTTGATCGCGCGCCCTCAGGGTAGGTGCCGACGATTTCTCCTTGCCTAAAGAGCTCGAGACAATGCTCGGGGGTTCCCGGTACAGCACCCATGTATTCGGTTTGAGCCTTATAGACCCATGAATCCTCCGGTATGCCCAGGTGCATGAGTCCCCGAAGTGATCGGGGGGAGTCCTTGCGCGACCAGGACGCGTGGGCGAGTGCCCAACCCTCGTGAAGACGCAGCCCTGCGTGGTTGCCGACAATCAGAGCGGACCCTACTGCCGGGATATGTTCCAGTCCGGTGATTTTCCATCGAAGCCATCGCTGGTAGACGCCAACGAAGCGCATGTACAGGCCATATTTTGCGGCATCAACCTTTCCCACACGAACAGTCATGACGCTATCTCCTGCCCGCGTTGAGAAACGCGTAGCGGACTGATGATTCGGGGACTGCGTAGAAGTCCAGCCAACGCTCGACGATCCGGTCACGCTGTTTGTCGTCAAGTGCGTGCAGGCCCACGGTGTCGGTGATTCCATCAGCGAGCTGACGGGTGCAGGCATAGAGCTCGGTGTAGACGAGATCTAGCGTCGAACCGATCGCGCTCCCGTCGAGGAAATTGATCGGCTTTCCGTCATTGGCGAGAAACAGCCGCTGTCCGTCCCGGACGTACTGGACAAGATCACCGCGGCGTTCGCCCTCTTCGAAGGTTGATTTGAGGTAGGTGAGGTCGATTTCCACCTGTCGGGAGCTACCGCTGACCAGGAGCGCTCCGTCGAGGATGTTGTCCAGCACATCGGCGCCGATGGACTGTGAACCTGCACAACCGATGATGATGTTCGCAGTACTCGCTATCTCCTCAAGGGTGCTTACCTTGAAGTTCTGCATCCACGCGCTTGCCCTCTTGTGCGGATCGACGTCGTAGACGCTGACGATGGCGTTGCGGCCACGCATGGCGTGGGCAGCGGCGGAACCGATGTCCCCAAAGCCGACGATCCCGACTTGTTCGCCGGCGAGAGATCGGAAGAAGTGCGAGCGTACCTGCCGCTCAACGGAGTACACGATGGCTCGGCCAATCTGGTGATGCTCTAGTGCCTTAAGCGGGCTTTCAGCGATAGATAGAACCGGAACACGCAGTCGTTCATTGACTTTCAAGTAACGCCAGTGTCCCTGTCGAGTGTCTTCCACGACCCCGACGAGCCCAGGTATAGATCCCCATTCGGCGAGGGTCTGAGCAAAGTAGCCACCTATCTCTTGGACGATGAACGGCCGGCCGTTCTCGCTGCATCGCGAAACTGCGTCCGAGAGCTTCCGCTCGAGATCGGCGATGTCCACACATCGAACGACGGGAAGGGGATCAAGGAGGTTGCCCGCATCGTTGTCGAACGAATAGGAGATGGCCAGAACAACCTCAATATCGAAGTCTTCAGCAAGCGCGCGCACGTACTCAACCGAGGTCGGTAGTACATGTGTGACAAGAATCAGACTTACACGGCGCTGGTTCACGCCGAGCAAAGCTCGGTACTCAGCGAGCAGCGGCAGCCGACAGGTGTCGGTGATATGCCCTCCATCCATTACCGGTGTCAGCGGCACGCCAGTCCCTTCAGTCTTGCCTGTGACCGCAACAGCGATCGATCGGCTTCGGTTTGATGTTGCGTTCCAAGTCATGCGGTTGCCGCCAGCGGATGGCAGTGATTGCGGGCGTAATAACGGCGTGGTGAAACCTCGAGGCCGTTCTCGTTGAAAAAGCGACCTGCGACGAGCTGGTCTATTGGGTTCGCCTCGCGCCCGAGCTGCAGTCGTTCAGCGAGGTCGTCGCGGCAACTCTGTCGGAACGGGCAACGGCCGCACCTCGCAGCAGCAGCTTTGATGAGTTCACGGTCGGTTTCGCTTAGGTCGACCCAGCCGACTCCGCGCGCATCGACGCACGGTCTCGCTTTACCGGATTGGACCATTTCAAACACTCCTGCACTTCCGCCTGCTACTTAGCGAATGCACGATAGCATTTGCTAAGTAGCACGATATGGTTGACATAGACGCTGAAGCGACCGTGAGTCGATATCGAATGCGCGCAGGGGGAGGATGCTTAGCGTGGGAAGTGCGGTGCCGAGAGGTTTCAG
>JAJFUQ010000123.1 GCA_021372355.1 Nocardiaceae bacterium | reverse complement strand
CACCGACGTCCCGGGTCGTGTCGCAAAGGCGCTACTCCAGCTCGCCCAGCGCTTCGGCACGCAGGAAGCCGGTTCGCTGCGCGTCACCCACGACCTCACGCAGGAAGAGATCGCACAGCTGGTCGGCGCTTCCCGCGAGACCGTGAACAAGGCACTCGCCGACTTCGCCAGCCGCGGTTGGCTGCGCCTCGAAGGCAAGACCGTCCTCATCCTGGACCCGGAGCGTCTGGCACGCCGCGCTCGCTGAAACGTCAGATTGCTAGGAACCCGTCGCTCAGCGGCGGGTTCCTAGCAGTTTCAGGGGTTTTGCCTCAGGTAGGCCAACTGCGCCTTCACCGAGCTACGCGCCGCCGGCCACAACTTCTTGTCGACGTCCCGGTATACGTGTCGGACGACCTTCAAGGACCCCGCATCGGGCCCTAGAAGCTTCAGAGCGTCCCGAACTTGATCAAGTCGAGCATGTCTGTGGGCGAGGTACTGGCGAGCGACCACGGCCGCGTCAGCGTGATCTGGGCCGTGCGCCGGCAAGAGCGCCTTGCCCTCCCCCAACTCGGCGATTCGTTTCAGCGAATCGAGGTAGTCGGCGAGGGCGGTGTCCGAACTGCTGAGAACAGTGGTTCCGCTGCCCAGGATCGTGTCTCCGGTCAGCACCGCGTCATCGAGCACGAAGCACAGCGAGTCGTCGGTGTGTCCCGGCGTCCGCACCACGCGAACCGTCAGGCCTGCCGCTTCGATGACCTCGCCGTCAGACAGGGACGTCGAATCGCGAACGTACTTGTCATCGAGCGCACGAACCGGAGCACCGGTGAGCTTGCGGTGACGCTTGATCCCGCCGGTGTGGTCGTAGTGCCAATGGGTGATCAGCGTCAGTGCGACGTTGCCCGCCGCAGCGGCGACAGTCTCAGCATGCTTGCGGTCTCGCGGACCAGGGTCGATGACGATCGATTCATCCGAGCCCGGAGCGCGCAGAATCCAGGTGTTCGTTCCGTCGATCGTCATCATGCCGGGGTTGGCCGCCAAGACCACCCCCGCGGTCTCGGTTACCTGCCGCAGCTGTCCATAGGCGGGATGTTCGAGACCCATTGTTCTTAGTCCTGTACCTCGACGATGATCTCGACCTCGACCGACGAGCCCAGCGGGAGTTCCGCGACACCGACGGCCGCGCGAGCGTGCACCCCGGCGTCGCCGAAGATCTCGCCGATGAGCTCAGAGGCTCCGTTGAGTACCCGCGCCTGCTCCGTGAAGCCCAGAGCCGAGGCGACGAAACCGTTGACCTTCACGATGCGAACAACGGAGTCGATGCCCACGAGGTCGTGCACGGCAGCGAGCGCGTTGAGGCCGGCGATGCGCGCCGCGGCATTGGCCTGCTCGAGCGTGACGTCATCGCCAACTTTTCCCGGCGCAGTCAGTCGACCGTCAACGAGTGGCAGCTGGCCGGAGGTGTACACGAGCGAGCCGGTTCGAACCGCCGGAACGTAGGCACCGACTGGCTTCGCCGGCGTGGGCAGCACGATGCCGAGGCTGTCGAGCCGGGTGGTCCAGGTCATGCGCGGACCGTCGGGCTCTCCGCTCCTCGCTCCTTCGTCGCTGCGATGCTCAACCCCTCCTCCTTCCGCGACGGTCATGTTCAGGCCTTGCTGCGCTTGAGGTAAGCCACATGCTGCTGGCCGGTCGGGCCGGGCAACACCGACACGAGCTCCCAGCCGTCCTCGCCCCACTGGTCGAGGATCTGCTTGGTGGCGTGCGTCAGCAGCGGAACAGTCGCATATTCCCACTTGGTCATAGCCGTGAGGCTACCTGCCCGGTGTAGCGCGACATCACTCGGCAACCGAAAAATCTCCTACCGCAGTAGGGCGAAATCGGTGTTGGCGGTCCATAGCGTCAATCCGGACAAGATCTCCCTGACGTGCCGGAAGGTCGCCGATGACGCTCCTCGACATACCGCCGTTGCGGTACCGCCGAAATGGGACAATGGGACCCGCTAATGTCAACAACGTGACCTCATCGCAACCTGCAACGTGGCCAGCGAAGGCCGCCAAAGCGCGATTGCACTACGTGTCCGGCAAGGGCGGTACCGGCAAGTCAACCGTCGCCGGGGCCCTCGCGCTCGCGCTCGCCGCGGGTGGCCGTCGTGTCCTGCTGGTGGAAGTCGAAGGCCGCCAGTCCATTGCGCAGCTGTTCGACCTTCCACCGCTGCCGCCCACGGAGACCAAGATCGCAACCGCCGATGGCGGTGGCGAAGTCGTGGCCCTGGCTCTCGATGTGCCGCACGCGTTCCTCGAGTACCTCGAAATGTTCTACAACCTGGGCTTCGCGGGTCGCGCGCTCAAGCGCATGGGCGCGGTCGACTTCGTCACGACGCTCGCTCCGGGTCTCAAGGACGTCATCATCACCGGAAAGATCAAGGAGTGCGTCAACCGGATCGACAAGAACGGTCACCGGACGTATGACGCCATCGTCGTGGACGCGCCGCCGACCGGCCGGATCACGACGTTCCTCGATGTCACCAAGGCGATGGCCGAGATGGCCAAGGGTGGCCCGGTCATGAATCAGGCGATCGGCGTCTCGGAGCTGGTGCACTCGGAGCAGACGATGGTTCATCTCGTCACGCTGCTCGAAGCTCTGCCTGTACAGGAGACCGCCGACGCCGTTGCGGATCTGGCGAACAACGGCTTTCACGTCGGCGCGGTCATCGTCAACCGCGCCAGCGAACCGTTCCTGCCGGCCGAGACGATCGGCGCCGCTGCGGACGGGAAGCTCGACCGGGTGGCCATCGCTGAGTCGCTGGACAAAGCGGGCCTGCCGATCGACAACGCTGCGCTCGACGGCCTGCTCGCCGAGGCGAGCGAATACGCCATGCGGGTGCAGGCGCAGAACGAGTGCGCAACGGCATTGGAGAAGGTCGACGTCGCCCGGATGCGCCTCACCGCGCTGGCTGAGGGCATCGACCTCGGTGGCATGTACGAGCTCGCCGAACAACTAGCGGAGCAGGGTGTCCGATGACCTCGACCGAATTCGACATCGCGGGAATCCTCGCCGATCCGAACACCAAGGTCATCGTGTGCTGTGGCTCGGGTGGCGTCGGTAAGACCACCACCGCGGCCGCACTGGCGATGCATGCCGCCGAGCGCGGCCGCAAGGTCGTGGTGCTCACGATCGACCCGGCCAAACGTCTCGCACAGGCTCTCGGCGTCGAGGAACTCGACAACACCCCGAAGGCGCTCACTCTCGGCCCGGATGCCGAGGGGTCGCTCGACGCGATGATGCTCAACATGAAGCGCACGTTCGACGACATGGTTCTCGAGCACGCGACGCCGGAGAAGGCCGAGCAGATTCTGGCGAACCCCTTCTATCAGTCGATGGCGACCTCGTTCTCCGGAACGCAGGAGTACATGGCGATGGAGAAGCTCGGGCAGCTGGTCGGCGAAGGCCGCTGGGACCTCATCGTGGTCGACACTCCCCCGTCCCGAAACGCCCTCGACTTCCTCGATGCCCCCAAGCGGGCCGCGAAGCTGCTCGACGGCCGCATGCTGCGCATGCTCACCGCGTCGGGCCGCGGCGCCGGCCGCCTGCTGACCGGTGCGATGAACCTCGGCCTCAAAGCGGTGTCGACGATCATCGGCGGGCAGATGCTCAAGGAGATCACGTTCGTCGTCGGCGCCTTCGACTCGATCTTCGGTGGCTTCCGCGACCGCGCGAACAAGACGTACGAGCTGCTGGCTCGCCCCGGCACCTACTTCCTCGTCGTGGCGGCACCGGAGCCGGACCCGCTGCGCGAGGCGGCCTTCTTCGTCGATCGCCTGTCGACCGACCGCATGCCGCTCGCCGGACTCGTGCTCAACCGCACCCACCCGGCTCTCGCCGACGTCAACTCGGACCACGCACTGACCGCGGCCGACAAGATCGACGCGACGGACAGCTCCGCGCAGGGTGCGGTGGCGTCGGCGGTGCTGCGCATCCACGCCCAGCGCAGTCAGTCGGCCAAGCGGGAACAGCACCTCATGCACCGATTCACCGCCGCTCACCCGAGCGTGCGGTGGAAGCCGGTCCCGGCGTTGCCGTACGAGGTCGTCGACCTCGACGCACTGCGCGCCGTGGCCGAGGAGCTCACGCGAGCCTGACCTGAACACAATTCGGCCCCGTTGGCAGCTTTGCCAGCGGGGCCGAACTGTATCAACGAGTCTTTAGTTGATGGTGGGCTGCTGCGAGGCGAAGAACGCCGACCAGGACTTCACGTCCGGGTACTTCTTGAGCAGCGCGCGACGCTGCCGCTCGGTCATGCCGCCCCAGACGCCGAACTCGACACGGTTGTCGAGAGCGTCTGCGCCGCATTCCATTCGGACGGGGCAGTGGCGGCAGATGGTGGCTGCCTTCCGTTGCGCAGCACCCCGCACGAAGAGCTGATCTGGGTCTACGTCGCGGCATCTCGCCTGCGAGACCCACGCAATCCTGGCCTCGGCCTTCTCGACCTCGAGCCGAGTCAACGGGGTGGACATGTGCATTCGGTTTGCCCCTTTGCAGATCCGAACACCACTTGCGCGGCGCCCTAGATGGTGCGTGTCGTCCTCCGATGGATCACTCCCGCGGCGGACTAACATCACATTCATACCAACTGTTAGCTGTGTCACACTGAGCACATAATTTAGGGAATGCAACTACCAACACGCAAGTCCTGTAACCAATTTTTTTGGTACGGGTGTCCATGCAGTGTTCTAAGCGTCCTCTAAGCGAACGACAAGATTGTCACGAGTCATGTTCTTTCCGACAAAGACGTGCCCTGACCGCTCCCCGATCCATGGCCTCCGGGCACGTAGTCTGTCCGGGTGCCGGTCAAGCAAACAGTCGCCAGACTCGCTGGTTGCTGCGTTCTAGCGTCCTTCCTTCTCGCAGGGTTGATCTTCCCGATCGCCGGCGGTCTCGGCTATATGTCGAACCGCGCGGCCGATGCGGTCGACAGTGTCGCCTCGGAGCTTGTCGAAGGCGTGGTTCCGCAGGTCACGACCATGAAAGACGCGAATGGCAACACCATCGCGTGGCTGTATGAGCAGCGTCGTTTCGAGGTCACCAGCGACAAGATCGCGCCGATCATGAAGCTTGCGATCGTCTCCATCGAGGACCGCCGATTCCTGCAGCACGCAGGTGTGGACTGGCAGGGCACGCTGACCGGTCTGATCGGTTTCGCGAACGGCGGCTCCACCGACACCCGCGGTGGCTCGACGATCGACCAGCAATATGTGAAGAACTACCAATTGTTGGTTTTGGCGCGCACGGACGCCGAGCGTCGGGCCGCGATCGAAACGACGCCTGCTCGTAAGATTCGCGAGATCCGGATGGCGCTGACGCTCGACAAGAAACTGAGCAAGGACGACATCCTCACGCGCTACCTCAACCTGGTGCCGTTCGGTAACGGCGCCTACGGCATCGAGAACGCCGCACAGACCTATTTCGGTGTCAGCGCCGCGGACCTCAACGTGACGCAGTCCGCGATGCTCGCGGGCATGGTGCAGTCGAGTTCGAAGCTCAACCCGTACACCAACCCGCAGGGTGTGCTCGAGCGTCGCAACACCGTCCTCGACACGATGATCGAGAACATTCCGGAGCGCGCGGACGAGTTCCGCGCCGCGAAAAACAAGCCGCTCGGCGTGCTCAAGGAGCCGAACACGCTGCCGCAGGGTTGCATCGCGGCTTCGGACGAGGGCTTCTTCTGCGACTACGCGCTGCACTACCTCGAGGCTGCCGGTATCTCGCGTGACCAGATCCAGAAGGGCGGCTTCCTCATCCGGACGAGCCTGGACCCGGATGTGCAGAGGTCGACGAAGGACGCGATCGTCAAGTACGCCGACCCCGAGCTCGAGAACATCGCCGAGGTCATGAGCATCATCGCGCCGGGGCAGGATTCACACAAAGTCGTGGCGATGGCGAGTAGCCGCACGTACGGCCTCGACGGCGACAAGCACGAAACGGTCCAGCCGCAGCCGTACTCGATGGTCGGTGACGGTGCCGGATCGATCTTCAAGCTCTTCACCACCGCCGCCGCCATGGAGAAGGGCCTCGGAACGAGCGCCTACCTCGACGTCCCGGGACGCGTGAACGTGCTCGGCATGGGTCACGGTGGTGCGCCCGGCTGCCCGGCGAACTACTACTGCGTCCAGAACGCGGGTGCGTACAAGTCACCCATGTCCGTGACCGAAGCTCTCGCGACGTCACCGAACACCGCGTTCGTTCGCCTGATCCAGCAGACCGGCGTGCGGCCGACCGTCGACATGGCGGTCCGCCTCGGACTGCGGTCGTACCTGAACCCGGGAACATCCGGATTCAGCGAGCAGAGCCTGGCGGACATGATCAAGGAGCAGAACCTCGGTTCGTTCACCCTCGGTCCGACGGCGGTCAACCCCCTCGAGCTGTCGAACGTCGCGGCCACGCTCGCCTCACACGGCAAGTGGTGCCCGCCGAGCCCGATCCTCGACATCGTCGATCGCAATGGAAAGAACATTCCGTTGACGGAACAGCCGTGCGAGCAGGTCGTCGAGCCAGGACTGGCCGACAGCCTCGCGGTGGCAATGGGTTCGGACGACAAGGGCAACGGAACCTCAGCGGGTGCCGCCCGGGCAACCGGCTGGTCGTGGCCGGTGGCGGCCAAGACGGGAACGACGGAAACCAACCGAAGCTCCGCGTTCCTCGCCTTCACCAACAAGCTCGCGGGCGCTGCGTACATCTACGGTGACTCGCCGACGCCAGGCGAGATCTGCTCCTTCCCGCTGCGCAGTTGTTGGGGCGGAAACCTGTTCGGTGGTCAGGAGCCCGCGATGACGTGGTACACCGCGATCGCCGGGGTGATGGACAAGTACGGCCCGACGCAATTGCCGGAAGCCGATCCGAAGTACGTCCGCGGCTCGATGAACGCACAGGTTCCGGACGTCGCTGGACTAAGCCGTGCCTCCGCGGAGTCGACGCTGCGTGCGGCCGGATTCGAACCGTCGGCAGAGTACGTCCAGGGAACGCAGCCGTATGGCACCGCGATCGGTACGTCACCGGCGGGCTCGGCGGTCCCGGGCACGACGATCGTCCTGCTCCTGAGTGACGGCAGCCAGCGCTACACGGCGGCGCCGCGTCCGGACGACGGAGATCAGCCGACGACCACCCGGCGAAGGCCCGTCATCCGAGTGAACTGACACCCTCGATCCTCAGCATTACCCCAGCGCCCCGCGTATGGCTGTCTCAGCCCGCGGGGCGTTGGCGTGAGTATCATCGGTGCAATGGGAGCTCAGAAGCCGTCACCGGCGCATAGGGCGGGCCTCGCAGGCCTGCTCACATCGCCGGCCGTGGTCGGCCTCGCCACCGCCGGGCTCGGTGCCCTGGCCTACGCGACGCTGATCGAACGCAACCTCTTCACGTTGCGGGAAGCGACTCTCCCAGTTCTGGAGCCGGGTACCCCGAGCCTCAAGATTCTGCACATCTCCGACGCGCACATGATGCCGAACCAGCGCCTCAAGGCGCGCTGGATCGCCGAACTCGACCGTCTGGACCCCGACCTCGTCGTCAACACCGGCGACAACCTGAGTCACCCGCGCGCGGTTCCGACGGTCGTTCAGGCGTACGACCGTCTGCTGAGCCGGCCGGGCTTCTTCGTATTCGGCAGCAACGACTACTTCGGCCCGAAGCCGAAGAACCCGTTCCAGTACTTCGACAAAGACCACAAGCGCAGCGGCGGGGCTCCCCTGCCGTGGCGGGACATGCGCTCGGCGTTCGTCGAGCGCGGCTGGGTCGATCTCACGCACGTTCGCCATGAGGTCGAGATCAACGGTGTGCGCATTGCGGCCGCCGGCGTCGACGACCCGCACATCAAGCGCGACCGCTACGAGACGATCGGCGGTCCGCCGAACCCGCTCGCACACCTGCGCCTGGGCGTTGTTCACTCTCCCGAGCCGCGCGTGCTCGATCGCTTCGCGGACGACGGCTACGACCTCGTCCTCGCCGGACACACGCACGGCGGCCAGTTGTGCCTGCCGTTCTACGGCGCGCTCGTCACCAACTGTGAGCTCGACCGGTCCCGCGTCAAGGGTCCGTCGCAGTGGGGCGCGCACATGAAGCTGCACGTTTCCGCCGGAATCGGAACCAGCCCGTGGGCGCCGGCCCGGTTCTGCTGCCGCCCGGAAGCCACGCTGCTCACGCTGGTTCCCGTCAAGAACCCCGAAATGGGCTCTGACCACGGCGTTTCGCATTCTGAAGCCTCTGTGGGTTAAAGTATCCACGCTGGTTTTCGGAGGCTGATTTCAGCCGCCGAAGCACCACGGGGTGTGGCGCAGCTTGGTAGCGCGCTTCGTTCGGGACGAAGAGGCCGCAGGTTCAAATCCTGTCACCCCGACGCTAGGTCGAGATAGCAAAACATCAGCCCTGCAACGGTTTCCGTTGCAGGGCTGATCTCGTTTCCGACCTTTCCGCGCCCCTTGCTGCTCACGCGGATTCGGGCGGGATCTTCACCAGAGTGAGCTGGCGACGATGATGCGCGTAATGCTGGCCGGGATATGCGTACACCTGCGCCAAGGTCATGTAGTCGCGAAAGTACGGGTCCCATCTCGTCGGGAAATGCATGCCCCGGTCGAGTGCTGCATCGGTTTCCTTGGCCAGCGAACGTTGAAGCGAGTCGATGACTCGGTCCATCTTCGCGCCCATGCGCTTGCGGTTGAACACACGCGAGGCGAACCGGGACCCGACGTAGTTGACGTGGTGAAAGACCGGCGTGGTCGCGTTCAGCAGCCATGCATACCCGCGACTGACCGGGTCTGGCAGCTTTCCGAACAGCTTCACGAGAACGAGCAGTCGCTGCACAACCAGGTAGCCGAACACCATATGGAACAGCAGTTCCTCGTTGGTCCAGCGTGTTCCGGTCGTCGGCTTACGCCACTCGTCCGCACTGACGCAGTTCAGCAACGAGTGAAAATCTCGGCGCGCACTCTCGAGGTCGTTGCTCAGTACCGCGCGATCGGTCATGCGCTCACTCCCCTCAGGCGTACGGACAATTCCATCGTCTTCCCATCCGAGGACAGGCGCTACACTATTCAATAGATCGCTTGAATAGTAGAAGGAGTGGCCATGGGAGACCGAGCAGCGAAGTCTGCACTCTTCGACGGCCTGGCTTCGGTTGCGAAAGCACTCGGCAACGGCCGCCGCGCCGAAATCATCGACGTGCTGTCGCAGGGTGAGCGGTCGGTCGAAGAGATCGCGGCCGAAATCGACCAGACGGTCGCGAACACGTCCCAGCACCTGCAGCATCTGCTGCGTGCAGGCTTGGTCCGCACGCGCCGCGACGGCAATCGCATTCATTACGCGCTGGCAGATGCAAAGGTCGCAGAACTGTGGGCTCTCGTGCGCGATGTCTCCGCCGCTCAGATCGCCGACATCGAACGGCTGGCCGCGGCCTACCTCGGCGATCGCGGTCCGCTCGTCACGGTCTCCCGATCCGAACTCGCTCGCCGGCTCGCGGAGGGAGATGTCGTAGTGATCGATGTCCGTCCGGAAGCGGAGTTCGCAGCGGGGCATATCGCCGGCGCGGTCTCACTCCCCATCGAGCGACTCGCGCGTCAGCTGACCGGGGTGCCGCACGATCGGGAGATCATCGCCTACTGCCGCGGCCCCTACTGCGTGTACGCCGACGACGCCGTTCGTACATTGCACAAGTTCGGGCGCAAAGCGGCGCGGCTCGAAGATGGCTATCCCGAATGGGCGCGAGCCGGCCTCCCCGTTGCGGTCGGAGCGTGACCACCATGCCGCAGCTCGGCATGCGAGTGAACCTCGCGCAGTTCTCACTGCTCGTCGCCGTCAACGCCCTGGTCGGCGGCATGCTCGGTCAAGAACGAACCGTGCTCCCCCTGCTCGCCGAGCAGGAGTTCCATCTGACCGCCTACACCGCAGCGCTGAGCTACATCCTCGCGTTCGGTGTGACCAAAGCTGCCGCCAACTATGCGGCCGGCACCCTGGCCGATCGCTACGGACGCAAACCCGTATTGGTGGCCGGCTGGATCATCGCGGTACCGGTTCCACTCATGCTCATCTGGGCGCCGAACTGGTCATGGGTGGTCGCCGCCAACGTTCTGCTCGGCCTGAGCCAAGGCCTCACCTGGTCGGTGACGGTCATCATGAAGATCGATCTCGCAGGGCCGCTGCGCCGCGGTCTCGCAATGGGACTCAACGAGGCCGCCGGTTACCTTGCGGTCGCCTTCACCGCGCTCGCCACCGGATATCTCGCCAGCCAGTACGGGTTGCGGCCCGCGCCGTTCCTGCTCGGGCTCAGCTACGCGGCCATCGGCCTCGGAGTATCCGCACTCCTTGTCAAAGAGACCCGGGGGCACGCGACCAGTGAAGCGCAGAGCTGGGAATCTCAAGGTGAACTGACGAATCGGGAGATCTTCGTCCGGACCAGTTTCCGCGAACCAGCCCTGTCCTCGGCAAGCCAGGCCGGCATGGTCAACAACCTCAACGACGGCCTCGCATGGGGCCTCTTCCCGATCATGTTCGCGGCCGCCGGACTGTCCCTCAACCACATCGGAGTGCTGGCTGCGGCTTATCCGGCGGTCTGGGGAATCGGCCAGTTGATCACCGGTCCGGCGTCCGATCGCCTGGGCCGCAAGAACTTGATCGTTGGCGGGATGCTGCTGCAGGCCGTGGCACTCGCCGGTTTCGCAGCAGCCAGCGGTTTCGTACCGTGGCTTCTCTCCGCGATCGGCCTCGGGATCGGCACGGCGATGGTGTACCCCACCCTGCTCGCCTCCGTGGGCGATGTCGCTCACCCCGCGTGGCGAGCACGCGCAGTCGGTGTCTATCGCCTGTGGCGAGACGGCGGGTTCGCCGTTGGCGCCCTGCTCGCGGGGCTGCTCGCGGACCTTTTCGGCATTCGCACCGCCATCTACGTCGTGGCAGCACTCACCGCAGTCTCCGGAATCGTGGTCGCGGTTCGGATGTACGAGACGCGGGTCTTGACCGCCCCGCGTCGGTAAGTGATCACTACTTCGTCAGCGCAGCCCAGCGCGCCATTGACGAACCTAGCTACAGCACCGGGGATCGAGCACGAAGCACAGCGCCGACAGCGCATCGCGGTTACCTCGATGGTTGACGCTCATACCGTCGCGCTCAGATTCGATGAGCCCCGCGTTGCGCAACTGTCCGAGGTGATGGCTGACGGTCGCATCCGACAGTCCTACGGCCGAAGCCAGTCCGCCAGTGGTCTCCTGGCCGTTTGCATTCGTGAGCAGCAACGACATCAATTTGATTCGCACCGGGTCGGCAAGTGCTTTGAGGCGGAGGGCCACGTGCAAAGCAGCCTCGTCACTGACGGGTGCCGCCGCCACGGGTGTGCAGCACACCGGTGCTGACATGTCCACGATCGGTAGCGCCTTCGGCATGAAACAAGTATGCCAACATTCTTGACATATGTCTAAAAGGTGCGCATTCTGATGAGTGTCAGCTCTTTGACATATGTCTCACAGGTGGAGGTTCCTACCATGTCCCGCGTCCAGCTCGCCATCAACGTCGACGATCTCAATCAGGCCGTCGAGTTCTACTCCAAGCTCTTCGGAGCCCAGCCCGCCAAACTCAAGCCCGGCTACGCCAATTTCGCGATCGCCGAACCCGCCCTCAAGCTCGTACTGATCGAGAACCCAGGCCAGGGCGGATCGATCAATCACCTCGGCGTCGAAGTGGAGTCTTCGCAGAAGGTGCACGACGAGATCGCTCGCCTGACCAGCGAAGGCTTGTTCACCCAGGAACAGATCGGCACCACGTGTTGCTTCGCCACCCAGGACAAGGTGTGGGTCGGCGCTCCGGATGGCGAACAGTGGGAGGTCTACACCGTCCTCGCCGACTCCGAGACGTTTGGCGCCAGCCGCGATCTCCTCGCCACCGAGAACGCAGCCTGCTGCTCGAGCCAACCAGCCGACTCCCCCGGCAAGGTCGCAGCCTGCTGCTGACTTCGCCTTGCGCCTTGATTCGACACGCGTCAATATTGACGCGTGTCGAATCAAGGACTTCCGCTGACCGACGTGTCAGCCGATTGCGGATCACCGCCGCTGCGGTGGGAACCTCTCTCCGCAGACGAAGCCGCCGAACTCGCATCCAAGCTTCGCGCACTCGCCGATCCGGTACGGCTGCGACTGATGAGCCAGGTTGCAAGCCGCACCGACATGGAAGCCTGCGTCTGCGACGTGTCGGCCGGCATCGACCTCTCGCAGCCGACGATCTCGCACCACCTGAAGGTGCTGCGCGAAGCCGGCCTTCTCGAGGCCGACCGGCGCGGGACGTGGGTGTACTACCGGATCGTTCCGGGTGCTCTGCAGCAACTTTCGAGCCTCCTCGGCGCCGGCCGTCTCGAGATGGTGGGTGACCGGTGACGGCGAACCCGCTAGCGCGCCGGCTTCTCGCCGAGTTCGTCGGCACTGCGCTCCTCGTGACCGTCGTCGTCGGGTCCGGCATCGCCGCCGCGTCGCTCTCCCCCGACGACGTCGGACTGCAACTACTCGAGAACTCGACCGCGACGGTGTTCGGCCTCGGCGTGCTGATTCTGCTGTTCGGGCCAGTTTCGGGGGCACACTTCAACCCGGTGGTCTCTGCGTGCGACTGGCTCCTCGGCCGAAAGACCAGCACCGGACTCAGCGCGACAGACGTTCTCGCGTACACCGTCGCGCAGATCGCGGGCGCGATCACCGGCGCCATTCTCGCCAACGCGATGTTCGACCTCGCCCTCTTCCAGATTTCGAGCAAGGAACGCATCACCACCGGCCATGTCATCGGTGAAATCGTGGCGACCGCCGGTCTCGTCGCACTCATCTTTGCGCTCGCCCGAAGCGGACGCGCGGCACTGTCGGCGGCGAGCGTCGCTGCCTACATCGGGTCGGCGTACTGGTTCACCAGTTCCACCTCGTTCGCCAATCCCGCGGTCACCATCGGCCGCATCTTCTCGGACACGTTCGCGGGGATCTCTCCGGGCTGCGTGCCGTGGTTCGTCGCCGCGCAGATCGTGGGCGGACTGATCGGCACCGGACTCATCGTGGCCCTCTACCCCGACGCCGGCCAGACCGCCGATGACGTCGTCGTCCCTCACAATCAATCGAAAGCGATTGCACCTCATGACAACTGACAAACCCAGCGTGTTGTTCGTCTGCGTCCACAACGCAGGTCGCTCACAGATGGCGGCAGGATTCCTCACCGCTCTCGGCGGCGACGGGGTCGAAGTCCGCTCCGCTGGCAGCGCTCCTGGCGAGTCGATCAACCCTTCGGCAGTCGAGGCGATGGCCGAAGTCGGCATCGACATCTCCGACGAGAAGCCCAAGATCCTCACCGGGGATGCCGTCGAAACCTCTGACGTCGTCATCACGATGGGCTGCGGTGACGCGTGCCCGTATTACCCGGGAGTGCGGTTTCTCGACTGGAAGCTCGACGACCCGGCCGGCAAAGGGGTCGAGGCGGTTCGCCCCATCCGCGACGAGATCGAGAAGCGGGTCCGGGGCTTGCTAGCAGAACTCGGCGTTCCCGCGGCGCGATAGTCCGTCAGCACTACCGTGCGGCCACACCCCGAAAGATGAGATCGACGGCCGCAGCGGCCGTCGATCGAATCGCCTCGCGATCAGACGCAGGGCTCAGTCCGAGATACGAGGTACCGACGGTCAGACCGACGACCGCACGGGCCGTGGCAACGCTGTCCAGGTCGGCATGGAGATAGCCGGCGACCTTGCCGTATTCGATGTACTGCGAGGCGAATCCGACGAACGTCTCGACCATCCCGAAGACCCGGTTCCCGACCTCCGCCCCGGGACTCAGGCTCTGAATGAGCAGCAGCCGAACCACCCGGCGGTCGCGCGTGACGTCTCCGATCGCAGCGGAGATGCGTGCGACCTGGGCGCGATACTCCTCGCGCGTTCGGGCTGCACCAGGCGCATTCTCCGCAGTCAGGCTCGCACGTA
>JAJFUQ010000122.1 GCA_021372355.1 Nocardiaceae bacterium | reverse complement strand
CAGTGCGCCACCGGCGGCGCCGACTGCATCCAGTTGCGGGCCAAGGACATGCCCGACGACCGGCTGTTCGCCACGGCGGTCGAGTTCGTGGAGATCTGCCGGGAGATGGGGACGCTGAGCATCATCAACGACCGCGCGGATGTCGCGGCGGCCGCAGGCGCCGACGGCGTGCACCTGGGCCAGAACGATCTGCCCGTCGAGCAGGTGAGACGGATTCAGCTCCGCCCGCTGATCGTCGGCAAGAGCACGCACTCGCTCAGGGAGCTGGAGGCGTCGCTGCCGGGACAGCCGAGCTATGTGAGTCTCGGACCGGCATTCGCGACGCCGACCAAGCCGGAGATCGAGGTCGCCGGCGCCGAGTACATCAGACAGGGGTTGGCAAAGCTCGAAGGGACCGGCATCAGCCACGTCGCGATCGGAGGCATCACCGTGGAGAACGTCGAGCAGGTGATCCGGGCCGGGGCTCAGCGGGTGGCCGTCTGCGCGACGGTGACCAAGGCACTCGACCCGGGCGAGGCCTGCCGGCGATTGAAGGGCAAGCTCGTGAAACTGGTCGGCGACTGGGAATGAAACCACCAAAGCACGAATATCGAAACTCGACCCCGCCAGAGCGGGAACGTCAATCCGAAACAAATCCAAAGCACAAAGTCCAAATGACAGAAACGCTGTCGCCATCCGAGTGTCTTGTTTTGGATTTCCGATTTTGATCATTCGTGCTTGTTTCGGATTTCGAGTTTCGGATTTCGGATTTATCTTCTACGTGAGGTTGGGTCTATGAAGCAGGCAATTCGCGCAGGACAAGCGGCGATCATCGGGTCTTGGATTCTGCTGGCCGCATCGATCGCGTGGGGCCAACCGCTCTGGGAACTGGCCAAGGCGAATCGAGATGCCCTGACCGTCTCGACGCTATTCACCGCCCAGGACGTGCGAGATCATCTGTCCTCCAAGGCCGGGATCGACCAGGCGATCGGCTGGTGCAAGGACACCGGCGTGACACGCGTCTTCGTCGAGAGTTTCCGCGACGGCTACACCGCGCAGCGCGATGCGCTGGAGCACGCGAAGAAACGCTTCGTTGAGGTGGGGATCGACGTCTCCGGCTGCGTGACGCCCACCGGCGTGGGCAAAAAATCCACGGGCTGGGACCCCATCTCGTGCTACACCGACGAACCCACGCAGAAGCACGTGCAGGAGATCTTCGAGTTCACTGCGTCGCTCTTCGACGAGATCATGATCGACGATTTCTGGTTCACCGACTGCGAGTGCGACGAGTGCAAGAAGGCAAAGGGCAATCAGAGCTGGTCGCAATACCGCTGCGACCTCATGGTCAAGGTCAGCCGGGAGCGGATTCTCAAAACCGCCCGTGCGGTCAATCCGAAGGTCAAAATCATCATCAAGTACCCCCAGTGGTACGAGCAGTTCCACAATCGAGGTTACGTGGTCGTGCGCCAGACCGCTGACTTCGACAAGATCTGGGTCGGCACCGAGACCCGCGACTATGAAGACAAGCGATGGGGCGGCGATGTCCAGTACAAGGGCTACTACCTCATGCGCTGGCTGGGCGGGATCGGCGGCGCCAAGTGCGGCGGAGGCTGGTTCGACCCCTACGGCACGCACGAGGCCAACTATGTCGAGCAGGCCCGTCAGACGGTGCTCGCCGATGCGAGGGAGATGCTGCTATTCTGTTACGGCTCGCTCCTGCACGACACGGGTCCCGCCAACGTCGAGAAGCTTCGCATGGAGATTCCCGGCTTGTTCCAACTCGCGGCGATGGTTCGCGACAAGCCGCTCAAGGGCAGCGCAGCCCCCAAGCCCCCGGGCAGCGACGCCCTCGACGAGCAATACGTCTACGACTTCGTCGGCATGCTGGGTCTGCCGCTCGTGCCCACGGCCAACATCCGCGCGGACGCCAAGGCCGCCTTCCTGCCGGTCCACGCGATGAAGGACCCGCAGTGGAACGAGAAGCTCGCTGCGATGCTCAAAGCAGGCACACCCGTGCTCATCACCGATGGCTTGGCCGCCAAGCTCCCGCCAGAACTGGCGAACGACAAGAAC
>JAJFUQ010000118.1 GCA_021372355.1 Nocardiaceae bacterium | reverse complement strand
TGCGGGCATCGGCGGCCGAGCCCGGAATGGTCACACCCAGGCGCTTGTAGTCGAAGCCATGCAGGATCGCGACCTTCTGTGGCGCGTATTTGGCCGTGCACATGAAGTAGGCGATCTGTCCGGCCACCTCGGTGAACAGTGCCGGGGCGCAGGCGTTCGGGGCCAGACGCATATGGGCGGAAACTGAGTTGAGTTCGCCGCGCGCGGTCAGGCCGTGGCCCATGTTGCCGCCCTTGGTCAGCGAGACCTGCGGGAGGGCCTTGGCGAGTTCTTCCTGGGTCGGCTTGCGCTTGAGGATGTTGGGGTCGATGGCAAGCAGGTTCTTCTTGAACGTCGAGAGGAGCTTGCCGTGGGTGAAGTAGTCGTGGATCGTGCGGAAGACCGCGTTCTCTTCGTTGGTGAAGTTGGGGTGATCTTCGATACCGCCCGAGTAGATGATGAGGCGGCGATTGGCGACGATATCGAACAGCATGGCGCGAATCATCATCTTGGGATTGGTACCGAATTCCTGGTAGGGATCGTCCTCGGTATAGACGATGTTGATGCCCGAGCCTTTTACACGGGGCATCAGGGTATCGATCGTGTGGCGCTTCAACATGGTCCACATCGGGTCGGCGGCCGGGTCATGGACCGGCGCAGCTTCGAAAGCTTCTCCGACAGCCACCATATAGGCAGCAAGCTCGATGGGGCTCGACAGGGCAACGCCCTCGACGATAGGGGATTTACCAGCAAAGAGTTCGTTGAGGATCATGGTTGGTTCGATAATAATTCAGTAATAACCTATTTAGACCGTTTCCATTCGAAATTCGTTTGACGAATACCGGGAATGGGGTATGAGTTGGTTATCGATCCCTCGCAAACAGGAGGCAAACATGTATACCCCACGTCTCCTGACGCGTGACGCGTTCCGTGAAGGCGTCTTCGAACGTGATGGCCACAAATGCGTTCTATGCAAGGCCCCGTTCAACGACAAGTTCTCGGCCCATCACATTATCGAACGCCGTCTCTGGACGGCTCCGCATCAGTTCGGGGGCTACTTCCTCGACAACGGCGCGACTGTCTGCGAGCCCTGTCACATCAAGTGTGAGCGGACCGACGTGACCGTCGAAGAGGTGCGCGAGGCAGCAGGGATTACCCGCAAGCCGCTGCCCGAGCATCTGTATGAGGATCAGGTCTACGACAAGTGGGCCAACATCATCATGCCGAACGGCACCCGGCTGCGCGGCGAACTGTTCTTCGACGGGTCGGTACAGAAGGTCATCGCTGATCACCTGCACGAGTTCACCCATCACGTGAAGGCCCCTCGGACGTGGCATCTGCCGTGGTCGCCGGGCATGCACGACGATGACCGCATGCTGCGCGACATGGCTCCGTTCATCGGCAAGCGAGTGATCGCGACCCGGAAGATGGATGGTGAGAACACCACGATGTATTCCGACTATATCCATGCGCGTTCGCTGGATGGTCGGCATCATCCGTCGCGGGATTGGGTCAAGCAGTTCCACGCGAAGCGGGCCTACAACATCCCTGAGTTCTGGCGCATTGGCGGCGAGAACGTCTACGCGGAGCATTCGATCCGCTACGAGGACTTGAAGAGCTTCTTCTTGGGCTTCCACGTGTGGAACGAGAAGAACGTCGCGCTGGCCTGGGACGAGGCGCTGGAGTGGTTCGAGCTTCTCGATATCACGCCGGTCGATGTCCTCTATGACGGCATCTACGACGAGAAGGCCATTCGGGCCATCGAAGCGAACCTTAATTGGGATCGTGACGAGGGTTATGTTCTGCGCGTCGCCGACAGCTTTTCGTACGGCGAGTACAAGACCCATGTGGGCAAGTTCGTCCGCAAGGATCATGTGCGCACGACCAAGCACCACTGGCAGGCCCAGGCGGTGATCCCGAACAAACTGGCGGTGGCAGCATGACCGAGTATTCTTGGATCATGTACCGTCGAAACTCATCGGCCGGTCACGGCCGATGGGAATACATGGAGGTCGCGACCGAGGACCTGCGCAGACTGGCCCGGTCCGACTTCATCGAGAATTACCTGGAATCGGGCAACGACGGATACTCCGAGCATTATCGGGGCTACGAGTTCAAGGAAATCCCGCGCCCGCCCCCGGAGGTGTTGGAAAGTCGCATCCGATCTGCCAAGGGGCAGATCAAGTCCGCAACCGAGGACCTCGCACGGTTCGAACAGCAATTGGCCGAAGGACTACGCAATGGCTGAGGACATGCTCGTGTTCGGGTTCTTCTCTACCGAGGGCCTGAAACTGCTCTGTAAGGTTCCGACCGAGACCGGGGTCGCGTCGTGCGACAACCTGATGGCGGCGACCGAGGAATTGCTGGGGAACCGTCTCGGCCGCTCGGCCGAACAGTTCACCGAGATGATGCATCAGATGTTGATCGAGAAGCTCATGGTGGCTCTCGACGACTTCACCCCGTTGCAAGCGCCCAATGCCCCGGAGCATGCCGACTTCGAAGCGATTCGCTTCGTGCTGGTCACGCGCAAGGAGGACACCGTGTCCATCAAGACGTTCCAGCACGAGGACCGCTTCAAGGCGGCGATCACCAGCTTCATCGACCTTCCCCTGTTTCGCC
>JAJFUQ010000114.1 GCA_021372355.1 Nocardiaceae bacterium | reverse complement strand
CGACCACATCAACCCCTTCAACCACGACAACCCGTCTTTGGGCGGGCTCACGATCGTGAGCAACCTCCAACCCGTGTGCAAAGCGCATCACCAGCTGAAAAGGAAGAAGCTGTGGGGCTGCCGGCGCGTGAAATCCGGGGTGATGTGGACCTCGCCGAACGGGTTGACCCGCATCACCCGAGCCGGACCACTACCACCGAACCTCGCGCCGAACGTCGATCGATTCTCGATCGAACCTGACGTCGGAGGCTGGATCCACGCCGACGACCTCGAAGCAGAACTCGACCAACCCACCTGGTGGGAACAAAACATCGGACCCGACATCGTGGGCCCGACACTCAACGACATCGCCCTAGCCAACGACCCCGCACATCGGGAAGAGCTCAGGTCATTGAGGAGGCTCTATATGCAACACCTGCAAGTCGCGAACCTGCGGGACAAACTCGCGCCCCCGCCCTTCTAACGAAGAGTGGCCGACCGGTCGACCACATCGGCGGGCACCTCTCCGTGCCCGTCGGTGATCGGCTCCCCCGCCACCCGCCGCAGCGGAATGTGGCCGCCCCACACGCCGGCCTCGATATCCTCGGGGTCGTCGACCGGACCG
This sequence comes from Nocardiaceae bacterium, assembly GCA_021372355.1. Classification (GTDB taxonomy): domain Bacteria; phylum Actinomycetota; class Actinomycetes; order Mycobacteriales; family Mycobacteriaceae; genus Smaragdicoccus. The sequence goes on along the minus strand of JAJFUQ010000114.1, from coordinate 9,467 downwards.
CCCGACCGCTCTTTCATCGACGCTTCGGCAAGCGGGAGCGCGAGGACTGCCGTCGCGGCGAGCTCCTTGCGGGTGTTCGGGCGCAACGTCGACCACCGCCCCGGAATCATGTGGTCGACAACTGTCGCGAGGGCACGCTCGCGCTCAGCCGGGTCGTCGACCAGTCGGGCTCGGCCGATGATCACCGCACTCCGATAGTTCATCGAGTGGTGGAACGCGCTCCGCGCAGCGACGAGTCCGTCGAGCTCGGTGATCGTCACGCAGATGTCGCTCTCGATCGCGCGCCGGAGCCAGCCAGCCGCGACCGATCCGTGCAGGTAGAGCGTGCCACCGTCGTCGGGTCCATCAAGGTCCACTCCGTACGCGGTGGGTAACACGACGGGGTGACCACCGGCGACGACGCCAAGGTGCGCCAGTAGCGCTTCCGCGAGGAACGCGTGGAGCTTGCGACGATCCAGGACAGCCCGCTTGCTCAGGCGGGTCATGGTGGTTCGAGTTGTCGGCGAAAGCGTCTCCATAGCTCTATCGTGGATGGAGAGTGGCATGTCGTCACGGTCCACTTTTTACCGACTTTGACAGGACACTTTGTGCCAACGCTCCCGGTCCGCATCGATCGCGCCGCGGCGACTCCGTTGCCCGCGCAACTGTCGGCACAGGTGCGCACCCTCATCCTCAACGGCACGCTCACGCTCGACGAGCGACTCCCATCGAGCCGGGCACTCGCCGCCGATCTCCAGGTGTCCCGGTCGGTCACCGAAACCGCCTACGAACAACTGATCGCCGAGGGCTGGCTCAGCACCCGGCACGGGTCCGGCACGTTCGTGGCGTCCCGCGGACTCGAAAGCAGCACCCACCGCACTCCGCCGACAACCACGTCGGCAGTGAGCCTCGTCCGCTTGGATTCGGGCACTCCCTTCGTCGACCCGCGGTATCGAGCTGGATGGCGCCGCGCATGGCGCGAAGTCTCCGCGACTACACCGCCGCCGGGATACGACGATCCGCGCGGACTACTGGACCTGCGGATCGCTCTCGCCGAACGGCTCGCTCGTACGCGCGGACTCCACGCCGACCCCGACGACATCCTGATCACCGCCGGCACGACCGACGGATTTCGACAACTGCTCGCCGAACTTCCGGCCGGAGACATCGGCGTCGAAGATCCGGGTTACCGCGCGGCCGCCGCGACCGTGCGATCCGCCGGGCGGCAACTCGTCGATATCCCTGCCGCGCAACCCATCACCACGCTCGACGGAGTAGTCGCGGCGTACGTGACGCCGGCCCACCAGCATCCACTTGGACCGGTGATGTCGGCGAGCGATCGGCTCACGCTGCTCAGTGCAGCGCACGCCGCCAATGCGCTCATCATCGAAGACGACTACGACTCCGAGTTCCGCTACGACGTCGCGCCCATTCCAGCGCTGACGAGCCTCGACCGGGATCGCGTTGTCTACCTGGGCACCGCATCGAAAAGCGTGTACCCGACCATGCGGGTCGGGTGGATGGTTGCTCCCCCGTCACTGCGCGACGCGATCTACGAGCGACGAATCACGACTCACGTCGGAGCTGCGTGGCCGTCGCAGAAGGCGCTCGTCACTCTGCTGCGCGACGGCTGGGTCGACAAAGTCGTCCGCTCGGCCAGACGTCTCTACGCCGAACGCGCAGTACTCGTCGCCGACGCCATGACGCCACATGCGACCGCGATCGGTCCGCTCGCGGGCATGTATTCGGCGTGGCTCCTGCCCGAAGATCGCGCCGTCCAGGCACGGGATGCGGCGCGGAAGGCCGGATTTGAGATCAACCTTCTGAGTGCCTATTGCCGGTCGAGCGCACTGACCGGGCTTGTGATCGGCTTCGGCGGAATCTCCGACTCCGAACTCAGCGAGGCACTCACCGCGCTGACGCGGGCACTCGAGTCTTCCGCATGAGCGGGATCAAGCAGCCGACGAAAGCTGCCAGGAAGGTAGCCGTCAGCAGCCAGAAGACCCACGCCGGAATGGTTGTGCCCAGTCCCGCGACACCCGAGATCAGCACGATAACGCTGAGCAGAAGAAGGACGAAGACGCCGATCGTCTCCATCGCCGACGCCATGATCGCGTTGAGCTCGTCGCGATGTGCGGGACTCGTCCAGTACGCGCGAGCCTTCTTGCCCGGCAAATTGATCACGCTGCCCGGCAGCCTCGGCATCCACCACCGGGCCGCGCCGAACAGCAGGGCCATGACGACTCCGATGCCCGCCATACCGGCGACGAAGATTCCCTTGTCGTCGTAGCGATTCACCTCACCCGAGAGACCGAAATGTCCCGGCACTCGGTCGGGCAGTGCTGCCGCGAACCAGATCAGCACAAGAGCGAATGCCACTCCCGAGGCAACGAGCGCGCGGCGAGACCACACACCGCCCATCAGCTCGCCGCCGATGCAGCCGCAGCCGCAATCACGGCCATGGTCGCGGCTTGAACCGCCGTGACCGCGTCCTTCACCGCCTTGGCAGCCCACTCACCTGCCGCGATGTCCTTGGCGCGCTGGCGGATCGCCTTCTTGTCGGCTTCCGGGAAGAGGTTGGGCACGCCGTTGATCGAGCTCAGCACCGCGATCAAGGCGGACTCCCGCTGGTCGGGTTCGCGCCCATCGATGAGAACCGTTGCCAGCTGCGATTTCAGTGCTGCACGGTTCGACCGATCGGTCGGGAACCAGCGTCGCCGCGGAAACACGCCGAGGACGCGGTCGCGCTCCTCCCGAATCTGGAAGTCGCGGCGCAGTTCCGCGAAGATCTTGTCGCCGAGTCCGTGGGACAGCTTCATCACGGCGTTCGCCGGATTGGTCGGGCGGCCCTTCCGCAACGTCGCCAGTGCACCCGCGAGCAGTGGATCCGGATGCGTGATCGCGGTCGGTACAACCCGACCCTTCCGAATCGCCTCTCCCGGACCACTGATGCGGATCGCATCAGTCATGGCGAGTTCGAGCAGCTGAGCGCCACCGAGGCCATACAGAACCGAGGTGTGCGCCACGATCGGCTTGCCCTTCTGCGGATCTAGCAGAAGAAGCATCAAATCGGTCGCGAGTGCCATGGTTACCTCCTGATTCGAAGGTACAAAGACCGCTCAGCGCGCAACTCCCCCTGGCGGCGGAGATTTACACGATCCGCGTCACAGCGGCGGTGATGCGCTCATCGGTCGCGGTGAGCGCGCAGCGAACGAATTGCGCACCCGCAGGGCCATAGAACTCGCCTGGAGCGACGAGGATTCCGCGGTCGGCGAACCAGTTCACGGTGTCCCAGCAGGACTCTCCCCGCGTGGCCCAGATGTAGAGACCGGCTTCGGAGTGCTCGATCTGGAACTCGGCGCCGCGCAGACCGGCTTGGAGAACCGCACGACGACTCCGGTAGATCTCGCGCTGGACGTTCTCGTGAGTGTCGTCGGTGAGCGCCTCGACCATCGCCGCCTGGATCGGGTACGGCATCATCATGCCCGCGTGGCGGCGGACCTCGAGAAGCTCGGCGACGAGGTTGTGGTCACCGGTGATGAACCCGGTGCGGTACGACGCGAGGTTCGACGTCTTCGACAACGAGTGGACGGCGATCAAGCCGGTGAAGTCTCCACCGCACACTCGCTCGTCGAGAACGGAGACCGGCTGCGCGTCCCAGCCCAGGCCGAGGTAGCACTCGTCTGACACGACGATCGCACCCGCGGAACGAGCGACGGCGACGAGATCGCGCAGTTCCTCGACGCCAATGACGCGACCGGTCGGGTTTGACGGCGAGTTGAGGAACACCAGCGACGGTGTCGCTCCCCCGACGATCGAGTCCGATCGCTGCATTTTCGAACCCGCGAGCAGGGCGCTGATCTCGTACGTCGGGTAGGCGAGCTCCGGGAACACCACGAGGTCACCGGACCCGAAGCCGAGGTCACGCGTGATCGACGCGATGAGTTCCTTGGTCCCGATCACCGGAAGGACGGCATTGGGCGAGATTCCCGTGACGCCGAAACGTCGGGCCATCGCCGCGACGGCCGCAGCGCGAAGTTGGGGGGTGCCGTGGGTGACCGGGTAGCCCGGAACGTCGGCGACAGACGACAGCGCAGCCTGGATGTTGATGGCAACCGGATCGACCGGAGTGCCGACCGAAAGGTCGACAATGCCCCCAGGATGTGCCGCCGCCCGCCGTTTGGCCTCGTTAAGGGAGTCCCACGGGAAGTCAGGCAGCCGCGATGCGACTGACCGCCGTAACAAAGTTGCTAGTCCTCGCCCATTGGCGGGAGCGCAGCGATGAGCGGCGCGTCGTATTCGACCTTGCCAACCTTGGCGGCGCCACCAGGCGAGCCGAGGTCATTGAAGAATTCGACGTTGGCGCTGACGTATCCGGCCCACTGGTCCGGAACGTCGTCCTCGTAGAAGATTGCCTCGACCGGGCAGACCGGCTCGCATGCACCGCAGTCCACGCACTCATCCGGGTGGATGTAAAGCATGCGCTCGCCTTCGTAGATGCAGTCGACAGGGCATTCCTCGATGCAAGCCTTGTCCATGACATCCACGCACGGCTCTGCAATCGTGTACGTCACTGCTGCCCACTCCTGCCTACGAAACCCTAGTCCTCGAACCAACATCGTAGCGGCAGCGTCGCGGGCAGTCCCAATCGGGCAGCTAGGCCGTGTGCCACACCCCCACTCAGCGCGCGGCTTGGGCAGGCACCGCCGGCGGAACGAACGTTCCGGGAGCAGCCGGTCGCTTCCACGCGACGCCCGAGAAAACCGAGCAGGACGGCCACGCACCCCAACCCTGAGTTCCGAGCACCTTGTTCGCAACTTCCATCTGCTGGAGATTGGTCGCGAGATCAGCGGTGGGCGCGTAAGCGGCACCGCCGTAATTCGTCCAGGTACCGGCGTCGAATTGCAGTCCGCCGTAGAAGCCATTGCCCGTGTTCGCGGCCCAGTCACCGGTCGCCTCACACGAGGCCATCGCTTCCCAGTCGGCAATGGCCACGATGTCCGGCGGCGGAGGGGGCGGCGGTGGCGGTGCAGGTGGCGGGGGTGGTGGCGGCGGGGGTTCAGACCCACAGGCGACCAGAGCAAGGCCGAGGACAACAGCCGCGGTGACGCGCTGAATTGTCGCCCGGGAGACGAGTGCCGACATTGAACACCCTATTCGTGAGATTTAAACCAAATCCCACGCTAGGGCGACACAAGATCAACCACTCGAAAATGCCTTCATTCAGGCAATTCCGGGGCAATTCAATTAATGGATCGCCGAAAAATCACGCCCCATTATCAAGCGTTGGGCACCGCATAAACCGTCGTCCGCTGGCGCGCGGGGCGTCCGATGCCCTCGGCAATGGCCCGCAATTCGGCCACGGTCTTGGCCGAACCATGCTCGGAGCCCGCCATGCGCGAGATCGTCTCCTCCATGAGCGTGCCGCCGAGGTCGTTCGCGCCACCTCGCAGCATCGCCTGCGTCCCCGCCTCGCCGAGCTTCACCCAGCTGGTCTGGATGTTGTCGATGCGGCCGTGCAGCATGATCCGGCCGAGCGCGTGAACGGCACGGTTGTCTCGCATTGTCGGCCCCGGCCGAGCCGCGCCCGCCAGGTAGAGCGGAGCGCTGTGGTGCACGAACGGGAGCGGCACGAACTCGGTGAAACCGCCTGTCCGGTCTTGGATTCCGCGAATCACCCGCAGGTGCTGAACCCAGTGGCCGGGATGGTCGACGTGGCCGTACATCATCGTCGAACTCGACCGCAGGCCCACTTCATGCGCCGTCGTGACGACTTCGACCCACGCCGAGGTCGGCAGCTTGCCCTTCGTGAGGACCCAGCGCACGTCGTCGTCGAGAATCTCCGCCGCAGTGCCGGGAATGGTGTCGAGGCCGGCCTCCCGCAACTGCAGCAGCCAGTCGCGAATGCTGATGCCCGCCCGCGAAGCCCCGTTGACGACCTCCATCGGGCTGAAGGCGTGCACGTGCATCTCGGGCACGCGCGCTTTCACCGCGCGCACGAGATCGGCGTAGCCGGTCGCCGGCAAATCGGGGTCGATGCCACCCTGCATACAGACTTCGGTGGCGCCGTCGAGCCACGCCTCGTGCGCCCGTTCGCCGACCTCCGCGGTCGACAGCGTGAAGGCATCGGCATCACCCTTACGCTGCGCAAACGCGCAGAATCTGCAGCCTGTATAGCAGATATTCGTGAAGTTGATATTCCGGTTGATGACATACGTGACGTCGTCGCCGACAGTCTCGCGCCGCAGTTGATCAGCCAGCCCGACGACCGCCTCGAGGCCGGCGCCCTCGGCCTGCGCGAGCGCCAGATAATGCGCGTCTGAACAACCCGCGGGGTCGCGTTCTGCGGAACGCAGCGCGTCCATGAGGTCCGAACCGATCCGCTCCGGCATGGCCACGGCGCGGGCCCTCTCCCGGATCGCGTCCCAGTCCCCGAATGCGCTGCCGATATCCGAACGGGTGTCGGTGTTGCGACCCGCCGAATCGATCTCGCTGTTCAGGTCGGTACGACCGTGTGAATCCCACGATTCGTCCGGTTCCTGCCACGGAAGTCCGGCCGGGATGACGTCCCGGGCCAGACCGTCGGCCCCGGCGAGCGCGTCGACGTGTGCCCGAACCCGCGGGTCGATCCAGGCCGGACCGCCGAGCACGTACTTGGGGTGCGCGGTCAGCCGCTCGGTGAGGCGGTAGCCGGTGCCGGCCGTGATCGCCGCCAGATCGTCGAGGTTCGGCCAGGGCCGCTCCGGGTTCACGTGGTCCGGGGTCAGCGGCGACACACCACCCCAGTCGTCGATGCCGGCGCCGATGAGGGCGCGGCACTCCTCCGGGGACACAAGGTTCGGCGGTGCCTGCACCCGCATCGCGGGCCCGAGGACCAGTCTCGTGACGGCGATCGTGGCGACGAACTGATCGATCGCGGCATTCGGTGCATCGCGCATCGCGGTGTCCGGCTTCGCCAGGAAGTTCTGCACGATGACTTCCTGGATGTGCCCGAACTCCTTGTGCACCTTGCGGATTGCGAAGATCGAGTCGGCGCGCTCGGCGAGCGTCTCGCCGATGCCGACGAGAATTCCGGTCGTGAACGGAATGCTCAGCCGCCCGGCGTCGGACAGGACCCGCAGTCGCACGTCGGGGTCCTTGTCAGGACTGCCGAAGTGGCACTCCCCCTTGTCCTCGAACAGACGCTTCGACGTCGTTTCGAGCATCATTCCCATCGATGGCGCGACGGGCTTGAGCCGGTTCAGCTCCGGCCAACTCATCACGCCCGGGTTCAGGTGCGGAAGCAGACCCGTTTCCTCGAGCACCTTGATCGCGACCGCGCGCAGATAGTCGAGCGTCGAGTCGTAGCCGCGCTGATCGAGCCACTCGCGCGCCTCCGGCCAACGGTCCTCCGGCCGGTCTCCAAGCGTGAAGAGCGCTTCTTTGCAGCCGAGCGCCGCGCCCTTGCGCGCAATGTCGAGCACCTCGTCGACCTCGAGGAACATCCCCTGGCCGTCGGCGCGGAGCTTGCCCGGCACCGTGACGAACGTGCAGTAGTGGCACTTGTCGCGGCACAGCCGCGTCAGGGGAATGAAGACCTTGCGCGAATACGTGATCGGCAGGGGCGCTTCGTATCCCTCCGAAATCCGTCCAGCATCGCGAACGTGGGCCGCGATCGAACACAATTCGGCGAGGTCATCGCCCTGCGCGTGCAGCAGGACCGTTGCCTCATCGACGTTGAGCGTCACGCCGTCGCGCGCTCGCCGCAGCGCCCGCCGCATGGCCGACGGACTCGGAACGACCTGGACAGGTATCGACGTCACCCCTCGATCATGCCGTGGCACGCAAGGGCACTGCAGTGCGGCCGCGAGTTCTTGCTCTCAGCAGAATTCGTGCCGTTGGTATCTCGGGACGAAAGACCAGCTCAGCTCGTCAGCCAACTGATGAGCCAGATCGTCGCGATGACGAGCAGGATCAGGAGGATCAGTGTGACCACGGCCACGACGACGAGCGACCAGAAGACCGTGCTCCGGATCTTGTTGTTCGTTCGATACGGGTCTTCTACGTGATGGTCCAGCAGATTCACGTTTCTGTTGTTCGCCTTGTACACCACGTCGAAGACCGTCCCGAGGACCGGGATGCTGCCGATGGTCGCGTCGAGGAACAGGTTGATCAGCATCAGGGTGAGCGTCCAGCGGCGTGCCCCGTAGTGCACGGCCTGGACGACGATTCCGACGCTCAGGAGAAAGCCCGCGATTCCGCCGGCACCGGGAATCAAGCCCACGATCGGGTCGATGCCGAACGTCTGCTTCGTCCCGGGAATGCGGAACTTCGAGTCCATGAGGTCGGCATAGCGGCGTATGTTCGCCCGCCGGTGCGCGATGACTTCGGGCGATACCTGTTCGATCGTCACGAGGTTAGTGTCGCTGAATCCCTAATTCCGTTCGGCCGCTTTGGCGATCGCGGCGAGGTCGGCGGCGATCATCTTCTTCGTGACGGCGACACCGACTGGCGTGAGGACGCGCTCGACCAAACCGCGGATGAAGCCCGAGCCCTGAGACACGGCAGAAAAAGTGAGCGTCAGTGCCGTGTCGTCACCCTCGGGCGCGAGAAGGAACTCGGTGCGGTAGTCGGTTCCGTCCGACGACGCGACCACGACGGTCCGCGTCGGCGCCTCGACCTCGGCGACCGTCATCTCCTCGGTGTTCTCTCGACCGAAGAGCTTGCGGGTCTCGCGCCAGACCGTGCCGACGTCATAACCATCGCCGGTAACGCGCTCGATCTTGGTGGCACCGGGAAGTTGGCGCCCCGTGCCCTCGAGGTCGGTGATGACCTCCCACACGCGGTCCACCGGCGCCTCGATCGTGCGTTGGACGACGATGACGTGCATTCTCTCTCCCTGATCAGCCGGGCAACACGCGGTTGCCCGCGCGGACAGCACTGCGTTTGATGCGGTCGGCCAAACGGCCTATCGAACTGCCGACGATACCGGGCTGTCCGGTTGGTACGAATTCGACCACGTCCCCGACCGCCATGCTCCCGACGGTGGTAACATCGCAGTAGACACCGAGACACCGCTCGTTGTGCCGCGAGATCGTTTTGACGACCTGAGGATCCGGTTGCAGTCCCGGTTGTGGACGCAGCGGAACGGAGCAGCGCACCGTCGGAATCTCCACACGGATGCCGACCGCGCCCGCGCGCAGAGTGCCGCCGATCCAGTCGTTCTCCACGAGCCCCTCACCCGAACTCTCGATCAGCAGGTTAGGCCGGAATCGACGGACGTCGAAGTCTCCGCCGTTGGCGGCCATCGCCCGCAGACTCGAGGTCGTGAGCACGTGTATCGGATACGCGTCGGCGAAGATCCCGACGGGAGTTGCGTAGACCGCCAACTCGGCGAGCTTGCGGAGCGGGAACATCGACAGATCGGGCAACGGATCGTCGGAGCTGAGCGCGAACTGGTGTCGAATGTCTTTCTTGCTGGCCATCACCCCGCGGTACGCCGACTTGTC
>JAJFUQ010000111.1 GCA_021372355.1 Nocardiaceae bacterium | reverse complement strand
GATTCGGCACATCGTTGAATCTGATTCTTCGTCAAGGCGACATGTTCTTCACCGACGGACGCCATCGCGAAGTGAACCGACACGACGTCATCGGTCGCGAGCATCCGGTCTTCGTCACCAGCAACCCGGCGCACATCAAATCGCTCATGACCGCAGATGTGTCGGACGTTCGATCCGCCACGCACCAGTCGCCGATACGCCCGATCGTCGGACCAGACTCCGTCATCACCGCCATCGGCGAGCGGCACAAGCAGCAACGAGAACTGCTCATGCCAGAGTTCCACGGGAGCGCGATCGCGCACTATCAGTCAGCGATCGAGCGTTCTGCGACCAAACACATCGACAGCTGGCGCGTGGACAAACTGCAGCCGCTTGCGGACATCGGCCAGGACATCACGCTCGACGTCATCATGACCGCGATTTTCGGCATCGGTGACCAGCGTCAAGCCACCCGCGCGGAACTCGAACTTCGCAAGCAGGTCATCAAGTTCCTGGCGCGGTCAACGATGTCCATCGCTCCGATCGCGCAGGTCTTCAACGCCACCACAGACGAAGCCGTCGGCCTGACGAAGCTGGTTCTTCATCCTCTCGACAAGGCCGTCTACGCGGTCATCCAGGAGCGTCGTCGAAACAACGCCACCGGTTCGGACATCATGTCGGTCTTGCTCGCAGCCACTCGCGCGAACGGCGACAAGCTCTCTGATCGGGAGATTCGAGACGAACTTCTCGCGCTGCTGCTCGCCGGCCACGAGACGACGTCGAACACGCTCGCGTGGACCTTCGAGCGGCTGACCCGTCACGCCGACGAGTACCACCGCGTGCAGGATGCCGTCCGAGCGAACGGCGAGGACCCGCTACTCCAGGCCGTCATCTACGAATCGATGCGCAGCCGACCGCTGGTGCCGATCGTGGGGCGGCAGGTCATGCGTCCGTGGCAGATCGGTGACGAGGTCGCGGAGACGGGCAGCGTCGCGCTCATCAGTATCTTGCTCCTTCATCATCGCGACGAGCTCTACCCGAAACCGTTCGCTTTTCAGCCCGACCGCTTCCTCAATAAGCGCATTGCGCCGCACACTTTCATCCCGTTCGGGGGCGGAAATCGACGCTGTCTCGGGGCAACCCTCGCGATGGCGGAACTGAACATCGTCACGCGAGAAATCCTTCGCCGCGTCGATCTCAAGACCCACGACCGACCGGGGGAGACACCGAAGCACCGCAACGTCACGATGATTCCGGCGAATGGAGGCATCGTGAAAGCCCATCGAATCAACTGAACTGGCTGCGATCCGGCGTCTCCCGTACCTTTATGTCGTGGTCGACGCGCTCTTTACGATTCTCGAAAATGCAACTGATCTGAACGCGTACGAGCATGATGGCGGTCGCGTCAGCGTGAACTTCGATCATGGAGTCGAATCTGCGCAGCGGGCCACGTTGTGGTCCGAGGGAGCGACCGTTCACCTGGGCATGTGGGCTGGTGAATTGATGCCGCAGTACGCCCGGCTCTACGGCAACCCGGACGTGCTGGAAGCGCTTGCCGCGCTCGAGGACAAGGGCTGGATTCTGCGCGCGAACTTTCATCTCGCATTCCACAACTCGAACTGGAAGCAGCGCTGGTATCCGGCGAACCGAATGCCCGCTCCCGTCTACCTGTGGCAGTGGGCGACCGACCTGCCGAATGCCGGCCGATTCTCGCGCTACGAGGTCGAGAACCCGAACTTCATTCGGTGGCTCGTCGAACGCGGGTACATCACCGACGCTGAGGTCAGCGGACTGATCATCTGGCTGCGCGGACTGTCCCGCCAACAGGTCGACGTTCGGCCGAGCCTCGCGATCGAGCGGAGCTGGGATTCGGAGCCCGATCCGGCCGAAGTCCGGCAGGCGATCAACGACGTGCTGGCCGCCCTCGACGAACCACGACTTGGGGAGCGGCCCCGGAACCAGGCCGCAGCGCCGGTCAAGCGGGTCGCTAAGGCGCCCGCCAAGAAAGCCGTCAAAAAGCCGACTCCGCCGGGTGAACGCCCCGTGACGCTGTGCCCGAACTGCTTCGTCGCACTTCCCGCTATCGGCGTGTGCGACTGTGGCTGAACGCGATTACGTCGTCCCCGCGGACCCGGCGCAACGTCGTCTCCGCGTGCGGTCGACTGTTCGCGTGCTCGTTCTCGACGATCGGGACCGGGTGCTTCTGCTCAAAGACAGCGACCCGGGAACCGGGGACACCTGGTGGACTACGCCGGGCGGCGGAATCGATCCGGGTGAGTCGGAAGTCGATGCGGTCGTTCGTGAGTTGGCCGAGGAAACCGGGCTGAAAATCGCCTCTGACGCGATCCTCGGCCCCCTCGCACGACGTCACGTGTGGCACGGATACAGCGATCAGATCGTCGACCAGAACGACGCCTTCTATGCGGTCCGAGTACCGGCATTCGAGGTCGATACCAGTGGGCACACCGACGACGAACTCGTCACGCTCAAGGGTGACCGGTGGTGGACTGCCGCGGAACTCGCGACAGCCACCGAGGTCATTTGGCCGGTTATTCTCACCGAGTTGTGGGGCCTGGTCGATCAGCCTGAGCGCTGGAATCTCACGCTCGACGACGCCGAGGAATCAACCGTTCTGGTGGGGCGTCCGTAGCGTCAGGACCGTGACCTCGCTCGGCGCGAAAACGCGGAACGGAGGTCCCCAGAAACCCGTGCCGCGGCTCGTGTAGAGCTGGGTCTTGCCGAACCTCTGCAAGCCATTGACGGCTGGCTGGTCGAGGCGAACGAGGTAGCGGAACGGCCAGATCTGACCGCCGTGCGTGTGCCCCGCGATCTGGAGGTCGACGCCGGCCTCGGCGGCACTGAACACCTGTTTCGGCTGGTGGGCGAGCAGAACGACCGGCAGCGAGGGTTCGGCGCCGTCCAAAGCGGCTTCCAGGTTCGCGCCATGGCCGGCGAGGCCGGAACCCTTGGCCGTGAAGTCATCGATGCCGGCGACGACGAGCTTGCCGTCTCCCTGCCCGACCACGAAGTGTTCGTTGTGCAGTGAGCTCCACCCGATGTTGGCCATGTAATCGAGCCATTCCTGGGCTTCGCTGAAGTACTCGTGGTTGCCCGTCACGTAGGCCCGGCCGAGGCGTGCTTTGACCTCCACCAGCGGGCGAGTCTGCTGGAACCGGGTGGCCGGGGTGCCATCCGCGAGGTCTCCGACGTGGAAGACGAGGTCCGCATCGAGTGAGTTCACGAGGTCGACAACTTTCTCGGACCAGCGCGAACGGTTGATCGGTCCGTAGTGCGTGTCTGTGATTGCGACGATTCGCAGTCCGTCGAGATCGGGGGCGAGGCGGTCGATCACGACGTCCTGGTGCACAACCCGCGGTACCCGCATCGCCGCGACGAACCCGTAGATCAGGAGCGCGGCCGAAATGAGCGGCACTGCGATACCGACGTAGCGGCCCGCGTCCGATACCTCGAAGGCCTCGAGAATCGTCCGAGCGACGAGGCCGAGGACCGACCAGGTGAACAGCACCCACGTGGCACCGAGCAGCGTGTCACCGGCGACCGCGGCGCGATCGAGGTGGCGCGGTCCGTGCCCGAGAACCATGAACGTCGGAAGTGCGAGCGCTGCAGCCACGACCAAGACGGTTCCCACCGCGGTCGCAGTCGATCCCCAGTTGGGGCCGCTGACGACGGCGAACCAGATCGGTGTGAACAGAACAGTGATGACGACAGCGAGAGTTGCTGCGATCCGAGACCTAGCGGGCATCGAGTTCCTTCCTTCTGTCTGGAGACAACGCCGGCATAGTCCGATGCGTTCCCGCGTTGCAGGATCCGTGAACGTGTATGAGGCCATTGTGATCGGAGCCGGTCAGGCGGGGTTGTCGGCGTCGTATCACCTGCAGCGACTCGGGATCAATCATGTTGTCCTGGATGCGAATCCGTCTCCGGGAGGGGCGTGGCAGCATCGGTGGGATTCGCTGAGCATGGACGACGTCCACGGCGTCGCGGATCTGCCCGATGGCCCTGCGCCGGGGAAGTCGGGTGACCGAGCTAACACTGTTCTGCCGGCCTGGTTCGGCGACTACGAACGCGAGCACGATCTTCCCGTGGTCCGACCGGTGCGGGTCGACGCGGTCACGAACGACGGCGATCTGCTCGTCGTCCATGCGGGAAACCGCACGTGGACGACCCGAACGATCATCAACGCAACCGGCACGTGGAGCCGGCCCTTCGTACCCTTCTACCCAGGGGCTTCGACGTTCCTTGGCGAGCAATTCCATACGGTCGACTACCCAGGTCCGGATCATTTCCGCGGCAAGCGAGTGCTCGTCGTCGGCGGAGGTGCGTCGGCGGTGCAGTTCCTCGGTGAGATCGCGCCGGTCGCCGACACGATCTGGGTGACCCGACGGGAGCCGCTCTGGCGCGACGGTTTCGACTCTCACGTCGGTCGCAAGGCGATCAGCCTTGTCGAGGAGCGAGTTCGCCGTGGACTTCCTCCGGCGTCGGTCGTCAGCGTCACGGGGCTCGCTCTGCGTCCGCAGGAACGTCTTGCGGAGAGTCTGGGCGCGTACGAGCGCAGGCCTATGTTCGCGCGGATCGAGCCAGATGGTGTGCGATGGGCGTCGGGGGAGTTCGAGAAGGTCGACGTGATCCTGTGGGCAACGGGCTTCCGGCCCGCAGTCGACCACCTCGCGCCGCTCGGGCTTCGGAGCAGTGAAGGTGGAATCGCTTTGCGTCCAACGGGACACGACGTCCAGACAGCGGTGACGGCAGCTCAGGACCCGCGTGTCCAGCTCGTCGGGTACGGACCCTCGGCCAGCACGATCGGCGGTAACCGCGCCGGCCGTGCGGCTGCCACTGCAGTTGCACGATTCTTGGAGGCTCAAGCGGCATGAAGTTGTCTGTCCTCGATCTGGCTCCGGTGAGCCGGACGGAATCGATTCGGGATTCGTTCGCGGGAAGTGTCCGCCTCGCGCAAGCTGCGGAGAAGCACGGCTACGAGCGCGTCTGGTACGCCGAACACCACAACATGCCCACGATCGCGTCGAGCGCGACCGCCGTGCTGATAGCGCACATTGCGGCACACACATCGACGATCCGGCTCGGTGCGGGCGGAGTGATGCTTCCCAACCACTCGCCGCTCATCATCGCCGAACAGTTCGGGACGCTCGAGACGTTGCACCCCGGCCGTATCGACCTCGGGCTTGGGCGGGCACCGGGCACGGATCAGAAGACCGTCGCCGCGCTGCGGGTCGATCCGCGAACGAGCGATCGGTTTCCGCGGGACGTCCTGGAACTGCAGGCATATCTGTCGGACAGGTCCGCAGTCGACGGCGTGCGTGCAATTCCCGGTGCCGGAACGAATGTGCCCTTGACGATCCTCGGGTCGTCGATGTTCGGTGCGCAATTGGCTGCTCATCTCGGTCTGCCCTACGCATTCGCGTCACACTTCGCACCTGATCTGCTGGAGGAAGCGGTCTCCGCGTATCGCACGGACTTCCGTCCCTCGGCGCAGCTTGACGAGCCGTATGTCATCGCCGCGTTCAACGTGACTGCGGCGCCGACCGTCGAAGAAGCCGACGCCATACATCTGCGCGTACGACGGTCGCGGATTCGGTCGTTCCTTCTGCGCGGAGTCCCGGGCGCCGAGACGGTGACCGACGAAGAACTCGACGCGATCGCATCGACCCCGCAGGGCCGCCAGGTATTGGCGATGATGCGAAAGACGGTCGTCGGGACGGGCTCTGACGCGGTCCGTGCCATCGACGAGTTTGCGGTCGAAGCCGATGCCGACGAGGTCATGCTCGTGTTCCATGGAGTCACGGCGGACCAGCGCGTTCGGGCGCTCGAGTTGGTTGCGGAGGCGAGGTAGCGATGCTGGGCGCCTAGTGTGCCCATAGACTCAGCGTCGTGTCGCAGCCAATCCCGATCTTGGTTCCCGGCGAAACCTGTTGGCGGATCGAGCGTGCAGAACGACTCTCGGTGATCATCGACGCCGCCAACTACTTCCATTACGCCAAGGCGGCGATGTCGTTGGCCGACCAGCGAATCATGTTGGTCGGCTGGGACTTCGACACCCGGATCGAGCTCGAACCGGACGGCTCCACGATGCCCGGACCGAACAAGCTCGGTTCGTTTCTGTCGTGGCTGGTCAAGGAGCGCTCGGCGCTCGACGTCTACTTGCTGAAGTGGAACATCGGGACGTGGGCCGCGATCGGCCGCGGGATGATGCCGGTGACTCTCCTCAACTGGATGACGCATCAGCGTTTGCATCTCTTGTCCGATGCGGCCCACCCGGTGGGCGCGGCGCACCACGAGAAGGTCATCGTGATCGACGACGCGTTCGCCTTCTGCGGTGGGATCGACATGACGGTGGAGCGCTGGGACACACGCGACCACCCCGACGACGATGTCCGGCGGACCGATCCGGGCGGCGATCAACACGGACCATGGCATGACGCGACCGCGGCGGTCCAGGGCCCCATCGCGAACGCACTCGGAGAACTGGTCCGTTCGCGATGGGCCTCGGCGGGCGGAGAGGACCTCGAACCGGTCCGTCGTGGCAGGTCGATCTGGCCGCAAGGCCTCCTGCCGACAATGATCAACGTGGACGTGGCGATCGCACGGACTCGTGCCGAATACCGCGGTCAGGACGTCGTTCGCGAGATCGAGGCGCTCTACCTGGCGGTCATCCGGGAGGCTCGCTCGTCGCTCTATATCGAGACGCAGTACCTCGCATCGAGGATCGTCGTCGAAGCCATTGCGGAACGACTTCAAAGCGCAGATTGTCCGGAAATCGTCCTCGTGATCCCGCGGAATGCCGCTGGCTGGCTGGAACAACTGGCGATGGACGGCGCCCGACGACGACTACTCGACGTGTTGTGGCAGAACGACATTCACGACAAGGTTCGAGTGTTCTACCCGGTCACCGAAGCAGGTAAGCCGATCTACGTGCATGCGAAGGTGCTCGTCATGGACGATCGGCTGCTTCGCATCGGGTCGTCGAATCTCAACAATCGCTCGATGGGTTTCGACTCCGAATGCGACCTCGCCGTCGATGCGGCGATGCAGGCTGACCCGGAGTTCGTCGCCGCGTCGATCATCGATATTCGCGACGACCTGCTGTGCGAGCACCTCGGCTGTACTCGCGCGGAACTCGCGTCGGCATTCGAAAGTGCAGGTGGGTCCCTCATCGGAGCAGTTGAGTCCTTGTGCCGGGACGATGGGCGCACGCTGCGCAGGTTCGAGCCGGAAGACGTCTCGGAGGAAGTCAGCGTGCTCGCCGAAAACGACTTCATGGACCCGGAGGGAGTGACCCCGTCGGGGCCGCGTTGGGTCCGTGCACTCCGCGAGCGGGCGCATCGGAGATTGCACAAGGATTCGACGTCGCAGTGATGCTCAGCCGTGCAGAACTGGAGGCTTTCCGCGATAAGGAAGTCGACGATCTCATTGGGCCAGGTGTGAAGCTGCTGTTCGTCGGGATCAACCCAGGACTCATGACGGCGGCGACCAAAACGCACTTCAACTATCCGGGCAATCGTTTCTACCCCGCGCTGACGCGGGCCGGGATTGTCGACATGGCTGACTTCACCCGAGGGACGCCGATGACGGATGTCCATCGTCAGCGGCTTGTCGATCGCGGCATCGGGATCACGAATCTCGTTCGACGCGCGACGATCCGGGCGAGCGAACTGTCGGTGGAGGAGCTGCGTCGCGGCGGCGAGGACCTGGCGCAGCTTGTTGACGCGGTCAAACCTACGGTCGTCGCCGTCGCCGGTGTGACCGCCTACCGGCAGGCTTTTCGGCGGCCGAATGCGCAGCTTGGTCGACAGTCCGAGTCGATCGGTGGCGCCGAAGTCTGGGTGGTTCCCAACCCAAGTGGGCTCAATGCGCACGACACCGTCGACACTCTGGCCGAGGCTTATCGGGCGGCCGCGGAAGCTGCGGGCATCACGACATGACGGCGATTCCGCCGACGATGAGTGCACCGAGTTTGACGACTTCGAGCCCGACATAGGCGTGATGGGCGCTGGAGCGCGGAGCGTCCGAGCCCGCGAGAACAGCATTGGTGCGACGGGTCAGCCGCGGCCGGACGGCGAATATCTGCGCTGCGAGAGATGCGATTGCGACGCCGAGTGCGATCATCGCCGGCGTGCCCGGCGACCCCGTGCCGAGCGCGATGATGAGAACGACGGAAAGCACAGCCTCTACCGAGTTGATCGCACGGAAGACGAGCCGCCCGATCGCGAGCCCGATCGGGATGGTGACGCCCGGGGCCCGAAACTTCAGCGGCGCCTCGATGAACGAGATGCCGACGATCAGCCCGATCCAGACGAAGACGACAGCGGTGGCGACGTGGGTTGAGGCACTCATGTGTCCCATGGTGCCTGGCGAGGGGCTGCTCGCTGCTAGAGCATTTCGTCATGTGTGGGGCCGGTTGGCAAGCTCGCGACCAACTCCTGAACCGCAGCCCCCGCATCCACGATCGGTCTGACCAGTCCAACCCGCGAGCACGTCTGGATCGCCTCGCTCAATACTGGTCGAGCCTCGACAACTCTGCCCGCGGAGGCGAGGCAGAAAGCAAGCACCAGCTGCGCATTCAGGTGAGCCCACGCCCGCGGGCCGCCATGGAGTCGTGCCACGGTCTCGGCGGCCTGGGAACATGCCGCGTCGAATTCGCCCCGTGCAACCAACCGCCGTATCCGCACTTCATCGACGACTTCTTCGAGCATCGGGACGCCCTCAACCATCGAGACATTCGCCCCGTCGTCGATGCCGAGCTTGATGCGAATGAGCGCCATGTGTGCGCCGATCCGCGGCACATTCATGGCACGGCCGACGGCGGTTCCTTCGTCGAGCAGTCGCCGGGCCGAAGCAAGATCGCCGCGGGCCGCCTTCACTTGCGCGCCCGTCGCGAACGTCGCGATCTTGAACGCCACCACGCCACCCTCGAAGCCCAACTCGTGGCTGGCGTCGAGCAGCGGCTCCGCAGAGTCGACGTCGCCGCGCAGGTACAGCAGGTCACCGAGCTGTGCGCCGCCGATACGAGACGCGAAGGCGCTCCGATCGCCAGTCCGGCGGGCGAGAGACATCGCCCGACGGTAATGCTCTTCGGCGCCGGCGACGTCGAGCATTTCCATGCACGTCATACCGGAAATGTTCTCTGCGTACACCAGACCGAACGGGGCAATCATCCGCTGATTGAACGGATCAGCCCATCGCTGCCATGTGATGGCGTTGGCAAAGTCGAATTGGGTGTAGGCCACATAGGCTGCACAATTGGCGGCTGCGCTCACCACAAAGGGCCGGAAGTCGTTCGGGCGTGACAGGCACTCGCTCACGAGTTCCAACGCCCCGCCTACGCGGTCCGCGATGCAGTTGGTGGTGGCTCGAATGACGTCCATCTCGGCACGAAGGTCATCGCCCCCGTCACGTGCCGCAAGATCGAGAGCGCGTGAGCTCTCCGCCACGTGGTTGAGCAAGGAGTTCGCCCACGCGACGTCGACCAGCAATCGCGGCCGCTGTGCAGCGGCATCCCGGGGCAGCTTCGTCACCAGGCCGAGCAATGTTGCCATCTGGGCATATTCGAGAAGTCGCGCAGCGCTTGCTTCGACGAGATCGACCGCCCGCTCCGGCTCGCCCGCGACAAGAGCATGGTCGACGGCTTCCTTGAGGTGACCTTTGTCGGCAAACCACAGCGAGGCCATCTTGTGCAGCTGAACTTCTCGCGCGGGGTCCTTCGTGTGCAGCTTCCGACGCAGGTAATCGCGGAAGATGTGGTGGAAGCGCATCCACTCCCAGTCTTCGTCGGTTCGGCGGAGGAAGAGCTCGCGACGCTCGATGTCGTCGAGGACGTCTTGCGCGTCGGGTACGCCGGCCAGAACCGAGGCGAGCTCTCCGCAGGTCCGATCGGTGACCGATACCGCGAGCATGAAATCGAGCAGTTCCGGTTCCAATGAATCGAGCACGTTCTCGACGAGATACTCCTCGATCGCGCGGTGGTCCTTGGTGATGCGGGCAAGCATCGCCGACGGCGTGCGCTGGCCGCGCAGAGACAGCGCAGCCAGCTGGAGTGCGGCGATCCAGCCCTCGGTCGAGTCGCGAAGCTCTTCGACCGCCTCGTCTGCCAACGCGATGCCGCCCCGATCAATGAGGAACGAGCGGCATTCTGCGCCGTCGAACCGCAAGGCAGCCGAGTCGATCTCGATCAACTCATCGCGCACCCGCAGCCGTCCCAACGGCAAACCCGCCTGGGAACGTGAAGTGACCACGATCTGCAGGTGGTGGCACCCGGCATCGAGGAGTCCGGCGAGTGCCTTTCGGCTCTCGGGATCCTCGACCAGATGCCAGTCATCGACGACGAGAACGACCTGTTTGCCAGCCTCGTGGATCTCGTTGATCAGCAGGGTGAATACACCCCGAACCGCGCCCGGGCCGCCGGCTTCCAGCATCGGCAGGAGGCCGCTGGCGAGCCCCGGACGGGCCTTCCGGATCGCCTCGAGCAGATGCGAGGCGAACCAGACGACATTGTTGTCGTCGTTGTCGACGCTGAGCCACGCGACCGGAACCTGTTCGCGCACAAGCTCTTCCCGCCATTGGACCGCCAGCGTGCTCTTCCCGAATCCGGCCGGTGCGTGGATGAGGATCAGTCGTCGACGACCGCCGTCACGCAGAGTTTCGAGGAGTCGACTCCGCTCGACCAACGCGTGCGCGGCCGGCGGCGGCCGGTACTTCGTTGCCGCCACGGGCGGGGTGAGCGTCCGTGGCGTTTCCGGTGCCGGGGGAGTTGCCTGGCGCGATGGAATCGCCATTTCCGTGACCGGAAGACCGAGCGCGCGTTGTGCGTCCCGAAGTTCGTCTCCGAATTCGGCCGCTGACGCTGGACGCAGGCCGGGATCTGCACTCAACGCGTGTTCGAGAGCCGAACACAGTTCCGCGGGCATTCCCTCGGCGCGCAGATCCGGCACGGGATCGTTCACGATCCGAACGAACTGCGCGATGACCTTCTCGCCCTCTTTGCGTTCAAAAACCGCGTGCCCCGTGAGGAGGCAGAAGAGCGAGGCGCCCAGGCTGTAAACGTCGGACCGTGGAGTTGGGGTCCTGCCGGAAAAGACCTCGGGCGCGGTGAACGCCGGCGAGCCAGTGATCGCGCCCGTGGCCGTCTCGAATCCGCCGGTCATGTGCGCGATGCCGAAATCCGTGAGTTGTGGCTCGCCATAGTCGCTGATCAGGATGTTCGACGGCTTGACGTCGCGGTGCAGGATTCCAGCCTGGTGTGCAGTCTCCAACGCACCCGCGAGCTTGACTCCCAGGGAAAGAACGTCCCGCGCGGGCAGCGGGCCCTCGTTGCGCAAACGCGTCTCGAGCGAACCGCTCGAATAGAACGGCATCATGATGAACGGCTTGCCATTGCCGGTCACTCCAGCCTGGTGGACATCGACGATGTTCGGATGTCCGGAGAGGCGCGCCATCGCCTGCTGCTCCCGCAGGAATCGCTCACGATCCTCGTCCTCGGCGAGTTCATCGAGCAGCAGTTTCACCGCAACCGCGCGTCCGAGATGCTTTTCCAGGCAGCGGTAAACGATGCCGAACCCGCCCTGTCCAATCGGCTCGGCATCGCTGAGTCCAGCCGCCTCGAGGTCGGCAACGACCCCGACGGTCACATTGCGCTGGGTCGCATCGTCCATCGCTTCACCGATCGCCGCATGGTCAAGGTCGATTCTCCTGAACGCAGGGCGTTCTGGTCTAGCGAAACTCGATCATCGGCGCTCGACGCCCGCCGAAACGTCCATCCGGCGACCGCAGTCACGACCTTCGTCCCTATTTGCCGTTCCCCTTCCGCGCAAATCTGACAATCATGCAGCTTTCCGATCATCGCCACGCCCGCGCCGGCTGGGGTGCAACCGAAGCAGATGCTCGCCGTGAGTTGCCCGGCGACGGCTTCGTCGCCGAACCGGCCACACAGACGACTCGGGCCATCACCATCGATGCGCCACCCGAGAAGATCTGGCCCTGGATTGTGCAGATCGGTGCGGACCGCGGCGGCTTCTACAGCTATGACTGGCTCGAGAACCTGTTCGGGCTGCGTATTCACACCGCGGACCACATCGTCGATCAGTGGCAGAACCTCAAGGTCGGTGACGTCGTGTACGCGATCCGGAACCGGACGGGTGGCTGGTACGTAGTCGACCTCTGGCCCGAGGAAGCGTTGGTTCTTCAAGTCGCCGACCTCAAAGCCGGGCGACCGACACGACGTGACGACCCAGCGGGCTGGGAGTTCTTGTGGACGTTCGCCTTGCGGGGCCTCGGCGACGGGCGGACGCGCTTGCTGATCCGCGAACGCGTCGCCTTCGGCAAACCAATCATGAGTCGGCTGATGGCCCCGGTCGGCTGGGTGAGCGCCCTGATGACACGACGCATGCTGCTCGGGATCAAACGGTGTGCTGAGCAGGAGGAGAAAACGTCGTGAGTACTTACGAAGTCATCGCAATCACCGTGATCGGCGTGATCGTGGCAGCACTGCTGTGCGCTGCGGCGGTCGCGACGGCGTTGCGTTCGCGCCATTGGCGGAAG
The DNA here is from genome assembly GCA_021372355.1 of Nocardiaceae bacterium. Taxonomy (GTDB): domain Bacteria; phylum Actinomycetota; class Actinomycetes; order Mycobacteriales; family Mycobacteriaceae; genus Smaragdicoccus. The sequence goes on along the minus strand of JAJFUQ010000111.1, from coordinate 27,705 downwards.
CGGTGAAGACAACCGAGACGACGCCGGTCGTCGGACTCACCGCCGAGGAGGCGGCACGTCGGCTCGCCGAGCAGGGGCCCAACCGTCTGGCGGTCCAAGCAGGCATTCCCGCGTGGCGACGGTTCACGGACGAACTGGTGCACTTCTTCGCACTGCTTTTCTGGGTCGCCGCTGCGCTGGCGTTCGTCGCGGGAATGCCGCAACTCGGTATAGCGGTCGTGGTCGTCGTTCTCCTCAACGCCGTCTTCGCTTTCGTGCAGGAACAACGAGCAGAGCATGCGGCAGAACGACTGCGGCTGATGCTTCCCAGATGCGCCACCGTCATTCGAGACGGTCGACCGATCCAGATTCCGGCCGATGAACTCGTTCTCGGGGACGTCGTCGTTCTGGCGGAAGGGGACCGCATCTGCGCCGATGCCCGACTGGATCTTGTCCATTCGCTGGCGGTCGACACCTCAGCGCTGACCGGCGAGAGCGTGCCCGAGCACCCCGACGTCGACGAGACGGTTTTCGCCGGGTGCTTCGTCGTGGAAGGGGAGGCGCGGGCGACGATCGTCGCGTCGGGACCCAACACCCGTCTCGCACAGATCGCTCGGCTCACCCAGGCTCAGCACCCGCCCGAGACGCCGCTTCGACGCGAGCTCTCCCGAGTCTCGCGCGTCATTGCGATGGTCGCGGTCGTCATCGGGGTCGTGTTCTTCGGGCTCGCACTATTGGTCGGGACGCCCGCGACCGACGGATTCCTGTTCGCCGTCGGAGTCACGGTCGCGGTCGTGCCGTGTGGGCTCCTTCCGACGGTGACTCTGTCACTGGCGATGGGAGCGCAGCGCATGGCGGAACGCCGTGCACTCGTACGTCACCTCGAAGCGGTGGAAACGCTCGGCTCGACGACGTTCATCTGCACGGACAAAACGGGAACGTTGACCCAGAACGAAATGTCCGTGGTCGAGGTGTGGACGGCGTCCGGGAGCGCGCAGATCAGCGGAACAGGATACGAACCGACAGCCGAGATCGCCGGGCCCGGATCGAATTCGGACGAGCTGAGAACCCTTGCGCGGACTGCGGCGCGGTGCTCGTCCGGACGCGCGGTGCTGCGCGACGGGCAATGGATGGCGCACGGCGACCCGATGGAAGCAGCGCTCGACGCTCTTTGCCACCGGCTGGGAATCGAGGTGGACGAAGAAATCGCTCTCGAACCGGACGTAGCGCGGTTTCCGTTCGACGCGCGGCGTCGTCGGATGTCGGTGATCGTTGGTCGACGGGTTCTCGTCAAAGGCGCCCCGGATGCCGTGCTCCCGCTGTGCGAGGCGTCGACTGGCGCTGCCGAGGAATTGAAGGCGTTGGCGCGCAGGGGACTTCGAGTGATAGCGGTCGCCCAGCGCGAACTGATGCCGGATGAATCACATCCGCGTAGCGCGATGGACGCCGAGCAGCACCTGACCTTGCTGGGACTCGTGGCGCTCGAAGATCCGCCCCGACACGGTGCGGCGAGCGCGTTGCGGTCCTGCCGGACTGCGGGAATCCGCGTGGCGATGCTGACGGGTGATCATCCGGAAACGGCTTCGGCGATCGCCCAGGAAATCGGTCTGATCGGTGCCGACGGCATGGTGGTCCGCGGCAGCGACCTTCCCGAAGACTCCGCTGCTCTCGGTGAACTCCTCGATCGCGACGGAGTCGTCGTTGCGCGCGTGACGCCGGAAGACAAGCTGCGAATCGCACGCGCGCTGCGCGAGCGGGGACATGTCGTGGCCATGACCGGCGACGGCGTCAACGACGCACCGGCACTGCGAGAGGCCGCGATCGGCGTCGCAATGGGAAAGGGCGGTACCGATGTCGCGCGCGAGGCCGCCGACTTGGTCCTCCTCGACGACAACTTCGAAACGATCGTCGCGGCGGTGGAACAGGGCCGTTCGACTTTCGCGAACATCCGCAGATTTCTCACCTATCACCTGACCGACAACGTCGCTGAGCTAGCGCCGTTCGTGGTGTGGGCGCTTTCCGCGGGGACGTTCCCGCTCGCGATCGGGGTTCTCCAGGTGCTCGCCCTGGACATCGGCACCGATGTCTTTCCGGCGCTGGCGTTGGGCGGGGAACCACCGGCGAAGGATGTTCTCCACCAACCGCCGATCCGGGGACATCTGCTCGACCGGAAGCTGTTTACGCGAGCCTTCGGGTTGCTCGGACCGGTGGAAGCGCTGGTCGCACTCGCTGCGTTCGTGATCTCCTTCGTTGCTCAGGGCTGGCGTCCGGGTGACGAATTCCCAACTGGTACTGCTCTTCTCTTGGCGTCCGGAGCGACGTTCACGGCGATCGTGTTAGGGCAGGTCGCGAATGCATTCGCCTGCCGAAGCACGATTCGTCCGGTGTGGCGGATGGGCTGGCGCACCAACCCCTTGCTGATCGGAGCAGCGCTCGCCGAGTTGGTGATGCTGGCCTTGTTCCTCTACGTCCCGCCGATCGCTGGACTTCTTGGACAACGAGGTCCGACCGCGGCTGGCTTCGCGGCTGCCGTGCTGGCGATTCCCGCGGTCATCCTGGCCGATTCGCTCTACAAACGGTTCCAGAAAGCCGGCTCGGTCGATCTGTGACGCGTCCAGACAAGGACTTTCGCCCATATTCGTGGCTGCCTCTGGCCCTAACCGAGACCTCTGGCAGCTGACACCGTTGAGCCATGACGAAAGCACATTCACCGCATGCCCCGCTGACAGTTTCGCTTGGTCACCACGTCGCCCAGCAAGTGGCCGACTATGCGCGTGACCGACTCGGGCGCTCCATTGACCGAGCGCCTGAGCTGGTTCTCGACGCGCGGCTGCGAATCACGAAGATGAACCAGCCGGCGAATCCGAAGCGGTACGTGGGCCAAGTCAACATCGATGTCAACGGACGCCCAGTTCGGGTGCAGGTCCAGGCGTCGGACGAATGGCAGGCCGTCGACTTGCTGGAGGCGAAACTAGACCGGCGACTCGAGCAGGTCGGCCGCCACTGGGAAGCAATTCGTGGGCATGCACAGGCCATTGCTGAGGCTGGTGAATGGCGACACGCGGATCTTCCGGCCGAGCGCGAGAACTACTTCCCGCGCCCAGATGAAGAGCGCGAAATCGTGCGTCACAAGTCCTTCGCCGTGGCCGACTGCACATGCGACGAGGCCGCATTCGACATGGACCTGATGGACTACGACTTCCACCTGTTCACCGAGACGGGCAGCGGCGTCGACAGCGTTCTCTACCGCGCCGAACCGACCGGCCTTCGGCTCGCCCAGGTGCGACCGCAACCAGACAAGGTGGTCGTCGGCGCACGCGACGTCACCCTCAGCTCGACACCTGCACTGGAAGCGACCCCGGCGCAGGCGATCGAGCGTCTCGAGCTGTCGAAGATGCCCTTCGTGTCCTTCCGAGACTCGGAAAGCGGCCGCGGCAGCGTCGTGTACCACCGGTACGACGGCCACTACGGACTCATCACTCCGAACAGCTGAAAGTCACGGCCATGACCCTCGCAGACCGAACGTCCATCGTCGTCGGAGTGGACGAATCAGGAACCTCGGACAAGGTGGCGCTGTGGGCCGCTGATCTGGCTGAGCGCATGCACGTACCACTTGTGCTCGCCCATGCCATCGTGGTACCGGCTTACTACTCCGTCGACGTGCTGGCGCCGACTGAAGTTCCGCTGTTCAGCAGCCAATCGGCGGATGCGATGAAGTTTCTCGAGCAGCTGAAAAAGCTTCTGTCCGAGAACTTTCCGGACGTCGAAGTCTCGACGTGGAGCAACTATGCGCCGGCGGACCTGGCGCTCTTGGCGTGGAGCCGACACGCGCAGATGATCGTGGTCGGCGCGCATCACAAGATGTCCGTGGAATCGCTCATCGTCGGCTCGACGACCGCGCGCGTGGTCAACCACGCCGAATGCCCCGTTGTGGTCTGGCGCGGTGAGCCTTTCGATGGGCCGGTCGTCGTCGGCGTCGACGGCAGTCCCCTCAGTAAGATCGCGGTCGAGCACGCCTTCGAGATGGCCAGCAGATATCGCACAGATCTTCGTGCCGTGCATGCGTGGGATCCCGGCGTCCTGATCCCGGACGAACTGGACGTCGGCAGCCCGGCGGAAGATGCGGTGCTCGCGGAATGCCTGGCGGGCTGGTCGGAGAAGTATCCCGACGTCGAGGTGACGAAGGTCGTGGTCGCGGCACCTCCGGAGGAAGCCCTGCAACGGCAAGCGCTCGACGCGCGACTGGTGGTCGTCGGAAGCCACGGCAGGGGCCGTGCGAGTTCACTCCTTCTCGGTTCGACGAGCCGGTACTTGCTGAGCCACAGCCCGTGCCCGGTCCTGGTGTGCCGCAGTGAGATCGACGGGCTGGCGTAGGCATTGCTCCGAACGACAGACGACAGGAATGAGGAATGACAATGGATGAGCTCGAGAAGGGCCGCGCGCAGAAGCAGGCCAAGGACGCAGAAGCCGCGGGAGTCGCCAAGGGATTGGAACCCCTCGGAAAGCTTCTCGGTGCCGAGTTGTACCGCGAAAAGCGAAGCGAAGCGGATCAGCCGAAACCTTGATCGGACGACGATCGAACCTTCCGCACGCTCGAGAAGGTCACCGATCGCCGCACTTCGAACCCGAGTCGTTCATACAACCGGATCGCGCCGACGTTGCTGTCGACCGCGTGGAGATACGAGCGATCGCCGTGGTCGCGAATGACGGACGCCACCGACATCACGAGGCGTTCGGCATAACCACGGCCTCGGAAATCCGGATCGGTACAGACGGCGCTGATCTCGGTCCATCCTTCCGGCGCCATGCGCTCGCCGGCCATTGCGACGAGCCGACCTTCGGCGCGAAAACCGAGATAGGTACCGAGCCGGATCGTGTGCTTCGAGAACGGTCCGGGCTGCGTGCGGGCCACGAGATCGAGCATCTCGGGCACGTCGGCGTCGGTCAGAACGACAGCAGCGTCATCGAAGTACGGTGCAAGAGAATCGGTTTCGGTCATCTGTACTCCGATGCCACGCCACGCGAACTCCCAATCGGCGGGCAGCGTCAACTCCTCGCCGATCAAGGCGAGTGAGCTGGTCAGGGAGCTGACGTCGGCCCAGGCGGCGGGATCGTCCCAGTCTTCGACGCCGCCGAAGATCGACACATCCGGCAGGTAGCGAATCGCTTTGCCCGCGCGGGAGCTCAGATGCTGGTGCTTACCGACCAGCGAGTTCCACGTCGGGTTGTCGAGGACATGATTACTCACAGTCCTTGTTTACCGGTTGATGCGGACACGAGTGCACCCTGGCCGCGGAAGCTTCTCGAGCTTTGTCGCGACCAGGGTGCACTGGTGAAGAATCTACGAACCGAAGGGGCTGCTGACGCTCGCCTCGGCGGTCTGGAAGTTCAGCGACGGCGGAAGCAGCTGTGGCTTGAAGCATGCGACGTGCACCTTCGTGGCGCTGCCGCTCATGAGCAAGATGTCTGCATTGCCGGAAGCGTCCGTCTTCTTCGCGTTCGGAATTGCCGGAAGCGGGTTGGCTATAAGGCTCGAGACGCTGTTCAGGCTCGGCGCGGTGATCGCTTGGTTCGCGGCGCCACAGGTCGCACCCGGTGTAGCGCCCGAGATGTGAACCATCGTGATGCCGATGAACGGAATCGCGGTTGCCGAGACCGTCGGGGCGGTTGCCGCGCTCGCGAATCCCGCGCCCGAAATCATCAGGGGCGCGACGACGGCAGCGGCGACTGCGCTTCGCTTGAGAAGTTTCTTCATGTGTTACCCCCGGTGCAGATCAGGAATTGCGTGTGACACATGTGACAGTAGTGACGAAATGTGCTCGCGCCGAGGGATGACCTGATCGTGAGGAACTCGCAGTCAGCCTGCGACCGAACCGTTCTGCTAGTGAGTCAAAAGGCCCAAGAGTCGCAGGTCAGCAACGTACTTCGAGATGAGCTTCGCGGTCACGGTCGGCAGATCGCCGACCGCCTCTCGGAACCGGTCGGCAGGCAACGACGATGCACCGGCGGGTTTCGCGAATGCCTGCAACAAGGGAAGCAGCATCTGGTCGCGGACCGATTCCGGCATCGCGCGAAGCTGGGATTCGAAACGCACGAACCACTCGCGATAGTCGTCGATGCGGTGAATCGGCTGACCGGCATCGATGAGCCAGTCGACGAATTGATCGAGCGACGCGCCTTGGTTGTTGAGGACATTGAACGTGCGGAACCCGTCCCTGCTCAACCCCAGATCGGTGATCGCACGTGCGACAAAATCCGCTGGCAGACCGTCGTAATGGCCGCTGCCACTGCGGTAGAACGAACGTGGCGCCAGTCCGGTGGAGGCCAGGCTCAGCAGCAGTCGGGTGAATATGTCCGGGACGTTCAGCTGACCGGCGAATTGCGGGTGCGCCAGGATCATGTCCGACCGGAAGACCGTCACCGGAAGTCCGCACCAGTCGTTGGCTTCGCGCAGCAAGACTTCGCTGGCCCACTTGCTGTTCCCGTAGCCGTTCGCATAGCCCGGGCCGACCGAACGTGACGGGCTCATCGTCCGGATGTCACCGTCCTCGTCGAATGTCGTGCATTGCGCCGCAACGGCGACGGTCGAGACGAACGAGATCGGCTTGAGGCGTTCGGACATCGCAAAGCGAATGATCTCGGCGGTTCCGAACACGTTGGGACCGAACAGCTGTCGGTACGGCAGGACGTGGTTGACCAGAGCGGCCGAGTGAACGACCAAGTCGACTTGACCGGCAAGCCGGTTCCAGGTCGCTTCATCGAGTCCGAGATTCGCTTCGGCGACATCGCCGGAGACCACCTCTAGGCAGCCTTCGGAGAGTTCGCGAAACTGTGCCAAGAAGGCCGGGTCGCTCTCGAACACGCTCTCCAATCGAGCGGCCGGACCACGAATGATGCACACAAGTCGGCCGCCGACGGGCTTCAACCGTTGTAGCCATTCGAGGCACAGGAATCGTCCGAGGTAGCCGTTCGCGCCGGTGAGAAGGACTGTCCGAACCGGTCCCGAAGGCATCGGCAACGATTGCGCAGAATCCAGTGTCTGTCGATCGATGAACTTCTCGAGCTGCAGTTCGGAAGCACGAATCACGTCCGGATCGGGATGGACAACATCCGGCAACGACGTCGGCGAGGCGAGCTTCTCATCGACATACCGCGCAAGTTGTTCGATGTCGTTGGTCGGGTGGTTCACCACGCCGACCGGCACGTCGACGCCGAACACGTCGTGCAACAGATTCGACAGCGTGAGGGCTGAGAGCGAATCACCGCCGAGGTCGAGGAATCGCACATCGGTCGGAATGTCGCTGCTGTCGAGAATGGCTGCGACCGAACGAACGACCGTCTCCAGGACCGGACGCGAACCTGCGCCCGACCGGATTGCCGCCATCTCGTCGTCGCGAGCCTGGACGTGTTGGGCGTAGAGCTCTTCCAGCCTCTCGCCGTAGTGTGCCTTGAGCTTGGGCCGCAACAGCTTTCCGATTCCCGACAGCAGGCCGTTTGCGCCGGTGAAGGGCTCGGTCTCGATGATGAAATCGCGCGGAATCTCGTACGGCTGCAATTCGGCTTCGTGGGCCGCCTGTGCGATCGAAGCGCTGATCTCAGAGCGCGGTGTCATCGGATCGGTCGGCACGATCACCGCGAGGAGATAGGCGCGCTCGCTGCTGCCGTACACGTAGATCTGGCGGATGAGGGGACTTGTGGACAGTGCGGCTTCGACCGCGGCAACGGTCACGAACTCACCCTGCGACAGCTTCAGAACATTGTTCCTGCGGTCGAGGTAGACGAGTTCGTCCGGACCGGTCTCGGCCACAATGTCGCCCGTGAGATAGAAGCCGTCGGCGTCGAACATCTCCGCCGTGACGTCCGGGCGCTTGTAGTAGCCGGGGATCATCGCGGTGGTTTTGAGCAACAACTCACCCCGCGGATGCGGCTGGTCGGTGACGAAGTAGCCCAGTTCGGGGACGTCGACGAGCCGGTAGTCGATGACGGGTGGGCGCCGGACTTTGTTGTTGATGACAACGCTCGGTCCGGCCTCGGTCGACCCGTAACCGTCATGCAGCGCAACGTCGAGCACGGACTCGATGAACTTCCGCATCTCTGGCGCGAGAGGTGCGCTTCCGCACGCGGCATTGATCACTCGGCCGCCGAAGAACTGTTGCCGCAGTTCGGTTTTCACGTCGGCGTCGGGCCGGCGCGAGACTTCGGCCTGGTAGCGCTGATAGACCATGTCGCATACGCGGGGGACGAGGGTCAGCTCAGTCGGGCGCACCAGAGCGATGTCGGCGAACAAGGTCGACAGGTCGCTCCGGGCGGTGAAGTACGCCGTGCCGCCACGGGCCAGGACGCCGTAAAGCGTCAAGCGGCCGAGGACATGGCTCATCGGGGAGTAGTTGATGTTGATCGCTGCCTGGGGCGGCGGGGCCGTCCAGAACACCTTGACCAGGCGCTCGGTGTACATCGCCCCCTTGGGCGTTCCGGTGCTTCCGGACGTGTAGATGATGAGGCTGAGTTCGTCGTCACTGCCGATATGGATGCTGACCGGCTCGAGCTCGCGTCCGCGCGCGAGTGCGTCGTCGAGGGTGTCGACGGTGACCGTGCTCGAGGCGAGTCGTTGGCGTGCGGCGTCGAGAGCGCTGGGCTCTGGAGAGTCGAAAACGAGCAGACGTTCAGGTGCAAAACCGCTCAACACGAGGGTTACCGCATCGTCGAGATGTTCCGCGCTCGTCGCCAGAATGCGGGGCTCGGTCTCCGCGAGAATCGCCGCAAGCTGAGATTGAGCTGCACTCGTCTGGAGCGGAACCGACACCGCCCCACGGTGAACGCAGGTCAGATCGACGATCGTGTAGTCGAGTCCGGTGAAGCCCAGAATCGCGACGAGGTCGCCGGGCCGAATCGAGTCCGCATGCCACGCGGCGGCGAGCGCGTTCACGCGCGCCCAGACCTCGGCGTAGGTCATCGTCGTGAACTCTAGGTCGCGCGTCAGGCCTTGATCCGGCGACGCGTGGCCCATGCGGAATCCGACCGCCGGCCGGTCGGCATAGCCAGTCATGACCGTTTCGACCGATTGAGCCAGGCTCACGCCCGGTTCCCGGATGGCGGCGCTGATCTCCGGTAGGGGGACCGCAGCACGCAACTGAGGCTCTTCGGCGTAGAGCTGCGCGATCCGCTCCTTGACCGCGCTCACATTGCGCGTCTCGGCTGACATACCCGACACCGTAAACCCGAAATCGTTAGTAGTGCGAACAATCTTTGCGGTCCCGCGTGCCGTCGGTCCTGTATGACCCCTTTGTTACGCATGAGGAAGTCCGCGAGGTATCCGTCGTGGGGTATCGCTGTCTACGGTTGAGCCGTGCTTCTCTCGATTGACCGCTCGCTTCCGGTCGCCGTGACCATCGATGGCGTCGAGTTCAGCGGAGACGATTTGGTCGGCGCCGCAACGGCTGTCGCGGACCGGATTGTCGGTGCCGAGCGCGTCGCGATTCTGGCTGAGCCGACGTGGACGACCGTCGTCGGTGTCATCGGCTGCCTGATCGCTGGAGTCACTGTTGTTCCGGTCCCGCCGGACAGTGGTCCTGCCGAAGTCGACTACGTGCTGCGCGACTCGGCGGCTCAGGCGTGGCTGGGGCCGGCCGCGGCTTCCAGCGACCTTCCGAGCATTCCCGTGCGTCGGTATGCGCGGTCGTGGCACACGTACCGTGAGCCGGCCCCGGCACACATCGCGTTCGTGCTCTATACGTCCGGTACGACCGGGCGGCCAAAGGGTGTCCTGCTGAGTCGGCGTGCGATTGCTGCTGGTCTCGATGGTTTGGCTGATGCCTGGCAGTGGACGCGCAGCGACGTTCTCGTGCACGGACTGCCGCTCTTTCATGTGCACGGACTGATCCTGGGAGTGCTCGGACCGCTGCGTGTTGGTGGTCGGCTCATCCACACCGGCCGCCCGACGCCCGAAGCGTATGCCGCCGCCCAGGGGTCGATGTACTTCGGTGTGCCGACCGTTTGGACTCGCATCGCGAACTCACCGGGCGCGGCCGAAGAACTCCGCGGCGCTCGGTTGCTCGTCTCCGGCAGCGCCGCGTTGCCGGTGCCTGTCTTTGAGAAATTGTCCTCGTTGACCGGTCATCTGCCCGTCGAGCGCTATGGGATGAGCGAAACGATGATCACCGTCTCGGCTCGCGCGGATGGCGAACGGCGCCCCGGCTGGGTCGGGCTTCCAATCAAGGGCGTCGAGACGCGACTCGTCGATGATGCCGGCGGAGCCGTGCAGCATGACGGTGAATCGATCGGTGGCCTGCAGGTTCGCGGCGCGACGCTGTTCGACGGTTACCTCGGCAGACCCGACGCGGACGCGGAGTCGTGGACGGCGGACGGATGGTTCAAGACCGGCGATGTGGCAGCGATCGACGGCGGTGGATTCCATCGGATCGTGGGCCGCGAGTCAACGGATCTGATCAAGACCGGTGGTTACCGGGTTGGGGCCGGCGAGATCGAGACCTCGTTGCTGGGGCATCCCGCGGTCAGCGAAGCAGCTGTCGTCGGGTTGCCCGATGACGATCTCGGTCAGCGGATCGTGGCGTACGTCGTGCTTCGCGAGGCGGTCTCGCCCGCGGTGCTGATCGAGCACACGGCTGCCGACTTGTCGCGCCACAAGCGTCCACGCGAGGTGCGGATCGTCGACTCTTTGCCGCGCAATGCGATGGGGAAAGTCCAGAAGAAGTTGCTGGCCGACTAGCTCTGGTCTTGCCACCGCCATCGGTTCTGGTCACCGTGGAGTCATGACTGATCGATTGTGGGACGTTGTCGTCGTCGGCGGAGGCGCAGCGGGGCTGAGTGCAGCGCTCGTACTCGGTCGTGCGCGACGATCGACGCTCGTCATCGACGCGGGGCGTCAGAGCAATCTGCCGGCGCATGGCATCGGCGGGTTGCTGGGTCATGACGGCCGACCGCCCGCGGAGTTGTATGCCATCGGACGCGACGAATTGCGCAAATACTCGGTGGACGTCGAAATGGGGACGGTCGTCGCGGGGTCCGGCAAGGCAGACGACTTCACGTTGACGCTGGACAGCGGCGATACCATGCGGTCCCGCCGGATCGTGCTCGCCGCCGGCATGGACTACACCTACCCGGACATCCCCGGCGTTGCCGAACTCTGGGGCCGGTCGGTGTTCCACTGTCCGTTCTGCCACGGCTGGGAAGTGCAAGATCAACCGCTGGCAGTGCTCGACGGTGGCCCGATGGCCGAGCATCGCGTGCAGTTGCTGTCGAACTGGAGCGACGACGTCATGCTGCTGACGAACGGCGAACCGTCCGAGATTCCGGGCGCCGATACGCGGCGCGTTGCCCAGCTCTCGGTCGTCGGCGGAGAACTCGAAGGCGTGATCTTCGACGACGGGTCGATGTTGCCGCGCACAGGAATTCTGGTTCCGGCGCCGCTGAGCCAGCGGTCGGATCTCGCGCAACAACTCGGCGTCACGTTCGCCGACCCGACGCCCGCGTCACTAAACGCTGTCGCCGTCGACATGCGCGCAATGACCAACGTGCCCGGTGTGTTTGCGGCGGGTGACGTCGGTGCACCGATGCCGCAGGTGGCTGCCGCCGTTGCGACGGGGAGCATGGCGGGCAATGCGGCGGTTCAGACGTTGATTTTCGGGGTGTGACTCAGGGCTTGGGTTGGACGTGGGCGAGTTGAGCGACGGGGTCCCAGTTGGCTGGCTTCGCCCGCTTTGACCACCACTTCATTCCGGACTCAATCCAGCGGATCCGCCACTCTTCGGTCGTAATGCCTTCATCGTCGTCCGTTACGCCGAATTCGTAACCGCAACTGGGGCAGATGACGTAATTGCCGAGTCCCTCGGCGTCGTAGGCTGGCTCGCTCAGATTGTCGTATCCGCAAACCGGGCACATGTATTGAGTCATCGTGCGGTCCCGGGTGTCATCACTGCTATTCGCTCCAAATAACGTCGCTGCCCCAACCCGAAGAGTTGCGGGACCAATATGTCGGTGAGGTCGGCTTGTAAATTGTCACGATTGTGCCATCGGAGTCGAAGGTCGCAAACGTGTTGGTGTTCGGGTCGTATATGCGGATTCGTCCCTGTGAGTTGACCCTTGCGGGGAAGTGGTGAGTCTGTGCATCACGCAAGAAGTTCTGAGCAGTCCGGGTGTACTCTTCCTCCGACTTTGCTCCGAAGTCGTCCGCATGCCTTTCGAAGTGGTCCTCCAACTTTTCTGTGTCGCGGAATTTCGTTGCCTGGAATCGCGGCAATTCCTTGACTGCTGGAGCACCGCTCACCTTCGGCTTGTCCCCGTCAAGTCCCTTCTTCCCATCCTTCCCCAGCTCCTTAAGCCGCTCCGCAGTCTCCTTCGCCCGCTTGACTTCCCGAACGTCCTTGAGGCCCTCAGCGATCCGCTTTTCGGTCTTCCATCCGCCGATCGCCACGGCAATCAAGTGACCTGATTTCGCGATCGCGAGACCCGCCTTAGCGATTCCAATTCCTGCGCCGACACCCAGGCTGATGAACGACGACAGCACCGAGATGGCGATGTCCGTCCCGAGCTCTAAGGCCAGGTCCTCAACGAAGCCCGCGATCGTCTCCCGAATCTCATGCGTAGCTGTCTGATAGTCGACGCAGCCTTGCTCGAGGTCCTTGCAAGACCCCAGGAGCTCATCGATCGCGCTCGATAGCTCGTCGATGTCGTCATTGATGAAGTCGACCTCGGGCGCTTCGACGGACGCCAAGGTCCGAGCGATTTCGGCGACCTCGATTTTGAGGCTCGCCAGTCCTCGCCAACCAACACCTGCATCGCCCAGTTTGTCGGTGTCCCCGTTCGGGACATCGACTCCGATGGCGGCAGCGAGCCCGATGATCTTGTCGACCAATCCGTCGCTATGTCCGCCCCTCGCAGACGGAACACTCGTCGAAAGCGCTTTCGGGGCACTTGGCATCGACGGCATCTGAGGCGGACTACTGCCGTTGATCGTCGCGTCGTACTCGGCGCAGTCGTAATTGAATCCCGATTGCGTCAGGACCGACCCGTAGTTGTGCAACGCATCGACCAGCGCCGCAGCCGTCTGCAGGGCATCGCCCGCGGCCTTGTCGTAGGAACCGCCCCAGGCCAGCCCGGAGTCGTACGAGCCGGACATGGTTCCGGTCGCAGCCAGGGTTTGGTGGGCTTGGCTCGCAGCTTTGTGCAATTCGTCCGCGAGCGCGAAACACTTCCGACCCGCCTCATAGAACGTCTCCGGCTCGACGGCAAGAGTCACGCCCGCCCCAGATTCGCCAGGTTCGTCGCGGTCGCGGAACTGTAGCTCTGGTGAGCGCGCGTCGCCGCCTGTCGCATCGCGGCTATTCCATCGTTGAGATCTTTCGCGCCCAAAGTCCATTCGCGATGAGCCGTGGTGAATGCCGCAGCGGCATCACCGGTCCACTCAGCGGCCGCAACCGCCTGGTCCAGTTCGGCAAGACCTGCCTCGATGTAGTCGACGAGGCCGGCAAGCTGCGAAGTGATCTGATCCAGGTGTGCGAGATCGACGCGAAACGCGGCCATCAGCCGAGACTCAGAATGCTCGAGGAAGCGGACTGATCGCGGCCGTCGAACTCATCCGAGGTGACGCCCAGCGACCCAGCCAATCCACGCAGTGCGGTGAAGATCCGCATGCCACCTTCGTGCATTTCCTCCCAACCGCGGAGGTACGCCGCACCTGCTTCACCGGTCCAGCTCGAAGCGAGTCCGGTCACCTCACGGTTCGCCGCGGACAGCGCGTTTTCGAGATCAGCAGCGAGTTGTTCGGCGCGCGAGCCGAGGGCCGCCACGCCCTCGGAATGAATACGAAACTCCGTCACATAGTGCTTGGACGGCGCGGAACGACATTTGGTTCCGCACGGAGGGTCAGCTGGCTTGGTGGCTCGTCTGACCGGCGGCCGGGTTACCAGTTCCGTCGACGCGCCGGGCGAGATCGCGCAGCGCGCGGGAGATCGATGGGTGCGCGGCCGTCACGCCGTCGCAACGCTCCGCGATCTGGGCGAGTTGCCGCGCACGCGATGCGATGTCGGACAGTTCATGCACAGTGTCGAGGGCCTCGAGGATCTCGCTACGCTGAGGCTCGCTCGCGTGTTCGAGGAGAATCTCCGCGATGGCCGTGCAGTACTGGCAGACAGCGGAAACGTCGTCACTGACGTCGATGGCGAGTGCTGCCGAAGGCCGGTCATTGCCAGGGCGAAACGCACCCATCGCGGCCGCCACGGCGCTCGCTGTGCCTTGACGAACCAGTCGCACATGCCCCTTGAGCTGGTCGACGTCCTTCTGTGAAACAAGTGCTTGGTTCATCAATGAACTCCTGTCCTGGCATACCTCGCGCAACATTTCGATAACTGTCGCTGTGACCCGATGGGGTGGCCTAGGGCCGAAAGTCCCTTCGCCAAGATCTTCAGGTCCCGACAACAGGCGACGCGGTATGCATTCGCGCCTAGGGTAAAAACGGACACAGAGCGCTTTCGAGATCACTGATGAGGGGAAACTGATGAACGGCGAATGGCGGCCCGATCCGAGCGGGCGCTTCGAATTCCGCTGGTGGGACGGGCAGAACTGGACTGACCACGTCGCCCATCAGGGCCAGACCTTCCAAGCTCCGCTTCAAGGCCCGCCGCCGCAGGTGCAGCAGCAGCCCGCACAGCCCGAGCAGCAGGCCCAGCCGGTTCAACAGGTGCAGCCGGCAACACCGGCGGACAGCTTCGCCGGGATCACGGGCGAACTCGTGGACGGACGGTTCAGCGAGAGGGAAGAGCAGGCGATCGCCAAACAGAATTCGAAGATGCTTCGAGTTCGTGTGGGCGAACCCTTCATGGCTCGCCAAGGTTCGATGGTCGCGTACCAGGGCAACATCGACTTCGCCTTCGAAGGTGGCGGCGCATCGAGGTTCATCAAGAAGGCACTCACGGGAGAAGGCCTGTCTCTGATGCGATGCCAGGGTCAGGGCGACGTCTTCCTCGCTGACCTGGCCAAGGACGTGCACCTGCTGCACCTGCAGAACTCGGGCATCTCGATCAGCGGCTCGAACGTCCTCGCCTTTTCGGCCGGGCTCAACTGGAACATCGAGCGGGTCAAGGGCGGCAGCATGATGACCGGAGGTCTGTTCAACACGACGCTTCGGGGCAGCGGCTGGGTCGCCATCACGACCGATGGCCCGCCTGTTGTCCTCAACGCAGCCGAAGCGCCGACGTTTGCCTACACCAACGCGATCGTCGCGTGGTCGGCTCACCTGCAAACTCAGCTGAAGACGAGCTTCAAGGCGGGCGCACTCATCGGGCGCGGCTCGGGCGAAGCACTTCAGGTCGGATTCAGCGGCGTGGGCTTCGTGATCGTGCAGCCGTCCGAAGGCATCCAGATCCCCATGCAGGGCTGATCCGGGGTCAGCCGGCGGCGGTTTGCAGGAGGCCCACGACGGCGCCGCCGGGGTCGGTGAACAGCGCGATCGACATGGATTCGCCGATCGCCGTCGGGGGCAACACCGTGCGGCCGCCGAGCCCTTCTACCTCGGCGAGTTTCGCCGGCAGGTCGGCCACCTCGATGTAGACGGTGACGTATGACGGCATGCCTGGCTGGGTCTGCATGATCCCGCCAGCCAAGCCGCCGCCGGTGTCGACGAGAGCGTAGTTGGTGTCGACCGGCGTCACCGTCCACCCGAAGGCCTCGGAGTAGAACTTCTTGAGAACGGCGCCGTCCGGCCCGCCGATCTCCCAATGAACGATTGAATGGCCCACGACGATCGTCTCCATGGCTGGTTGTGGAATGGATTCAGGTCCAACGTGCCTCACGCTAAATCCGCGGCTGCGCGACCTGAAGGGACCTAGGTCCCGGCCGGGCCGTCCGATGGTCGTGTCGACGGTGCTCGAACGCATTCCGCGCCCACAAGATCGCACGAACCTAAACTGACAAAATGGAAGAACGCGGCGCGACCCAGCGGCAGTTCGCCGTTGCGCGCCGCGCTGTGCGCGCGATCCGACCGTCGTGGCCGTGGCTCGCGGGCGTGCTGAGGTCGTTCACGATTTCGTTCGTGTCCCTCGCACTGACTCTTCAACTCGTTCCAGGGACGCAGGTTCCGGAACGGAAGTTCACCGCGGTGATGACGCTCGTCGTAACAATCCTGCTGGTCGGAGCGTTGCTTCGACCACTGCTGGTGAAGCTCACCGTCTTGACAGGTGCCGTTGGTCTTCTGATGTCCGGCTTCCTCACGCAAGCACTCATCCTGTCGATCGCGTTGGCGCTCGTGCCGTCGATCGAACCGATCGCGCTGCCTGAGGTCATCGCGATGGCGTGGATCGTCACGATCTTCGCCTCTCTGCTCAACTGGATCGTCGACGCCAGCACCGAGGAAGTCTTTTTCTCGCAGATCATGCGCCGCGCTATTCGAGTGTCTCGCCGGACGAAGGTCACCGGCCCCGGGTTGCTTGTCGTTCAACTCGATGGAGTTGCCCAGCCTCTCATCCGATATGCGGCGGCGAGCGGAGCGATCCCCTTTCTGAGCAGCCTTCTCCGTTCCGGCAGTCACACTTTGCGGTCGTGGCACACCGGGCTCCCGGCGACGACTCCCGCCGGTCAGGCCCGCCTGCTCCACGGCAAGGACGTGTTCATTCCGTCGTTCCGGTGGTTCGACAAGGAGCACGGCCGGATGCTCGTCGCCAATCGGCCCGCCGATGCCCGGCTGATCGAAGAGCGGATCAGTGACGGGAAGGGTTTGCTCGCTGCGGGTGGCGCGAGCATCTCGAATGTGTTCACCGGCGATGCGCCGTTTCGGGCGCTGACTATGGGCAAGATCGAACAGCCCGGAAACGAGCCCGGTGCCGCCGGCTATGCCGCAGCGCGAGCCGGCTTCGTGCGATCCTTCGTGCTCTTTGCGGGCCAGGTCATCACCGAGTGGTACCAGGCTCGCCGCCAGCGTCGAAGGGGAGTGGTGCCGCGCGTGAGCCGCAACGGCGCCTTCCTCGTGTTGCGTGGGCTGACGACGGTGATCCTGAAGGATCTCTCGGTGTCGATCGTCGCTGATCAGATGGCCCGCGGTACGCCCGTCATCTACGTCGACCTGCTCGACTACGACGAACTCGCACACCATGCGGGCCCGACGCGGCCAGAGTCGATGCGCACTCTCGAAGGCCTCGATCGGGTGCTGAAGTTCTTCCACGATCTCGCCGAAGAGGTCGGTCGGGACTATGAGATTGTCATCCTCTCCGACCACGGACAAACCCAGGGCGCGACGTTCCTGCAACTCGAAGGCCGAACGATTCTCGACGCCGTTCGCGAGTTCGTGGACGCCGACGTCGCCGGTGTCCGGGACACCGATGAGTCGTTTGGTTCCGTGCAGCGACTGAGGTTGAGCGGGAACCTGACGCCCGCGCCACTGCGGCGCACGATCCAACGAGCAGGTTCCGAGTCGGACGCGGAGGGGACGCAGACCGCGAACATCGAGGTCGCGGTGTCCGGAAGTCTCGCCAATCTGTACTTCGCCGACTATCCGGGGCGGCTCAAGCGCGAGGAGGTCGAGGCGATCGCGCCTGGACTGCTGCCGGGTCTGCGATCGCTCAAGCACGTTGGAGCGATTATCACGCGTACGGCGAACGGCACATTGTTCGTCGAGAACGGCGGCGGGTGGCGGGAGCTCACCGAGGAAGGTGCCAGGTACGGCGAGGGCGCGGACCCGCTGCTGCCGTATGGCTATCTCGCGCCAGGGGACCTGCTGCAACTCGATACCTGCGCGAATGTCGGCGACGTCATCATCCTGGGCCGATACGACCCGAACCTCGGTGAGGTCGCGGCTTTCGAGGAACTCGTCGGATCGCACGGCGGCCTCGGCGGTTGGCAGACCGAAGCACTGTTCGTTCACCCGTCGGAGTGGGAGGTCGATGACATCCTGCTCTCCGGAACAGACATCTACAGATTGCTCGTGAACTATCTCGAGAAGCAGGGACTCCGCGAGCCCGACGTCGACTCGACACCGGTGAAGGTCTGACCATGGCGACAGTGTGCTGGTGGGGACACTCCTTCACGACCGTGCGTCTGGGGTCCATGGCGGTCGCGACCGATCCACTTGCGGCGACACGACTGTTCCATCTCCGTCGTGCCGTGCCGGCTCCACCACCGGGGGCGCTGACGGCCGATCTTGTTCTCATTTCGCACCTGCACCACGACCATCTGCACGTGCCTACGCTCCGACAGTTCGGTTCGAAAACCCCGATCATCGTCCCGAAAGGCACCGCGTCGGCGATCGGTGGACTCGAGGACATGCACCTGATCGAGGCCGAGCCAGGGCAGACGATCGAGATCGGCGAAGTGACGATCGAGGTTCTGCCGGCCCATCACGACGGTCGTCGCCTTCCGCATCCGCGTGCTCATCGAGCGCCCGCACTCGGGTTCCGGTTCGCTGCGGCCGGCCGGTCGTGCTGGTACCCGGGTGATACGGGCGTACAAGATTTCTCGACAGTCAAAGCCGTCGACCTCGCACTCGTGCCGATCGGAGGATGGGGTCCGACCCTGGGTGTTCACCATCTGAATCCGGCCGAGGCGGCAGCGGCCCTGCGTGAGGTCGGCGCCCGCTTCGCCGTTCCCGTGCACTACGGCACGTTCTGGCCGGTTGGCCTGCAGTACCTGATGCGCTCCAATCACGACCGATTGTTCAACGCGCCGGCCCTCCGATTCCGCAACGAAATGGCTGGCGCGGACACCAGCGTCATCGTTCCCGGAATCGGCGAAACGGTTGATTTATGAACTCTTTCGGCTGGGTCGGGTTGCTGACACTGTTCGGCTTGGTGGCCTTCGGCGCGATCGTTCCGGTCGTTCCGACAGGTGCGCTGGTCAGTGGCGCGGCAGTCCTCGCGGGTGCCGAGATGCCACTCGATGTTCTCGTCGTCATCGGGTTCGGGGCCGCCGGCGCGTATGTCGGCGACGTCGTCACATATGCCGCACTTCGGGGCGCGGGCGTGACACTTGCTCAGCGGATGGGCTGGCTCCGCGCCGCCGACCCCACGCGGGCTCTCCAGTTGATTCGAGAGCGACTCGAACGCAGCGAGGTTCGCGCGCTCTTGCTGTCGCGGCTGGTCCCGGGCGGACGAATTCCGGTTCTGCTTGCCGCCGCATTGGGCGGCTATCCATTGACGCGCTTCGTTAGCGCGAATCTCGCCGCCGCGGTCCTGTGGTCGGCGGTCTACGCCTCGATCGGAATCGCGGGAACCGCACTGTTCCCGAATCCCACGGTGGCGCTCATCGCCGTCATCATCTGCGCATTGGTGGTGTCCGTTGTGCCTGGGCTCATCGAGCGGATGCGGGGCGTCAGAGCAGACCAGGCATGACCGTGTAGCTGGCCGTCATGTCCGGCGCACCCTGGTCGACGGTTGCCTGAACGACCCAGTGGCCGGTGTTCGAACCGTCCACGCGCGTGCCGCTCGTGTCGGTCTGGCCGGCGTAGTTGTTGGCCATGAAAACGACCGATGAGCCGTTGTCAGCGTCGTAGGTGACGTCGACGCCGAAGCCCTTCTGGTTCCAGGTCGATGCGCTCACGGTCTCCGACGCGCCTGGTGCCAATTCCGACTGCGGCGAGACGATCCAGTCGCCATACGGGTTGTCCGAACCATCGAGGTGCAACGTCGCGTCGGTGTTGTTCGTGATGGTCATCTTGATCGTTCCGGAGTAGTCGGGGATGACCGGGTGAACCGGTTGGGTGGGGGTGACGGGCGTGGTGTGAATGACCGGTGTGATCGGGCTCGCCGGGGTGGTTGTCTCGTGCACCGCGATGGTCTGGATGGGTGCGGTCGCGGATGGCTTCTGGGCTTCGTGGATAGCGAGTCCGAAAGCGGCGCCGCCCAGACCGGCGAGAACAGCAGCGGTACCAACGAGAGCGACGGTGCGGCGACGGTTGGTGTTCTTGTTCATTTCAGGACTCCTTGACTAGCAGCGTTTTTCGGTGTGATTCAAGAGTCCCGCTGGGAGGCCTTCCGTCGCGTCCGCTGATCTGCCGCTCAACAGGAGGAACGTGGGTTCCCCCGATTGGGGGACGTGGGCTGCCCGGTGACCACGGAACAGTGGCGAAATGTGCGCCGTGGTGAAACAAAATGCCCACTGCTGCCGTCGGCCCGGTTTCAGCCCGCCGAAAAATCCGTTGCGACCGTCGGTTTGTCCGGCGTAGTTTCGCCATCGTCAACAGGAAGGGAGGTGGTCTGAGAAATGGTTATTTTCAGGACTGATGAGGTGGCCTCTGTTTAGGTGGTCACCCACCTGAAGCCGAAGCGGAAGCCCGGAAGATGAAAGTCATCTTCCGGGCTTTCGTCGTTCGGCGGTAACTTTGGTCCTGTGCTGATTTCCAAGCCGATCGCCGAGGCGATTCGGGAGGGCCGCGTCACTGCGCAGTTTCGGCGATGGGATGCGCCGCGCGTGAAGGTCGGCGGGACCCAATTGACTGCGGCGGGCTTGATCCAATTCACGAAGGTCACCCATGTCCGCGACATTGAGAAGATCAGCGACCGCGCGGCGCGAGCTGCGGGAATGAAGAACGCCGAGGCGCTCAAGACCGCGCTCCGCAAGGCGGCGAACCGCACGCCGACCGCGCGTGGCGGCAAAGGCGGCGACAAGATCTTCCGCATCGATGTCGCGTGGGTGGGGGAAGACGAGCGGATCGAACTGCGGCAGACACTGCCGAGCGACGCTGAACTCGTGCAGTTGAAGGCGCAGCTCGCCCGGCTCGACGCGCGGGAATCCGGGCCGTGGACGCGCGAGATCTTGGAGTGGATTCGCGCCAACCCGCGCGTCGTCTCGAAGGAATTGGCGACCCTGCGCCAGGTCGAACTCCTGCCGATGAAGATCGACATCCGCAAGCTGAAGGCACTTGGCCTGACCATCAGCCACGAGGTCGGCTATGAGCTTTCGCCACGCGGCAACGCCTACCTGAACTGGATCGCGAACGACTGACTCGGAGATGCCCATGAATCTGGAGCCCCATCCCCGGCCGAAGCTCGTCGGCCCGCGTGAAACCGAATCGACGGTCTACAGCGAGCCGTACGAAACCCCAGACGGCACAACGATCATCCGTGTGACTCGATACGGGGGAAGGTTCCGCCCCGGACCGCGGCCGCTCGGGATTTTCGTCATCCACGAGGGCAACGTCGAGTGGAGCCCGGTCATCGACGCGACGCGGATTGCACTGCTTGGCGAGACGATTGGTTTGGTCGCGGCGACGTTAGGCACGATCGCGCTGATCCGCCGGCCGCCGTGGCCGGATATGCGGATCATCCGCAAGCACTAAGCAGGTCCGAGTCGGTTCTGGCCGAGTGTGTGCAGGAACTGCGGTCCGACCAGCGCGAGTTCGCGACGGTAGTTTTCGGCCCAGGTTCCGAACGGCTCGTACGCGAGATGCTCGTTCTTGAAACGCGCGTCGTCGGACAATTCGGTCGCGCAGAACTCCGGGATCATGAGGTCGACCACGGGTCCGCCGCGCTCGACTTCGGCGACGACGAGCGGCGCGTTGCCACCGAGGAAGCGGTCGAGGATCCAGCCGTCCTCCCCGAGCCACAGCGAGTAGCGGATTTTCGCGACGACGTGGTCCGCCCGGCGAACGATCTGGCCTGCGACCAGTGGGTCCAGCTCACGCTCGGCCTCGTAGCGGGTGCCGCCGATAGCGGGGCCTTTCGCGGCCATGGTGCCCAACGCGTTGTCGCCGAGGACGTCGATGAGGCTGCCCGGGTCGGCGTCGACGTCCGTCGGGGCAGGACCTTGCACCCGCATCCGAACGGCGTACCCGTCCTTGGCGAAGAAGTACGCCTGCACGATCAACGTCGGTGTCGGATCTGCCTCGACGACCGAAGGAAGTTCGTGGACGAAAAATTTCCGCTCGAATTCGAAGTCACCGAAGCCGGTCTCAGACATACGCAACACCGTAACGGCTCCACCTGAAAATCGGCGTTTGACGGGCCTGCGCGATGGGGCAGAGATCAACCACTACGTACGTTTCGCGCGACGATTCTGTCTAGTCTCGCGCCATCGAACGCTGGAGGCGTCATGAGAATTCTCGTAGCCATTGCGATGATCTTGGGACTCACGGGCACCGCGGTCGGAGCCGCAGCCTATTTCCGGGACGACAGCGCATTCACCACGCTGACGATCAACCTCAAAGGCGGCAAGCCGGACGTCAAGGTCTCTTATCCAGCGCCCGGAATCCCGGCGAACCACCCCAACGGGAATCTCGTGGAAGTGCGTAATTCAAAGGTCACCGGCGATCGGACGGGGGAGTACGTCCGAACGTGCACTCCGATCATGGACGACGAAATCGAGTGCGATGGCGCATTCCGACTGAACGACGGCGCCGTAGAGATCCTGACGACGGAGCACGACGACCCGGGTGAAGTCACGGCAACGGCCGCCATTTCAGGTGGAACGGGCGCCTACGTCGGCGCGGTCGGGACAGTAGAGGTGGACTTCGAGGAGAACACCTACTCCCTGCACCTGATCCTCCCCAAGCTGTAGCGCCTACTGACAGGCAGAACTCAGCGACTGATAGAGGTCGACCTTTTGATCGATGAATGCCTGCATCTGATCGGCGTTCAGGTCGGAAGTATTCAGCCCAGCGACCTGGTCCGACATGGCCGTGAGCGCATCACGCAGCGTGGCATCCTGCGCTTTGTCCGCCAGGGCAGAGAGTTCCTGTGAGGCGGTCGCGGCGTCACGTGCGGTCTGGGCCGGATCGTTGAGGTTCGGAACGAAATCAGCAGCCTTCAGCGCCTTGACGCACAGACTCGCCTTGTCCCACGTGTTTGCCGCGTCATTCAGTTGCTCGCAGCCTGCCAAGAGCAACGCTGCGAACGCCACTGCCACTGCCCGATTTGTGCCCTTTATGCGCATGCCAATGAATGTACGGAATTGCGCTGGCTTAAACGAGCGGCTCCCGGTTGGCCGACAGCGACTGGCGAACCCAGACGCTGAAGGCTTGGGCGGCACGCCCGGCGGCAAGGTACGCACCATCGGCGATGACGTCGTGCGTGCGATGAACGGCGATCGTCGGGTAGCGGGTAGCCGGGATTGCCTCGAGAATCGTGAACGGAATCGCGGCGATCGCGTGGTGCCCGAACTTGGCCACGGTTGCTCCGAGTTCCACTGCGGCGGCGGTTGTTTCGGTGCGCTGAACGAGCTCTTCCCGGCCGTCCGAGAAGGACTTGAGTTCGCGGACATACGCCTCGTGGCGATGTGCCTCCGCCTCGATCTCCTTGACCTCCTTGTTGCTGCGCCACATCCGATGGGCGGCAACGCCGGTCCCACCGGCCGCAAGGAGGGTCAGCGCGTTAGCGCCCTTCATGGATCTGGACCTCCGCCTCGACGCCTTGTTGGGCGAGTTGTTCCTTGAGGATTGTCACTGCCTGCGAATAGACCTGGCGGCGAATGAGTTCCGGTGCGACGCTGCCGGCCGGGCCGGCGATCTTCACCTGGCTGGCGGCAAGCTCGAGCGGGTTGAGGATCTCGACGGTGATGAGGCGGCTCTTGCCGGCGAACGCGGCCTCGTGAACAGGCGGGACCGAATGTCCGGTTGCGAGGGCAACCTTCGCCTCGTGCGTCTTCTGCTGCAATTCCTTCACTTTGTGGAGAAGGACGGCGACGGCGCCGACGGTGGCGAGCTGGGCACCGATGGTGAGTGCCTTCATGGTTCGCTCCTACTGAGGGGTGGTGCTTGGGTATTCGCCTATTGAGTGTACAGCTGTACACGGAATTTGCCACGGGTGACGTTGACGTGCGTGATCAATGTCAAACGGGGAATAAGTGCGTTCACTCGGCGATACTGCGGACGCCACCCCATAGAAGTTCGAACGCCGCGTCGGCGAGTTCGGAACTGCTGATCTCCGGATTCTCGAACCACCACTCGGATAGGCCTCGAATAGCCGACGTGAGCATTACGACGCTGATCGTGCGATGTGAGCTGTCGACGTTGATCCCGGCGCGTTCGGCGTCGGCGGCGAGCGCGGCTCCGAGTGCTTGATCAGACAGGTCGCGAAGGTCGCGGCCGGCCTTCGCGATGTCGGCATCGGTTCGGGAATCGAGCGCGAGCATTCGGAACGCAAGTGGGCGTTCAGAGAGAAATGCGAAATAGGTACGCAGGACGGCTATAAAGCGATCGCGAGTGCTTCCCTCGCTGAGGACCTGGTCCGTCAGTGCGGCGAGTAGGGCAGACATCTCCTCCATGAGGAACGACTGAACCAGTGCTTGCTTCGAGGGGAAGTGGTCGTACATGACGGTTCGCGAAACCCCCGCGCGGCTAGCGATGTCGCCGATTGAGACTTCGTCGTAGGCGCGCTCGGTGAACAAGGCTCGCGCGGCATCGACGATCAGTTCTCGGCGCTGCTCGCCCTTCAATCGGCGCTTCGGTTCAGCCACGCCCCAAGGTTACCGACACAACTGTCGGTTGACAACCGACACTAGTGTCGGTAATTCTGGATTCATGAAAGCGCCAGCCGTCATCGGCACCGCCCAACCGGGCAAGATCCCGACCGAACTCCGCTATTGGGAGAAGGTCAACGAACCTGCTGTGCAGCGTGTCCGGCAGGCATGGAAGGCGCTGTTCCGGTTCGATCCGCAGCCGTCCGACGAGATGGTTCGGTCCTTCGCGGAGGCCTACTATCAGGCAGATCCGGTGGCGGAAGCATTCGTCGACGAGGTCTACCTCGGCGAAATCGGGCCCAAGCGTGGACGCGAGATGCTCGACCAGGCCCTCACGAACGGCGTCGAATCGGTGCCGGACGCGCCGGCGTCACTCGTGCGATTGTTTGCCGAGTTCGAGCAGGACCCGGAGTGGCTCGACCGGGACCTCGTCGAGCGCGGCGCCAAGGTCTTTCGCCGCTGGGGTACCGCCGCTTTCAGCTTCGCCACGACGAGCACGCTCGAGATGTACTCGGAAAGCTCGATCACCAAGCCGTTGTCATACGCGGGCGGATATGCCGGCAAGGCAGCCCACAAGCGGCAGATGGAAACCGTCCGATTCTGGATCGACGTCTCCGACCCCGGGGGACTCGAGCCGGGCGGACGCGGCAAAGCGACCGCGATGCGGGTCCGGATCATGCACGTGTTCATCCGTCGCAGGCTCATGCAGCGTCCGGAATGGGACTACGACGCCTGGGGTGTTCCGATCAGTATCGGAGACGCTTCACTGACCCTGATGGGTGGCAGCGTCGTGCCGGGCCTGGCGCTGTGGAGCGTCGGACATCAGACGACGATCTCCGAAATCGAAGCGACGATTCACTTCTGGCGCTACGTCGGCCACCTTCTCGGCGTCCAGCCGGAGTGGTACCCGCGCAATTTCCACGAGTCCGTCCAGTTGATGTTCGCGGCGTTCGTCAAGCGTGCGTACAGCGCGGGCAAGGACGGTGAGGAACTCGTCGAGTCGTACCTCCCGGCGTTCAAGCCGAAGTCGGGAACGCCGTGGCGAAAGCGATTCCGCGATGAGTTCAACTACCGCATGCAGATCGGCTACACCGCGCTGTGGCTGATGCCGTCGACGTATCAACGGCACGAGATGCCACGTCGGCTGCCCTGGGTCTTGATGCCGATCGTGACGATTCCGTTCACGTTCGGTCTGGAAACGGTGCGCCGATTCGTGCCACCGCTCAACGGGGTCGCCGATTCGGTGCAGCGCCGCCGCCGCGAGCAGTGGTACCGCAACGAGATGGGCGACAAGGCGGCGGAATTCGAGCCCGTGCAGGAGTTCCGCAAGTAGGTCGAATTCGGACCGGGATCATGTGCGGGGGCGCTAACGTCGCGCATATGGCCAGGTCATCGTCCCTGCTGTTCGCCGGATTGCTGACGGTGACGGGTGGCTTCCTGGATGCGTACACGATTGTGACGCGGGGAGTGTTCGCGACGGGGCAGACCGGAAACGTCATTCTGCTGACGGTCAATCTGTCCCGGAAGCAGTGGCCGCAGATGCTCGCGCATCTCTGGCCGATCCTGGCGTTCGTGGTGGGCGTCATCATCGCGAGCTTCATCAAGAGCAAGCGTGGGCACGAAGCAGCGTTCTACCCGGCGCTGCTGGTGATCGGCCTGCACGCGCTGGTGTTGTTCGTCATCGGTTTCGTGCCGGAAAGTGTGCCGAACGCATTCGTCACCGTCCCGATCGCATTCATCGCGGCGGTTCAGATCAGCATGTATAGGCAGGTCGGATCGCTCGCCTACATCCCGATTGCGACGACGGGGAACCTGACTCGTCTCATCGAAGGCGCCTATGCCGCCTTGGTCGACGGCGATGAGGAGCAGCGCGCGAACACGCACGTGTACCTCGTCATCGTGTGTTCGTTTATCGGGGGAGCTGCGCTCGGTGGCATCACGACGTACTTCATGCACGTCAAGGCGGTGTGGATACCGATGCTGCTGATCCTCGGCACTCTGGCAATGGCGATTTTGGATGAACGGGATGCGAGGCGGGCGACCGACGCGGTGGCGAGCTAGGCGCCTGTGGCCTGGCTTTGCTGCTGCGAACTAGCAGCCTGTGGTGCCGGAAGAACGCCGAGTTGTTGAAGCATTCCCAGCGTGTCCCAGCTGGCCCAGCCTTCGACGATCTTGCCGTTCTCGAAGCGGTTGATCGTCATTCCGGTGACGGTGCAGGACTTGTTTGTGGCGGGCATGCCCATGATCGGGCCGTCGTTGTGCCCGGTTCCGGTCCAGCGGGTCACGACGAAATCGCCTTCCGCGATCTGCTCGTTGATGAGGAAGCTCTGATCCGAGAACGCTTCGGTGTACATGCGGACCAGCATCCGCATGCTTTCCGGACCGACAACGTCGTGGAACGGATTCTGGGGGTCATGGGTGATGGCGTTGGGGGCGAGGATTTCGTCGTAGGCGTCGAGATCCCGGGCGTTCCAGGCTTCGAAAACGCGCCTCGCGGTGGCCTTGTTCTGGTCGGACATGGTTGGTCTCCTGTCGCAGAAATGGAGTTCCCAAGAGTGACCGTAGACCCGACTGCAGAGCAGCGATAGGCCCAATTCGCCGATGTATGTCCTCCATGGGACACGACGTCCGTGGTCCAGCAGAAATTGCACATTCCCGCTGGTCAGGGCGTTACTTGTCAGACCCCAGGTATATGTTCGTACATGTGTTCGATACCGACATCGCCCCCAAAACCGCCTGCATGACGCTCGACGATCTCGTCCAGGTCGCGCAGGCGGAGAACGCTGCCGCGTGCCGGAAAGCACTGGCTGCGCACGAGTTCTGGGACGGGCAGATCGCTACCGCTCCGGACCCGGTGGATGTGCAGTTCTCCGCGATCACCGAGGTCGCGGTCGCTCTCGGGATTTCCAAGCGGGCCGCGGATCTGTTGATCGAAACGGGGTCGCAGTTGTGGCACCGACTGCCGCTCGTGCATGCCGCGTTCGAAGCCGGGGTGATCGACTACGCGTCGGTGTCGACGATCGTGTCGGTGTTTCGTCACGCGTGCGCGGAGACCATCGATGGGGTGGAACCACACCTGGTTCCTCTCGCGCAACGCTTGACGCCGGGTCCTTTGCGTCGCCGGTTGTGGGCGTTGTGGTTCCAGGTCAACCCCGAGGAAGCCGCCGCTGCGCGGGAGGTGAATCAGCGTGTCAGTCGCACGGTTTACGTCCGTCAGGAAGGGAACGGTCTGTCGTGGTTGTCGGCGTGCATCACGGATTTGGAGGGGCATGAGGCGGATCGGTTGATCAACGAGATCGCCGAAACCGTCTGCCCGAAAGACCCACGTTCCCG
>JAJFUQ010000186.1 GCA_021372355.1 Nocardiaceae bacterium | reverse complement strand
GGCTCGGTTGCGGCACAGTAGCGCGGTTACGACCCTGAACACCTATAGCCACCTGTGGCCCGACTCCGAAGAGTCCACACGAAAGGCCGTATCGGGCGTACTCACGGAGCGTCTCAAGAATCCTGCGTACCCTGCGCGTACCGAAGGTGAGAAATAGCAGGTCAGAATCGGTTTTATCTGGGCGTTTCGATGTTGAATATCAACATCATGATGACTGCGGCACCGACTGCCTAAAATCGCAGCTGACCGCATCCTCCGACGTCAGGGGAACGTTTGAGCCAGGCCATGTCCTCGGGCCAGTCAACCGAACCCGGAACGCTGCGTCCGGCAGCGCTGTGTCGGCTGACGATTGCGACGCACGATCGACAGGTCGATGTCTCGGTTCCGGCCGACGTTCCGATCGCTCTGTTGTTGCCAGACCTCGTTGCCCTGACCGCCGGATCGACAAACGGGGCGTCCGAGGGACTGGCCCTGAGCCGAGTCGGGCATCCCCCGCTGTCGGGCAGCCTGAGCCTGCACGGCCACGGCATCGCGGATGGCGATCTGCTCGTGCTGAGCCGTCCGTCGGCACTGGTTGACCCGGTTTTCGACGACGTCGCTTCTTTCCTGTCTGGTCCGCACATCACACGCGAACGAGCCTGGGACGCGACGACCGCACGGACCGTCGCCTGGACCTGCGGAGCCGGGCTGCTCGTGGCCGCGTGCGCAACACTGTTGTGGGGCAATGGGTCTGCCGAAACCAGCCTTCGGGTGCTGGCCGCACTGGGCACCGCGGCCGTCCTGGTGCTGTGCAGTCTCATCGCGGCACGAACCTACGACGAACCACTCATGTCGGCGGGTCTTGGCGCCGCCGTGGCACCGCTCGCTTTCACCGGGGCACTGCTGCTCATCCCCGATCCACCGTCCGGCGGAGTGCTGTTCGGCTGCGCACTGGCTGCGACAACGTCGATCATCGCCGCGCGGATCTCGGGGCGCGGACACACCGCGCTGTCCGCGCTGGCGTATCTCGCCATGCTGACCGCCCCGGCGGCGCTGCTCGGGACGGTGACGAACGCGGCATTGCCCACGTGCGCCGCCGTGCTGACCGTGTGCGGTCTGGCCGGGCTGACCGCGGCGAGTCGACTGTCGGTGACGCTGAGTCGGCTACCGATACCGGCGCTGCCCGGTCCGCTCGCCGGCAGCGATCGCGACACCGACCACGACCTTCCGCCCTTCGCCGAACTCCAGCAGTCGGCCATCCGTGCGGACCGCTACCTCGCCGGTCTCGTCCTCGCGGCAACGGTCGCGATCGTCCTTGGCGCGGCCGGAGCAACGCTGGGTGGCGTCGGTATCTCATGGCGGGGCGTCGCACTGGCGGGCGCTTGCACCGTCCTTCTGGGCCTTCGCGCACGAATCTATGCGGCGGCCGCACCGGCAGCTGCACTCTTGGCGGGCGCTTCGGCGACAGTCGTGGTGGTGGCCGTCGGTATCGCGCTTCGCTCCGACCTCGCGCTCGTGGGATTCGCGTTCGCGACGGCCGCAGCCGGTGCCGCGGTCTTGATCGGTATGGCAGGCCGCCGCCAATTGAGTCCCCCTGCTCGCCGCTCGATCGACATCCTCGAACTCGTGGCGATTGCGGTCGTGGTTCCGCTCGCCTGCTGGGTGGGCGGACTGTTCGACTCGCTGTCGCTGCGGTGAGGATTCGACCGGCGATCACGGTTGCCACCGCGCTGGTGCTGATCGCGAGTCCGATCGCGGTCGCGGAGCGACCACCCGACCCCAATCCTTCCGATCTCCCCGCCGCGGCCCCACCGTCGCCGTCATCGGCGACGCAGAAGCGATCCGAATGCGCTGAACCGCTCGCCCTCGATTCCGCCGTCTCCGTCGAAGCCGCGCTCCCCGCCCGTGGCTTGTGGGACCTCACGCGCGGCGCTGGCCAGAAGGTCGCGGTCATCGATACGGGAGTTGCGCACCACCCGCGACTCGAGCATCTGATCGGCGGCGGCGATTACGTCAGCGGATCGGATGGGACGGACGACTGCGACGCCCACGGCACTCTCGTCGCCGGGCTGATAGCGGCGAGTCCGAGCGCGAGCGACGGCTTCGCCGGGATGGCGCCGGACGTGACGATTCTGTCGATCCGACAATCGAGTGCCGCCTACTCGTACACGGGCGGGCAAGCGAATCAGTCGGTGTCCAACTCCACGGGCGTGGGTTCGGTCGGCTCGTTGGCCCGTGCAATCCGGTATGCCGCGGACTCCGGCGCAACCGTCATCAACCTGTCTGAAGTCGCGTGCGCCCCGGAGATGAACGACGCGAGCCTCGGTGCCGCGGTGCAATACGCGGCCGTCGTCAAGGACGTAGTCATCGTCGCCGCGGCGGGCAACAACGACGTCTGCCACGTCGCCGAAGATGGTCAGCGGTCTTGGGACTCCGTCACGACGATCGTGTCTCCCGCCTGGTACGACGACTACGTCTTGACAGTGGGATCCGTCGGTCCCAGCGGACAGGCGTCGCCCTTCACGGTCCCGGGACCGTGGGTCGACGTGGCCGCGCCCGGAGAGCAGGTCGTTTCACTCGATCCGCGCACCGACGGCTTGACGGATGCGATCGCGGGAACCGACGGTCAGCGGTTGGCGATCAACGGCACGAGTTTCGCGGCCCCTCTCGTGTCCGGGACCGCAGCGTTGGTTCGGGCCCGCTTTCCAGAACTGCGGGCTCGCGAGGTCATCGGCCTCATCGAAGCCACCGCCCACGCACCGGCCCGCGGTTGGGACCAGTACGTCGGATTCGGCATGGTCGATCCTGGTGCGGCTGTCAGCGCCGTCGACCCGGCGCACGTCGTTTCGCCCCGTAAACCCGGATCGGACCGCGATGCCGGCCGCCCGATTCCCATTCCAGATCTGCCGTCGGAGACGAATGCCTCGGGGCGGACACTCGCGCTTGTCGGCAGCGCTTCGGTTCTCGGCCTGCTGACACTCGGACTCGTCGCGGCACCGCGCCGAAAACGACGCTGATCAGCGCGGAGTCGGTTCGATCGTCGCCGTCGTGCCACCGGCTTCCAGGCCATCGTGCGCGACGAACGCCTCCTCGCGACCCAACGCCGGCCCAGCCGCGAGGAGTCCGAGGATCGTCCACGGAACCGGTTCCGGATTGGTGAGCCCGAGCATCTTGGCGGCATCGAAGTCCGTCACGCCGTATCGAACGCCGGTGTCGGACAGGTAGTAGAGGCTGTCGCCACCATTGCCCGACGATTGCGTCTGGACCGCCTTGGCGAATACGCCGGTGCCGACCGGAAGGTAGAACGCGTCGACCTTCGGGCCGGCGCCGTCTCGCTGCACGAGTTCGACCGGGCGCGCCCCGGCGGGGACGGGCGGCTTACCACCGACAAAAAGTCGAGCCGACGCGTTCGGGCCCCACGTCGAGCAGGCGACGTCTTGATCGATGATCGACGGCGCCACCTGCGGGAACCCCGTCGTGTTCAATTCCTTGACCGCTGGTATCGAAGCGAGGGTGTCCGGCGTGATCCTCGGGATCGACGACTGGCCATGGGAGTCGGCGAACCGCACGAGATCTGCGGCCAACTGCCCGATCTCTTGAACTCCTGAGCGCAGGACCACGAAGTACCGAGTCGCTGCTCCCTCACCGAGTTGGACGACGGTTCCGACGGCGTACTGACGAAGCGCCCCGGGTCCCGGCTGCCCCGCGCCCTCGATCTTGGGAACCTCGATCGGTGCCGTTTCCCGGATGGTCCCGAGCAGTGCAGCGCTGACCTGCCGCGTCGCTTTGCCGTCGATGCCGAGCGCGCGAGTGACCGCACCGTTCGCCGTGTCCACCCGCGCACGATGGCCATCGAAAGCCAGGAACGTGCTGTCCGCCGATCGCATCAAGATCGCCTCGTTGCCGGACAGAGAGTGCACACCGACCGACTCGTCCGGCTGCCCGACGATCATCGTCGATTGCAGCCGACCGTCCGTTGCGCGATCGCACGCCGCCCAGAGGTGGCCCGCGCTCTTCGGGTTGTACGGCATCGCCGACGGCGCTCCCGGAATGCCGACGAGCGGACCACGAGGCAGGTCTGCCAGAGCCTTCTCACTCACGACGACGGGTTGCGCAGGACTCCCGGCAATGAGCCGGGCGGACGCCAGATTCAGCACCGGATGCAGGGTGTCGTTGATGCGAACAAACATCGCACCCGATTCCTTCGTCACGACGATTGTGTCGGTCCCCACGTTGGACTTGGGTCGAATGAGGCCGAACAACGCACTGCCGGCAAGCACCACGGCGGCGAGGACGATACCGACCGCAAGTGCACGCGATTGGGATCGGAGCGGATCGCCGAATCCGCGGACATCGCGGCGAACAACGGCATTTTCGAGCTGGCGAAGGTGGAAGCGATACCCGCTCACCTGTGGGCGGGTCACTGGCTGCTGCCGCAACGACCCTCCCGCGTGCACCTCGAACCCAGAGTCTCCCGAGATCACTAACAGTACAGTTCACCTGGGACGATGCTGGCTGTCTGGGCGGATATGGGTGGTTGGTGTGCAAGGAATTCGACGTGGCGCGCTGGCTTCTGTTCTCCTGGCCGAGCTTCTCGGAGTCGCAATCGGGTGCCTCGTTGCGACCGTCGCTTCCCCGGTTGTCGCGGTGACTGTCGGGGTCCTGGTCGGCGTCGTTCTCGTCGTTCCAGTCCGGCGGCAATCGCTCCTCGGCCGGCTGTCCACCCTGATCGGGTACGCACGATCGTCGAACCTCGACCTGCCGGTACCGAAGGACTTCAACGAACTGGGCGTGAGCTGGTCAGGCCTCGAGTGCGCGGCAGTCGTGTCGGTCGTCCCCAAACCTCGACTGACGACGCTGTCCCGCGGGGGTGCTGCTCCGGGTGAGCAACTGCCCCTCGCGGACCTAGCGGCCGCACTCCACCAGCACGACATCACGTTGGCGCGAATCGACATCGTGAGCCATTCTCGGCGCATTCAGACGCGCCCGGCAAACGTGCTTCGACAACTCATCGGCCCATTGCCGGCAGTTCCGGATCGCGCCGTCTGGCTTGTCGTTCGCCTCGATGCAGGTTCGGCAGCGGTAGAACGTCGAGGCGGTGGACGCGACGGTGCAGTGTCGACACTGAGGACCGCGACGAGCCGGATCGTCGATGTCCTGACACGCCACGACGTCGAGGCGCGGGTTATGTCCGCAGACGAGATCACGGCATCGTCCAAGGCCGTGGCTGGCGGCGATGTGCGAAACGGCTGGTCGTCAGTGACCATCGGCGATCACACCGACTCGGGCTTTTCGGCAACGGAATTGACGCCCGCCCTCGTCGACCAGGTCTGGACGGTTTCGGCGCAGGCGACGACGGCGATGCTCGCCCTACGACCGCAGGACGTTTCTGGACGAGTCACAGCCTCGATGTCGTGGCGGCTCACCGGCGCCGACAAGACTCCACCGCTGCCCGCTCGGCGGGTCGACGGTCACCAACTTCAGCACCTGAGAGCGCACTTGCCGCTGGCATCAAACGGCGACGGCGACTTGGTCTTTCACGATGTCTCCGTTGCCGAGTTGTCGAGGTTTGCGTTGGCCACTGGCGGATGCGGCCAACTCGTCGGGGCCACTTCGGACGGCCGAGCGATCGCCATACCTCTGTGTGCACCGAGCACACGGGTCGCGACCTTGGTCGGCTCCTCGGTGTTCCTGCGGCAGACGATCTTCCGCGGCGTCGCGACCGGAGCGCGAATCGTCGTCCGAACGGACCGGACGGACATGTGGGAGTCGCTCGTCGACGCCGTCGGAAACCGTTCGCATCTTCGTGTGATCGCGCTCAGCGAACCGATGCCCGCAAACTACGACGTTCTCGTCGCCGACGGCGATCTTCAGCCAGGCACTCCGGGAATCACCACGATCTTCGCGGCGTCGACGCCAGCGGCTCTAGCGGGCATCGAGCCAGACGTCTCGATCACCGCGACCGGACCTTCGATCACGGTGACCGCGGGCGGTCAATCGATCGTGGTCGACCTTGTGACAGTCCCCGCCGAACAGGACTTCATCGTCGGATCGAGCGCGGTGCGAACTAGTTAAAAATGCAAGGTCAGAGCGGTTTTCTGGCCATACCGACGTTCAGGCCATAGGCTCCTGAGTAGTGGCGCGATTGCGGCTCCGGTGTCCTACAGGACCCGTTCTGAGGAGCATTCATGGCTGCCCCAACTTCCCGTTCTTCGATTCGTCTGTGCACCCGATCGGGCCGCGCTCGCCGCATTGCGGCAGGCTCTGCGTTGGGCATGCTCGGCGCCGGCATGATCCTCGGACCGGGCGTGGGGCTCGCTTCAGCGGTGCCGTCCTCGGCGTGGACGGCTTTATTCGGTGCCCGCCCCACAGCGCAATTTTCGTCCTCGACAACGTCGCCGCTGTTCGTCACTCGGCAGTTCCCCACCCAACGATTCACCGCCAGCCAGTTCACGACCCCGACGGTCGCATCGATCCTGGGGGTGTCTTCGGGCGCGGCGAATTCTTGTGGGCTCGTGTGCAATGGCGCGGATGGCACCGCGGCGAACCCGAACGGACAGAACGGCGGCCTGCTGATCGGCAACGGTGGCGACGGCTACGACTCAACCGCCGACGGCGCTACAGGCGGTAATGGCGGCAATGGCGGCCGGGTCCGAGGCGACGGCGGCAACGGCGGTGCCGGAGGTGCAGGCGGCAACGGCGGGACCGCACGGCGCGGCGCGGGCGGTGTCGGAGGCAACGGCGGCACAGGGCGACGGGCACCACTGGAACCACAGGCACGACCGGCAGTACTGGCACCGGTGTTGCCTCAACGTCAGGCACCTAAGGCAACCCGAACGTCACCGGCCTCGCCGGAAACACCGGTGGTACCGGCGTAACCGGTTCTTCCGGTGGAACCGGCGAGGCAGGTGGAGCCGGCGGCAAAGCGGTTCGTCGGTGTTCGGCGCGGGCGGTACCGGTGGCATTGGCTTCGGGGGCGGCCCCGGCGGAACTGGCGGTACCGGCACCGGCGGCGACGGTTCAAGCGGCCCCGGCACCAGCAATCCGGGTTCCGCGGGGGGCTCAGCATCCGGCTCTAGCGGCATCCCCGGAACCGGCGGTGTCGGCGCGGGAGGCACCGGTTAATCAGCCCGGATACGGATCACCTGACCGCGCATCACGCAGATGCCGGCCCCACCAGTCGAGCTGGTTCAGCATGCGACCCACCGCATCAACAGCAGCACCGTTTGCGGTCTCACCCGACTCATCGAACTGTTTCTTCGCCTGATGGAAGCTCACTTGCTCACGGACGCTGACCATGTGCAGCTCGGCGACGATCTGCCGCAGGTGCTCGACCGCCCGCAACCCACCGGATAGACCGCCATAGGCGACGAATCCGACCGGCTTCGCCCGCCACTCTCGTTTGAGCAGGTCGAAGGCATCTTTTAACGCACCGGACGTGCTGTGGTTGTACTCGGGAGTGACCGCGACGATCGCATCGGCAGCGGCGATGCGCCGCTGGAACGCCTTCGCGCCGTCGCTGTCCATCGTGAGGTCCGAGGGCAACGAGAACTCCGCGAGATCGATCATCCCGATCTCGAATCGCGGGTCATTCACGGCCTGACGGAAGAACCAGTCAGCCACCACCGGGCCGAACCGCACCGGCCGTACGGTGCCGAGGATGATCTCCAGGCGAAGCGGTTCGCTCATGGCTGACCAGACTACTGGGCAGACCGACCCGTCCTATGGTCGACCGACATACCCCTGCTGACTTGATCTTCGCCATATGCTTCGCCCTACACTGAGAGCGCGCTCCCGGTTCGCCGGGGGTTTCCTGGAGCCTGCTTGAGCGGCAAACAGATGTAGCACAGTTCTGCGGGGTTACCCTTGCCGGCCGTCGATGAGGCCGGTCGCGCAAGGTGACTGCCAAGCGAGCGGTGGCTGCCTGCGAAGGAGGGGTTCGTAGGCAACCACCCTCTGCATCAAGGCAATTCGAACGGGAGTGTCACGCCGTCGTGGACGCGGCATTCGGCGCAGGTGTCCTCACCGGAGATGTTCTCGATCGCGGTCCGTACCAATTCCTTGAACGGTCCGAGGTTGCGCTTGAACTCGGCGAACACCTCTGCGGCGCTCACGCCCTCGCCTTCGGCCAGACCCGCATCGAGGTCCGTGACCAGCGCGATCGGTGTATAGCAGAGCTCGAGCTCACGGGCGAGAACTGCCTCTGGGTGACCGGTCATGTTGACTAGCGTCCAGCCCTGCGCAGCAAACCACTGGCTCTCGGCACGGCTCGAGAATCGCGGTCCCTCGACGACGACCATCGTTCCGCCATCGATGATGCCCGGCTGCGCCGCGACGGTCTTGCGCAGGTCGGCGCAATACGGGTCAGCGAACGGAACGTGGACGGCGCCACCGTCGAAGTAGGTCTGGACGCGGCCCGCGGTACGGTCCACGACCTGGTCCGGCACGACGAACGAACCGGGGCCGAGCGTCGGCGTCAGGCTTCCGACGGCACACGGCGCAAGTACCCGACGCACGCCAAGCGAGCGCAGCGCCCACATGTTCGCGCGGTACGGCAGGGTGTGCGGTGCGTACTCGTGGTTGCGACCGTGACGCGGCACGAACGCGACCGCACGACCCGCGACCGTTCCGACGGTGATCGGCGCGCTCGGCTTGCCGTAAGGGGTCTCGACCTCGATCGATTGAGCGTCGTCGCCGAAGAAGTCATAGAAGCCGCTGCCGCCGATGACGGCCAGGCGCGGAGTGAGAGAAAGCTCTGGCATTCAAATATTGTCGCTTATTCGCGTACCTCGACCATCGCGGAGTCCGGCTACTGGCTCCTGCCCGTGAACTAGCTGCTCAAATGAGCACCCCACAGGGGAGGAAAGCCGTATATGGGCTTTCCTCCGCTGTGGGAGGCGTTTTTGAGCATGCTCAGCCGAAGCGGGTGGCCGTTCCGCGCCCACGGATACCTGGTTTCGCCCCCATCGACGAAGCGCGATCAGTCGCTGTCTGCCGCGACAAGCACCAACCTCCCGCGAACGAGGACCACCACGGCGAGAACAAGTGAGATCACCACGCTCATCAGTGCGACCGTCTGCATGCCGGTGGTGAAGGCTTCCGCACCAGCGGTGACGATACGATTCCCGACCTCAACCGGCAGCGTCCGGGCCGCGACCACCGCGCCGCCGAGGGTGCCGCGCGCCATCTCGGCTGAGTCCGCCGGCACACCGACCAGCACCGGTTCGATGCCGGCGCGATAAATCGCGACGCTCACACTCCCCATGACCGCGATGCCGAGGGCGCCGCCGAGTTCGGCAGCGGTCTCCGAGATGCCGGCGGCAGCGCCCGCACGGTTCGCCGGGACGGACCCGATGATGAGGTCGTTCGTGAGCGTGAAGATCGGCGCACAGCCGATCGAAAACAGAATCGATCCGACCACCACTTGCCACAGGGCATGGCTCGGCTGTACGAGCATCACCACGGCGAACCCAGCCGCAGCCAACACCAGACCACCGCCGATCTGGCGAGTCGGTGACACCCAGCGCAGCAACCACGGGCTGACGTTGGCTCCAATCACCGACATCAACGCGGAAGGCACGGTCCAGAGGCCGGCGATCAGGGGCGAAAAGCCCAGCACAAGCTGCATGTATTGCGGGATGAACAGCAGCCCGCCGAACATGACCATGATGCCGAGTCCGTACGTCACCAGCGATAGCCGGAACGACGGGAGCGAGAAGAGCGCGAGGTCGATCAGCGGATCCTCGAGACTCCTCTGCCGCCGGACGAACCACGTCCCCACGAGCAGGCCAAGCCCGACGCCCGCGAGGGCCACCCAGGAGAACCCGTTCTGCGCAATCTGTTTGATCGCAAAGACGATCAACAGGATGGATGTGATCGAGGCCAATGCACTCGGGATGTCCGCGCGACCCGCCTCGGGATCTTTGAACTCGGGAATCAGCTTCGGCCCGAGTATCAGGATCACGGCCATGAACGGCACGTTGAGCAGAAAAACCGCGCCCCACCAGAAGTACTCGAGGACGATGCCGCCGAACACCGGGCCCAGCGCACCGCCCGCGGAGAAGCTGGTGACCCAGATGCCGATGGCCCGCGACCGCTGCACCGGGTCGAGGAACATGTTCCGCAGTAGCGACAGCGTCGACGGCGCCAGCGTCGCACCGGAGATACCGAGGACGGCCCTCGCCAGGATCAGCAATTCCGCGGTCGGCGCGAACGCCGCGAACACTGAGGCGACGCCGAAGCAAGCGGCGCCGATCATCAGCAACTTCCGTCGGCCGAGGCGGTCGCCTAGCGAACCCATCGTGATAAGCGATCCCGCGACCATGAACCCGTAGACGTCGATGATCCACAGCAACTGTGCACTCGACGGCCGCAGATCTTCGCTGATCGCCGGAACCGCGAGATGCAGGACCGACAGGTCCATCACGTAAAGCACGCAGGCGAGCGACATGACCCCGAGGCCAATCCACTCCTTCCGCCCCGCACGTACCGCGGTTTGCCCGGTCATTCGCTCGCCCCCTCTCCGACGTCGACGACTGACTTTCCGCGGGCGAGCACCAAGCCTCCGAGTCCGAGCGCCAGAAGAGCACTCATCACCGCGGTCACCTGCATTCCGACCGTGAACGCCTCCGCGCTTGCCGACAAGACCCGATGTCCTACCTCGCCGGGCAGTGCCTTTGCGACTGTCATTGCTCCGCCGAGAGTGCCCCGCGCCGACTCCGCCGCGTCCGCGGAGACACCGGACAACGCGGGCTCGATTCGAGCGCGGTACAACGCGATGGCGATGCTGCCGAACACCGCGATTCCCAAGGCTCCCCCGAGTTCGGCCGACGTCTCGGAGATTCCGGCCGCCGCCCCCGCGCGATTCGCCGGCGCGGCACTGATGATCAAATCGGTGGTGAGGGTGAATATCGGCGCCAGCCCCAGCGAGAAGAGAATCGAGCCAACGACCACCTGCCACAGTCCCTGGTCGGGCCGTACCAGCGCGATGAGCCCGAACCCGATCGCCGCCAGGACAAGACCCATTCCGAGCTGCATCGCCGGCCCGCACCACCGGAGCAGCCAAGGACTCACATTCGACCCCAGGACGAACATCGCGGCCGATGGAACCATCCACATACCGGTTGCGAACGGCGAGTATCCGAGGACGAGCTGCAGGTACTGCGGCATGAACAGGAATCCCCCGAACATCACCATGACGCCGATTCCATAGATGACCAGCGCTGCTCGAAATGCCGGGATGCCGAACAGGTGGAGGTCGATGAGGGGATCGTCGAGGCCCCGCTGTCGACGCACGAACCAGACACCGACTGCCACACCAACGGCCAGCGCGGCCATCGCAACGACGGAAGGGCCGTCCTGCGCAACCTTCTTGATCGCGAAGACCACGAGCAAGATCGCCGACAGCGATGCCAGCAGGCTCGGAATGTCGGCTCGCCCCGCGGTCGGATCTTTGAACTCCGGCAGCAGTCTGGGGCCGAGGACGAGCAACAGCGCCATGACCGGCACGTTGATCAGGAACACCGCGCCCCACCAGTAGAACTCGAGCACGATCCCGCCGATCACCGGTCCCACCGCGCCCCCGACCGAGAAGCTGGTGACCCAGACGCCGATCGCACGCGATCGCTGTTCGTGGTCGGCAAACATGTTCCGGATCAGCGACAAGGTCGACGGCGCGATCGTCGCGCCGGCAACGCCCATCACCGCTCTGGCGAAGATCAGCATCTCCGCGCTCTGCGCGAATGCCGCGAATACCGACGCGGCACCGAAGAATCCAGCGCCGTACAGAAGTAGCTTCCGGCGCCCCAGTCGGTCGCCGAGCGAGCCCATCGTGATGAGGAATCCCGCGACCATGAACCCGTAGACGTCGATGATCCACAGCAGTTGGACGCTCGACGGATGAAGGTCTTCACTGATCGCCGGAATGGCCATCTCGAGGACCGAGAGATCCATGATGTACAGGACGCAGGCAATCGAGATCACCGCGAGGCCGACCCACTCCTTGCGCCCCGCGCGCTGCTGTATCTGCTCGGTCATCGCCACCTACGTCCCGGTTCAACGTCACCACGGACAAGGCAAGGCGGACAACCCATATTCCGCACGGATACTCATTGACCTGGATCCGTCACGCGTGCCGGTCGTAGGCTCGAATCATGCTTGGTACTTCAAAGACCTTCAGCAGCTTCTCCGTTGACGACCTCGACGCCGCACGCAAGTTCTACGTCGAAGTCCTCGGACTCTCCGTTCGTGACGACGATATGGGCATCCTGCACCTCGACCTCGCGGGAGGGGCCGAGGCGATTGCCTATCCCAAGCCCGATCATCAGCCGGCGACCTTCACGGTTCTCAACTTCCAGGTCGACGACATCGACGCGACCGTCGATGAACTCACCGCGCGCGGCGTGACCTTCGAGACCTATCCCGGCCTCCCTCACGACGACAAGGGCGTCCTTCGGGGTCGCGCCGCCAATCGAGGACCGGACATCGCGTGGTTCACCGACCCAGCGGGGAACATCCTGTCCGTTCTCAGCGGCTAACCCTGCATTTGCCAGGAGACAGGACGACCGGGATCGGGCTCGTAGCAGCAGGTTCGACCCGTCCGGACCGTCGCGCGAAGGTAGCGCGCAAACGCCGGATCTTGGTGAGTGATCCGGTCCAGAGCAGCGGAG
The DNA here is from genome assembly GCA_021372355.1 of Nocardiaceae bacterium. Lineage (GTDB taxonomy): Bacteria > Actinomycetota > Actinomycetes > Mycobacteriales > Mycobacteriaceae > Smaragdicoccus. Next base: position 47,505 of record JAJFUQ010000186.1, on the reverse strand, counting down.
ATCGCCTTTCGAACCGCCACCCGGGCACGCTCGGACGTTGATCCCGCGACGCGGTTACGGCCGCCGAGTCCGGTCGCAGCCATGAGTTCGCCGATGAGTGCATCTCGCTCGAATTCGAGCCGATCCACCCGTGCCACGTCGGCCCACTCCCTCGCTTCCGCCAAGTCTGCGTCGAGTGCCACGAGCCGTGACCGATACGCCGCCTTGGCTTGGGAATCGAGGATCGCTCCGGCGTCGGAATCGACGTTGCGCGTCGCCTGGTTCCCCTCGACGACACCCACCAGTTCGAGTGCAGTCACCTCGCGCCCAGGATTCGCAATCAGTTCGTGCAGGTAACGCAAGCCCTTCGCATCCGCGATCGGAGCCGACGAGCCGTCGAAGCCCACGATCCACAGGCGGTCGCCGACCGTACGGAAGTGGGCCCGGCGGTCCTGCCCTCCCGCACTGCTTGGCGGGGTCTCACCGAGATCCAAGCGCCCCCAGCGACTACCGATCCGCGCATACTCGGCAAGCGCCAACGACTTCCATTTCTGGGCCTCGGCCTCTCGCCCGGCAGCGGCGCACGCGCGATGCAGTACAGCCGTCACCGTCCCGCGGAACAACACCGCACCGGCATCGACGATGCCCCGGCCGGCATACGGCTCGAGTGCATCGATTCCTTCCTCGACCAGCGCAGACGCACCCGTCCGCGCGGCGACCTCGACGAGCGACGCGACCGTCGGGAGCCACTCCGCACCGCGTGGCAGCGAGCTCAGACCGCCACCCGCGAGGGTCGCCAAGACCTCTGCCGACCGGTCCAATTCGCCCGCTCGAGCCCAGAGTTCCGCACCGAACGCCGCGATTCCCACGAGGCCGTTGCTGCGCCCGTAATCGACATAACTGACCGCCTCGGCAGTCATCGCATCCTTGTCACCCACATAGATGGCGACGGCGGACCTGCTCGTGTGCTCGATGGCCACCAGGTCCGGCAGCTCGGCTTCGGCGCCTGCGGAACACGCACTCGCCCACAGGTTGCGCGCAATATCGGGCCGATCCTGAACCAATGCAAACATGGCCGAGCGCGAATCTGCGAAGCACCGAACCTTCGCCGAACCCGACTCGACGGCCAGAGCGTCGAGAATTCGGACCTGCCGCGCCGCGGTGACCGCATCGAGGTTCTCGAGCGCGACGGTCAGGCGCCAGATATGCGCCGTCATTCGCGCCTCGACGGTGTCGAGATGCGCGACGAGACCGACCAGCCGCTCAGTCAGATCCGAACGAGCACCCAGGTCATCCGGGCCCCACCGAACCAGCAGAGTTGCGTCGAGTGCATCGGCGAGGAGAACCTCGTCGCCACACTCTTCGGCGTGCTGAACGGCAAGGTCGGCGAATTCTCCGACGCGCTCCGTCTCCATTCCGTAGGCCCAGCATCGAACGAGCGCGGTGGCCAGGCGGGAACGCAACGCGGGATCGACTACGCGTCCATACGCCTCGCGAAGCAACGCGGGAGCGCGACCCGGATGCGCGCCCCAGGCCTGTCCTTCGGCGAGTGCAAGGGCCGCATTGGCAAGGGCGACATGGTCACCGGTGCTGCGCGCGCGATCGACCGCACGCACCAGTTCCATGTCGCCCGCTGCCATATGCGCATCCTAAGCGCGCGGACGTGCGGCGATCAGGGACGAATCAGTGACACCGTGCGCGCGTGCTCCGCTTGGCGTGCCTCGTCCCAGTCGCCCGTGCAATACACGGACAACGACTTGATCTGGTCGTCGACGACGTCGACCCACGCCATCTCACGCGCGTACCAACGCTGGCCGTCCGCGTTCCAATGCTCGGTGAACTCCATGACGAGTCCATCCGGAGTGGGCGCCCAGCGCGTGACCTCGACCTGACCGCCACCCGGATGCCCCTGTTTCCGCTGGCGAACGACGTCCTCGACCCCCCGCGCCTGCGCCCTCCACAGCGGCATCGTCAAATCACAGAAGATGTCCGGTGCGAACAATTCTTCCGGTGGATTTCCGGACTCCAGGAAGTCGACGATCCCGGAAACGATTCGAGTGCTCATTGTGCTGCTCCCATCGCCGCGGTGAGGTTGGCGGTCATGACTTCGGCGGTCTGACGCGACGCCTCAGTCGGACTGAATTCCACGACCTTTGATCCGGCCGTCACGACGGGAGTGTGGCCGGGTGCCGCATAGAACGCGTCGCCGGCGTGGAAGGTCTCGACTCGATCGGCGAAGCGGAAGCTGATCTCTCCCTCGAGCACGTAACCGAAGTGCGGGCACTGGCAGCGGTCGTCCGGCAGACCCTTGAAGAAGGGTTCCGGGTCCGCGTCTTCCCGGAATTCGCCGAAGGAGACCACGTACTCGCCGAACTCGAATTCGCGGAACTGGACAGGCGGGATATCGAGGACAACAGGTGCATTGGCGTGGTTGATTCCGGGCATGACAGCCTCCGATGTTCGGGATGAATTCCTTACATCTGGAAGGCGTGAATTCTCGCGTCACATTGTGACGATGGCGGGGACCCCTGTGATGGTGTACGAAAACATCATGGACACATTGGCCCTGGAGACTCTCGCCACGATCGATCGCTTCAACGATGCCTTCAACCGGCAGGATCTCGAGGCCATGGCCGAGTTGATGACCGAGGACTGTGTTTTCGAGTCGACCGCGCCGTCGCCCGACGGCACACGCTTTGAAGGTCGCGACACCATCATCGAGCTGTTCCGCGACTTCTTCTCGGGTGCAAAGTCTCGGGTCTTCGACTCCGAGGACGTGTTCGCGGCGGGCTACCGCGCAACCGTCCGCTGGATTCATCGCTGGGTCGACCTCGACGGCTCCGAGGGTCACGTGCGCGGCGTCGATGTCTTCACCGTGCGCGACGGCCAGATCGCGGAGAAGCTGTCGTACGTGAAGGGCTGAGAGAGCAGGTGGTCAGCCATGCGGTGGATTCGATCGACCACGGGCGCGGCGCTGATTCTGGTCGCGAGCGCGTGTAGTTCCACGCCTGCCACCGGTGACTCGCCAGACCCTCCAACAGCATCGACGACCGCCGCTCATGATCGTGTCTACCTCGTCGACCTGCTCCCCAAGGGCAGCCTCAGCTTCAAGCCGGGCGACGCGCTCGTGGGCGGAGTCGACTACCCCCACAGCCTCGTGTGGAGTTGCGACGACGGCTGCCCCGCGGTCGGGCAGGCTGGCCAGGCCGGTCAACCGGGCATGGAGTTCGAGGTGCCCGACGGATTTGATCGCCTGGAGTTCACCGCGGCGCTGACCGACTCCTCAACCCAGACCGACCGCAAGGCCTACGTCGCTGTGTATGAGGAACCGGGTCTGACGAAGTTGTTCGAATCGGATGCCGTCACCACCGGCACGGGATTGCAGGTCTCGGTGCCGGTGAAACCCGGAACCAAGATCCGGATCGACGCCGCCAAACTCAACGGCAACGAAACGGTGTGCCTCTGCGACGCCAGCGTGGTCCATTCCGAGGGCTGATGGCCCCAACCGCCTACTTGACGACGGTCAGAAGGATTGCGCTGTCTTCGATCGCGTGCAGCGAGTGCCGGGCCGCCGGAATGACGAGCAGGTCACCGGTTCGTCCTTCCCAGGACGCGTTCGCCGTTTGCAGGGTGACCCGGCCACGCAGCACGATCAAGGTGGCCTCACCCGGACTCTCGTGCTCGCTGAGCGAGGCGCCCGCAATCAGCGCCATCACGGTCTGCCGCAGTTTGTGTTCGTGCCCGCCATACACGGTGGTGGCGCTACGCCGAGCCGACGAGGCGGTCGCCCGCGCGAGCTGGTCACGAACAATCGCGTCCAACGAGAACTTCTCCATGACCGTGAAGTTACTCGCTCAGTCGCCGCAACAACCTTCGTCGATCGCATCGCGAATATCGCGCGTGATCTCATTGCGCGCCGCCAGATCGGCATGGTCGGGGTAATCGACGCCGATCAACGAAAGACCGTGCGCGGGCGCAACAGTGATCTTGCTCGACCGCGTCCTCATCGCGAGCAGTTCATCGAACCACGCGGGCTCGCGGCGCCCCTCACCCACTGCGAGGGTCGCGCCGACCAGGCTGCGGACCATCGACCAGCAGAAGGCGTCGGCGCTGACGAAGGCAGTCAAGCGATCCCCATCGACAACCCAGTCGAAGCGCTGCAATTCGCGAACCGTCGTCGAACCCTCGCGAAAGCGGCAGAAGGCGGCGAAGTCGTTCAGACCCAGCAGTCGCGAAGAGGCATCGCGCATGGCGTCGATGTCCAGTCCCGGCCGCCAGCCGACGACGTGATTGCGGACCAGCGGGTCAGCTCCGTACGGAGCCGTCGAAAGTCGATACGCGTAGTGCCGGCGCAAGGCCGAGAAGCGCGCGTCGAACTCGGGCGGCACCGCCGTCATGTTGATGATTCGCACGTCCGACGGCAAGAAGCGGGAAAGACGCCGAACGAGCTGCGGTAGGTCGGCCCGGTCGACGGGCAGATCGCAGTGCGCAACCTGTCCCTCGGCGTGCACGCCGGCATCGGTTCGCCCGGCGACCGTCAGGCGAATGTGTTCGCGCGTGATCGTCGAGAGCGCGTCCTCCACAACGGCCTGCACGGTGCGGCGATCGTTCTGCCGCGCCCAGCCGGAGAAATCCGTGCCGTCATACGAGATGTCCAGCCGGATGCGAATATGCGACCGCCCGGCTGTGTCAGACACAGCCGGGCGGTCAACGTGTGCAGTCAAGGACTACTCGGCCTCAGGAGCCTCGTCGCCCTCTTCAGCCTTCTCGCGCTGCGACGGCGGGAGCTGGTAGCCAGCAGCCTCGGCCGAAGCCTCGTCTGCGAACCAGATCTCGGCCACAGTCGAGTTGTAGAAGCGGCTGCCCGGGACGTGGTAGAGCTTCGACGAAGCGTTGCCCTTGATCGGGAAGCCCTCCGGCTGCTCGTCGCCCTCGATCGGACCGTGGCTGCCGGCCGGAGCCTCAGCTGCGGTCTCCTCAGCCTCGGCAGCTGCCGGAGCCTCGACCTCAGCGGCCTTGGCCGGAGCAGCCTTCGAAGCCTTCACGCGACGAGCGCGGTCAGCCTCAGCGGTGACGGTCGACTCGAGAACGAGCTCGATGATCGCCATCGGCGCGTTGTCGCCCTTGCGCGGCATCGTCTTGACGATGCGGGTGTAACCACCGTTGCGCTCGGCGACAGCCGGGCCGATCTCCGCGAACAGCTTGTGAACGACGTCCTTGTTGCGGATGTCCTTCATGACGTTGCGGCGGTCGGCAAGCGTGCCGCCCTTTGCCTTGGTGACCAGCTTCTCTGCGTAGGGACGCAGGAACTTGGCCTTGGCTTCGGTCGTCTGGATGCGACCGTGCTCGAACAGCGCCGTGGCCAGGTTGGCGAGGATCGCCTTCTGGTGCGACGCCGACCCGCCGAGGCGGGCGCCCTTCTTGGGACGTGGCATTTCTGAATTCTCCTGGTGAGTTGGAGCTCGAGACCCTTACAGGTCTTCGGTCTCCGCGTAGTCGTGGTCGAGGTCCTCGCCGTAACCGGCGTCGCCCCAGCCCTTGTCCTGGAAGCCCATCATCGCGGCCGGGTCGAAGTTGGCCGGGCTGTCCTTGAGCGACAGACCCATCGAGGCAAGCTTGACCTTGACCTCGTCGATCGACTTCTGACCGAAGTTGCGGATGTCGAGAAGGTCCGACTCGGTGCGTGCAACCAGCTCGCCGACGGTGTGAACACCCTCGCGCTTGAGGCAGTTGTACGAACGGACGGTGAGGTCGAGGTCTTCGATCGGCAGGCTGAACGACGCGATGTGGTCAGCCTCGGCCGGCGACGGCCCGATCTCGATGCCCTCGGCCTCGGTGTTGAGCTCACGTGCCAGGCCGAACAGTTCAACGAGGGTCTTACCCGCAGACGCGAGAGCGTCACGAGAAGTGATCGAGTTCTTGGTCTCGACGTCCAGGATCAGACGGTCGAAGTCGGTGCGCTGCTCGACACGAGTCGCCTCGACCTTGTACGTGACCTTGAGAACCGGCGAGTAGATCGAGTCGACCGGGATACGGCCGATCTCGGCACCGCTGATCTTGTTCTGGACTGCCGGAACGTAGCCACGGCCACGCTCGACAACCAGCTCGATCTCCAGACGGCCCTTGTCGTTGAGGGTCGCGATGTGCAGGTCAGGGTTGTGCACGGTGACGCCGGCCGGAGCGACGATGTCGCCACCGGTGACGGTTCCCGGGCCCTGCTTGCGGACGTACATCGTGACCGGCTCGTCCTCATCCGACGAGACAACCAGCGACTTGATGTTCAGGATGATGTCGGTGACGTCTTCCTTCACACCAGCGACGGTGGTGAACTCGTGCAGCACGCCGTCGATGCGGATGCTGGTAACCGCAGCACCGGGAATCGACGACAGCAGGGTGCGGCGAAGCGAGTTGCCGAGGGTGTAGCCGAAGCCCGGCTCGAGCGGCTCGATGGTGAACTTCGAGCGGTTCGGGGCCAGGATCTCCTCGGTCAGCGCCGGACGCTGCGAAATGAGCATTTCTTTACCTTCTCCTCCGGACGACCTCTATATGACGTCCACGATGGGGAACCTCCGGACCCGGGATTGGGTCCGGAGGCAGTTGGGCCTACTTCGAGTAGAACTCGACGATGAGCTGTTCCGACAGCGGCACGTCGATCTGAGCGCGCTCCGGCGTCTGGTGAACCAGAATGCGGAGACGGCCCGGAACAACCTGGAGCCATGCCGGAACCGGACGGTCGCCGAAGGTCTCGCGAGCGATCTGGAACGGCAGCGTCTCGGCCGACTTCGGCTTGACGTCGATGATGTCCCACTTGGTGACGCGGTAGCTCGGGACGTTGACCTTCACGCCGTTGACCAGGAAGTGGCCGTGGCTGACGAGCTGACGAGCCGCACGACGAGTGCGAGCGAGGCCAGCGCGGTAGACAACGTTGTCGAGACGGGTCTCGAGGAGCTTGAGCAGCTCATCACCAGTCTTGCCGGGGAGGCGGTTGGCCTCCTCGTAGTACTTGCGGAACTGACGCTCGAGCATGCCGTAGGTGAAGCGAGCCTTCTGCTTCTCCTTGAGCTGCAGGAGGTATTCGCTCTCCTTGACGCGGGCACGACCGTGCTGGCCCGGCGGGTAGGGACGGCGCTCATACGCCTGGTCTCCACCAACGAGGTCAACTCCGAGACGACGCGACTTGCGGGTAGCTGGTCCGGTATAACGAGCCATTTTCTATAACCTTCCTTCCCGCTTAGACGCGTCGCCGCTTGGGCGGACGGCAGCCGTTGTGCGGCTGCGGGGTGACATCGTTGATGGTGCCGACCTCGAGGCCAGCAGCCTGCAGCGAACGGATCGCGGTCTCACGGCCCGAACCCGGGCCCTTGACGAAGACGTCGACCTTCTTCACGCCGTGCTCCTGCGCCTTGCGGGCAGCGTTCTCAGCAGCGAGCTGAGCGGCGAACGGGGTCGACTTACGCGAACCCTTGAATCCGACGTGACCCGACGACGCCCACGAGATGACGTTGCCGTTCGGGTCGGTGATCGACACGATCGTGTTGTTGAACGTGCTCTTGATGTGCGCGTGGCCGTGGGGAATATTCTTCTTTTCCCGGCGGCGTGCCTTAGGCGCGCCCTTCTTCGGCGCGGCAGCGCGTGACTTCGGAGGCATCTAGTTACCTGGCCTTCTTCTTGCCGGCGATGGTCTTCTTCGGGCCCTTACGGGTGCGCGCGTTGGTCTTCGTGCGCTGGCCACGAACGGGCAGGCCACGACGGTGACGGAGGCCCTGGTAGCAGCCGATCTCGATCTTGCGACGGATGTCGGCCTGAATCTCGCGGCGGAGGTCACCCTCGACCTGGAGGTTCGCTTCGATGTATTCACGGAGCGTGTTGAGCTGCTCGTCGGTGAGGTCCTTTGCACGCAGGTCCGGGCTGACGCCGGTTGATGCGAGGATCTCACTCGACTTGGTCCGGCCAATGCCGAAAATGTAGGTAAGCGCGATCTCCATGCGCTTTTCGCGCGGCAGATCGACGCCTGCAAGACGTGCCATGTTGGCAGGTGCCTTTCGTTGTGGAGGTCTGCTCGCTACCCGTCCCCCTTCTTTCGGGGCGCCGGCCTCCTCCGGCGGTTGACCACCCGCGATTAGGTGGCTGGTGTAGCGAGGTTCTTCATTAACTTGTCAAGCTCTGCGAAGCCGCAGTGGTTAGCCCTGACGCTGCTTGTGACGCAGGTTGTCGCAGATAACCATGACCCGACCCTTACGGCGGATCACCTTGCACTTCTCGCAGATCGGCTTGACGCTCGGGTTGACCTTCACGTCAGATCCAATCGTGGTTACATCTGGCGGACGCCAGACATGGGTTAACCCCGGCCAGGTTCGACCGGGGAAAATTGTGGGCTTACTTGTATCGGTAAACGATGCGGCCGCGGGTGAGGTCGTAGGGGGAAAGCTCGACGACGACGCGGTCCTCCGGAAGGATACGAATGTAGTGCTGACGCATCTTTCCGCTGATGTGAGCCAGTACCTTGTGTCCATTCTCCAGCTCAATGCGGAACATTGCATTGGGCAGAGGCTCGATCACTCGGCCTTCGACCTCGATGGCCCCGTCTTTCTTCGCCATATCCTCCACGATCCCGGCTTCGTCAGTTGACCAAGCCTTTTGCATGACAACACCGCGCGACCTAAAGCGCGCCAAGCGTCGAGTGTACTCGCGGATGTGATATCCGACAAAATGATGCGGTGCGCGCGCTCATTCAACGAGTAACGGCCGCTTCGGTGTCGGTCGACGGTTCCATCGTAGGCCGAATCGAGCCGGAAACCCACGGCCTCGTCGCCCTCATCGGGGTCACTCATACCGATACGCCCGACCAGGCGGCCAACCTCGCCCGCAAGGTCTGGGAGCTGCGTGTCCTCGAAGGCGAGAAGTCGTGCGCCGACCTCGACGCGCCCATTCTGGTGATCAGTCAGTTCACGCTCTACGCCGATACCCGCAAGGGGCGTCGCCCCTCCTGGAACGACGCCGCCAAAGGCGATGTCGCCGAACCGCTCGTCGCCGAGTTCGTCCACCAACTAAAGGAGCGCGGCGCAACGGTCGCCGAAGGCGTGTTCGGCGCGCACATGGAAGTGAACCTGGTCAATGACGGACCGGTGACGGTGCTGCTCGAAGTGTGACGTCAGTCGGCGAGGCGAATGTTCTCCGCCGCCTTGCGAGCTGTCGCCCGAGCACCGTCGACGTCGTCACCGAGCGCCAACGTCACCGCCATGCGGCGACGGCCAACGACGGCCGGCTTTCCGAACAGGCGAATGCTCGTGTCCGGCTCGGCGAGCGCGGCAGCCACACCGTCGAATCGGGGCGCCTCGACGTCCCCTTCGATCAGCACCGCGCACGATGCCGCGGCACCCCGCGTGCGAATGTTCGGGATCGGCAGACCGAGGATCGCCCGCGCATGCAAAGCGAACTCCGACAGATCCTGCGACACCAAAGTGACCAGACCGGTGTCGTGCGGCCGCGGGGAAAGCTCGGAGAACACCACGTCATCCCCCACGATGAACAACTCGACGCCGAACAGCCCCCGACCCGACTCGCCGCACAGATCGCGCACGACCTTCGCCGCGACATCCTGTGCCTTCTCGAGAACACCTTCCCGAAGTTCCTGCGGTTGCCATGATTCGCGGTAGTCACCATCGACCTGGATGTGGCCGATGGGTGGGCAGAACGAGATGGTGGCCAGGCCGCCGCCGATAGTGGCGTGCTTCAGCGTGAGGAGCGTGATCTCGATGTCGAAGTCGATGAAACCCTCCACGATGACCCGACCCGCACCGGCGCGGCCGCCCGCCTGCGCGTACTCCCAGGCCTTCACCACGTCGTCGGCGGTCTTGATGACGGACTGACCTTTGCCGGACGACGACATGACCGGCTTCACGACGCAGGGAATGCCGATCTCGTCGACGGCCGCGGTGAATTCGTCGAGCGTGCCCGCGAAGCGATACGGAGACGTCGGCAGCCCGAGATCCTCAGCGGCGAGACGGCGGATGCCCTCCCGGTCCATCGTGAGACGGGTGGCGCGGGCCGTCGGCACCACGTTGAATCCCTCGGACTCGAGTTCGAGGAGGGTCGGCGTATGGATGGCCTCGATCTCGGGCACGATCCAGTGTGGCTGCTCCTTCTCCACGACCGCACGAACAGCGGCCGGGTCGAGCATGTCGATCACGTGGCTGCGGTGCGCAACCTGCATGGCGGGCGCGTTCGCGTAGCGGTCCACCGCGATCGTCTCGACGCCGAGGCGCTGCAGTTCGATGACCACTTCCTTGCCGAGTTCGCCCGCGCCGAGGAGAAGAACACGGTTGGCGCCGGCCGAAAGTGGGGTCCCGAGGATCGTCACGGGAACACCCTAACCGGAGCTCCGAACCGAGCCGTCAAAACCCACGAGCCCCGGTCCGAGGCTTAGTGTGGCACCGTGACCGCCCCTTGCCTGGTGACCGGCCCGCTGCTGCGATACGCCGATGCCCACGCGGCAACAGTGTGGGTGGAGACCGACCGGCCAGCACAGGTGACGGTCCTCGGCGCGACGACGTCGACGTGGTCGGTTCACGGCCGCCATTTCGCACTCGTAGAGATCCACGGACTCGAGTCCGGCGCGGCAATTCCCTATCAGGTCCACCTCGATGGTCACCAGGTGTGGCCACTCGACGGTTCGGCGTATCCGCCGAGCGTCATCCGAACTCTGTCCCCGACGCGTCCATTCCGGCTCGCGTTCGGTTCGTGTCGACGGGCGGCGCCACTCGATTCGGCGGCGACCCGCACGTTCGGTGCCGATGCGCTCGTCGCGCTCACGAATCGGATCGTGAGCGAGCCGGTCGACACGTGGCCGGATGCGTTGCTGCTCGCCGGCGACCAGATCTACGCCGACAAGCCATCGGCAAACCTCGGCACTGATACGGCCTCGACGTTCGATGACTACGCCCACCTGTACGCCGAGTCCTGGCTACCTGGGCCGATCCGTTGGCTGTTGTCGACCGTGCCGACGTGCATGATCCTCGACGACCATGACCTGCGCGACGACTGGAACACCTCGCTCGCGTGGCGCGACGCCGTGACCAAGTCGCCCGAATGGACCGGACTTGTCCAGGGCGCGTTCGGTTCGTACTTTGTCTACCAGCATCTCGGCAATCTCTCTCCGCACCAACTGGCCCAGAACGCCACTTATCGCGCGCTGCGGGACGCCACCGACGACGTTGAGCGGTCGCAGATCCTCGACGACTTCGCCTGGCAGTCGGACGCGACGCCGAACAGCGCACGCTGGAGCTTCTACCGGGACTTCGGCATCGACGGCGCCCGAATCCGCCTACTGGTCGTCGATGCCCGATGCTCCCGGCAGCTCACCCCCGGAGACCGCCGGATCGTCGACGCCAGCGAAGCCGACTGGCTGAAGGGCCTTCTGAACGACGCCGCGACACAGCATCTGCTCGTGGCCAGTACGCTCCCCGTCTTCTTGTTCCACGGCATCCACCACCTCGAGGGCTGGAACGAAGCAGTGACGGACGGCGCGTGGGGCGCGCACTGGATGCGCAGGGGCGAAAAGATCCGGCAGGCCGTCGACCTCGAACACTGGGCCGCGTTCCGCGCCTCGTTCACCGAACTCTCCGAAGTGCTGCGCGCAGTCATCGGACGCGAACGCCCGCCACGCTCAGTGCTCTTTCTTTCCGGCGACGTGCACTGCTCCTATACAGCGCGGGTGACGCTGACGGACCTACCGCACGCCCCGACAGTGGTTCATCAGCTGACGATGTCGCCATTTCGGAATCCGCTCGAGGTGCACATTCGGATCGCGAATCTCCTGCTGGAGACGCGTGGCGTCCGGTGGCTGACGCAGTGCCTCGCCCGCGCGGCCGGTGTCTCTGCGGACTCGCTCGATTGGACCGTCGAAAACGGCCCCTGGTTCGACAACGGCGTCATGACCATCGTGATCGACGGCGAACGACTGCGGGTCGTGGTCGATCACGCGTTCTGCGAGTCCGGAATGCATCATCTTGTCGAGACCACGGACATCGACCTCGCCGGTCCGCCGACGGGCCGGAGACCGGGGGTGGCCCGTCGACAACGCCGACGCCACCGGCGCCTGCGGCGAAAGCTCTAGCGCGCAGTCAGAATGCGCGGACCGTCTTCGGTCACCGCAACAGTGTGCTCCCAATGCGCGGCGCGACTGCCATCAGCCGTGACCACGGTCCAGCCGTCGTCGAGCACGATCGTCTCGTCGGTGCCGAGAGTCAGCATGGGTTCGATCGCCATCGTCGAGCCGACGACCAGCTCCGGTCCATGCCCCGGCCGGCCGTCATTCGCGAGGTAGGGCGCCATGTGCATCTCGCGACCGATGCCGTGGCCGCCGTAGCCGTCGACGATTCCGTACGCGCGCCCATGCTGCGCCGAGACGGCGCGGGTCGCTTGACCGATCGCGAAGGACACATCGGTCAGCCGGTTGCCCGGAAGCATCGCCGCGATGCCTGCTTCGAGCGAAAGACGCGTCGCCTCGCTCAGACCTTCGTCCGCAGCGGTCAGGGTTCCGATTCCGAACGTCCACGCGGAGTCGCCGTGCCAGCCGTCGAGAATCGCGCCGCAGTCGATCGACACGAGATCGCCTTCGGCAAGGATGTCCTTCGCCGACGGGATGCCGTGGACGACGCGATCGTTCACCGACGAACAGATCGTGCCGGTGAAACCGTGGTAACCCTTGAACGACGGAACCGCACCTGCCGACCGGATGACCTCTTCGGCGATCGCGTCGAGTTCGAGTGTCGACACCCCGGGCTTAGCGGCCTCGCGGGTCGCGATGAGCGCAGCCGCCACGATCGCCCCAGCCGCCGCCATGGCGTCAAGCTCGCCGGCCGAACGGAACGGGACGACCTTGCGCCTACGTCTGATGCTCATCGAGGTGGACTAAGCGTCCAGGGCAGCGCGCGCGCGAGCGTTGACATCGTCGATCGAGCCCATGGCGTCGACCGTGACGATGCTGCCCGCATAGTGACCGAGCAGCGGCTCGGTCTCGGCGTGGTAGACCCGGAGCCGGTTGCGGATGACGTCCTCGGTGTCGTCGGTGCGACCGCGCGACAGCATGCGCTGAACGACCGCGTCTTCGTCGACCACAAACGACAGCACCTTGTCGATCTTGGTGCCGAGCTCGCGCAGGATCTCCTCGAGAGCGTTCGCCTGCTCGACGGTGCGCGGATATCCATCGAGGAAGAATCCGATGGCGGTGTCGGGCTCGTTCACGCGCTCCTTGACCATGCGGTTGGTCAGGTCGCTGGGAACGAGCTCGCCCTTGTCGAGGTAGCCCTTTGCTTCGACTCCCAGAGGGGTGCCCTGGCCGATGTGCGCCCGGAAGAGGTCGCAGGTCGAGATATGCGGGACGCCGTAGTGTTCAGCCAAAAGCGTCGCCTGCGTACCCTTACCAGCACCGGGCGGGCCGAGGAGCACCACTCTCATTTGAGGAATCCTTCGTAGTTACGTTGCATCAGCTGGCTCTCGATCTGCTTGATGGTGTCGAGACCCACGCTCACGATGATGAGGACTGCGGTTCCACCGAAGGGCAGGTTGCTCTGTCCGCCGCCGCCCATATTAAGGAAAAGGAACGGTAGCACTGCGACGACACCCAGGTAAATCGAGCCTGGCAGGGTGATGCGGCTCAAAACGAAGTTCAGGTAGTCGGCGGTCGGCCGTCCTGGGCGGATACCTGGGATGAATCCGCCGTAACGCTTCATGTCGTCCGCTCGTTCCTCCGGGTTGAAGGTGATCGCGACGTAGAAGTAGGTGAAGAAGATGATCAGCGCGAAGTAGATGGCGATGTACACCGGGTTGGCCGGGTTGACCAGGTAGGTGTTGATCGCCTTTTGCCACCAGCTGGGGTCGGCCGCCGAGGCGGCACCGGTCAGCTGCTGGATCAGGTTCGGCAGGTACAGCAGCGACGAGGCGAAGATGACCGGGATGACGCCGGCCTGGTTCACCTTGATCGGCAGGTAGGTCGACGAACCGCCGTACATCCGGCGTCCGACCATGCGCTTTGCGTACTGGACCGGAATCCGGCGCTGGCCCTGCTCGATGAAGATGACCGTGATGAGCACGAGGAGGGCAGCGACACACACGATCGCGAAGATCGCGCCGCCACGGCTCTCGAGGATCGCGCGGCCTTCAGCGGGGATACGCGAGGCGATACCGGCGAAGATCAGCAGCGACATGCCGTTTCCGACGCCGCGCTCGGTCATGATCTCGCCGAACCACATGATGAGCGCCGCACCCGACGTCATGACGAGCACGATGATGATCATTCCGAAGACGCTGGTGTCCGCGAGGATCGGCAGCGTACAGCCCTGGAGCAGCTGGCCACGTGCCGCGAGTGCGACCAGACCCGTCGCCTGGAGCACGGCAAGTGCGATCGACAGGTAGCGGGTGTACTGCGTCAGCTTGGCCTGTCCGGCGTGACCTTCCTTGTTCAGCTCCTCGAAGCGCGGGATGACCACGCGCAGAAGCTGAATGATGATCGACGCCGTGATGTACGGCATGATTCCGATCGCGAAGACGGACAGGTGCAGCAGCGCACCACCGGAGAACAGGTTGATGAGCTGGTAGATACCTGCGTTGTCACCACCGGAGACCAGCGCGATGCACTGCTCGACGTTCTTGTAGTCCACACCTGGCGACGGCAGTGCAGCACCGACACGATAGAGCGCGATGACGCCCAGGGTCAGCAGGATCTTGCGCCGCAAGTCGGGGGTCCGGAAGGACGACACGAAGGCGGAAAGCACAAATCCTCCTGGTTGCTAACAAAGACGTCACCCAAATATGGGCAACTCTTGCACTCTAACAGTGACGGAACGCGCGGTACTCATAGCCCACGCGAGTCAGCGGCTCGGGTGGCCTCGCAGGGCACCCGAATCGGGATCGACCGAGCATCGCGATCGCCGTCCGAGCGTACCGATTCTGGCGGAGTATTGATCGTGAGGTGACGAGATGACAGTCGAATATGCCGAGCAACAAACACTTTCGGCGTGGATCAAAGTCCTCGTCGTGGTTCCCGCCGTGACCTTTCTGTCGATCACGGTCATGGCACTCATCAACGAACAATGGGGCGCCGCGGTGGTGATCGGCGCAGCCTTCCTCATCCTCGCCGGCCTCGCGGTCGTCCAGATCTCGCTTCGCCTGACCACCACGGTCGACGAAAGCGCCGTTCGACTGCGGATCAAACCCGCCGGATTGAGCTTTCTGCCCCGCCGCATGACGAAAAAGGACGTGCCTCTCTCGACGATCAGCAGCCGGCGCATCCAGACCTACAACTCATTGACCGACCGAGAGTTCTGGGGCTGGAAGGTGTGGGGACTCTCGTACGGACGACGCGGACGGTTCCTGTACGGCATGCGCCCACAGGGCCTGTTCAAGGTGGCCGGGGTACGAATCGAAACCACGGCGGGAGAAGTACTGCTGATCGGCACGGCAGATCCTGCCGCACTCCTCGCGGCCGTCGAAGGCCGGCGCTAGACCGACAAACGCCAGAGTGGCCCTCCCCGCATCTGCCGGGAGGGCCACTCTGTCGGTCTAACTTAGGCCGTCGTCGTTTCGGTGACGGTTCCACCAGCGGCGACGATCTTCTCCTTCGCCGAGCCGGAGAACTTGTCTGCGGTGACCTGAACGGCCACCGAGATCTCGCCCTCGCCGAGGACCTTCACGAGCTCGTTCTTGCGCACGGCACCAGCCGCGACAAGCTCAGCGACACCGATTGCTCCACCTTCGGGGAACAGACGGGCCAGATCGCCGACATTGACGACCTGGAACTCGATACGGAACGGGTTCTTGAAGCCCTTCAGCTTCGGCAGACGCATGTGGAGCGGCATCTGGCCACCCTCGAAGCGTGCCGGAACCTGGTAGCGGGCCTTCGTACCCTTGGTACCGCGACCAGCGGTCTTACCCTTGGAGCCCTCACCACGACCGACGCGAGTCTTGTCGGTCTTGGCACCGGGCGCCGGGCGCAGGTGGTGCAGTTTGATGGTCATTTCTATACTTCCTCAACCACGACCAGGTGACGCACCGCGTTGATCAACCCACGGTTCTGCGGGTTGTCCTCACGGACGACTTCCTGACGGATGCCCTTCAGACCAAGCGTGCGCAGGCTTTCCTTCTGCTTGTGCTTGGCGCCGATCGAGCTCTTGACCTGGGTAACCTTCAGCTGAGTCATCAGTGAGCCCCCAACGCTGCCGCACGCGCCCGCAGCATCGCTGCCGGTGCGACGTCCTCGACCGGGAGACCACGGCGAGCCGCAACCTCTTCCGGACGCTGCAGCATCTTCAGCGCGGCCACCGTCGCGTGAACGACGTTGATCGCGTTGTCGCTGCCGAGCGACTTGGCGAGGATGTCGTGGATACCCGCGCACTCGAGCACGGCACGAGCCGCACCACCGGCGATAACACCGGTACCCGGCGAAGCCGGACGAAGCATGACCACACCGGCCGCTGCTTCACCCTGGACCGGGTGCGTGATGGTGTGACCGATCATCGGGACGCGGAAGTAGCTCTTGCGAGCCTCTTCGACACCCTTCTGAATGGCCGCCGGAACTTCCTTCGCCTTGCCGTAGCCGACGCCGACGAGTCCGTTGCCGTCACCGACGATCACGAGGGCGGTGAAGCTGAAGCGACGACCACCCTTCACGACCTTGGACACGCGGTTGATGGCTACGACGCGCTCGAGCTGGTTCTTGTCGGTCTGAGCGGCACCACGGCCGCCATCGCGACGATCGCGACCGCCGCCACGGCCTTCGCGGCCACCTGCTGCGCCGTCCGCGCTCTGACTATTCTGTCCGGCGGGTCCGCTTCCGCCGTGTTGACGCTGACGTCCCGGCATCAGACGTTCCTTCCGTTCATTGCGTTCATCATTAGAACTTCAACCCGCCTTCACGTGCAGCGTCAGCGAGGGCAGCGATGCGGCCGTGGTAGTCGTGGCCACCGCGGTCGAAGACCACAGCCTCGATACCAGCAGCCTTGGCACGCTCGGCGAGCAGAGCGCCCACCTTGGCGCCACGGGCGCTCTTGTCGCCCTCGAGGGCACGGACGTCGGCCTCGATGGTCGAAGCCGCGGCGATCGTCGTACCGGTGAGGTCGTTGACGATCTGTGCGTGCAGGTGGCGCGACGAGCGGTTCACGACCAGACGCGGACGAGCCGCGGTGCCCGAGACCTTCTTACGCAGACGCAGGTGACGCTTGATGCGTCCAGCGCGACGTGCGGTCGAGACGTCAGTGCCGAGAAGCTTGTCGTTGGTCTCGTTGACCGGATTCGACTTCTTCCGCTTGATGATGAACTTGCTCTTACGGGTCGCCTTGACGGCACCCGGCTGGGCAGCAACCTTCTTAGCCATTACTTCTTACCCGTCTTTCCGACCTTGCGGCGGACGACCTCGCCGGCGTAGCGGATGCCCTTGCCCTTGTACGGGTCAGGCTTGCGCAGGCCGTGGATGACCGCAGCGATCTGGCCAACCTTCTGCTTGTCGATGCCAGCAATCGAGAACTTGGTCGGCGACTCGACGGCGAACGAGATGCCTTCCGGCGCCTCGATCGGAACCGGGTGGCTGTAGCCGAGAGCGAACTCGAGGTTCTGTCCCTTGAGCTGGACGCGGTAACCGACGCCGAAGATCTCCATCTTCTTGGTGTAACCCTCGGTCACACCAACGATCATGTTGGAGATCAGCGTGCGGCTGAGCCCGTGGAGCGAGCGGCTCGTGCGCTCGTCGTTCGGACGGGTCACCTTGACCTCGCCGTCTTCCAGAGCAATCTGGATCGGCTCGGCAACGGTGAGGGCGAGAGTGCCCTTGGGTCCCTTGACCTCGACGTCCTGGCCACTGATGTTGACCGTGACGCCGGCGGGAACCTTAACGGGAAGCTTTCCAATACGCGACATGTGTCCGACCCCTTACCAGACGTAGGCGAGAACTTCTCCGCCTACACCTTGCTGCTTGGCCTGACGGTCGGTGAGCAGGCCGGTCGACGTGGAGATGATGGCCACGCCGAGGCCGCCCAGAACCTTGGGCAAGTTGGTGGACTTTGCGTAAACACGCAGACCCGGCTTCGAGACACGACGCAGGCCAGCGAGGCTGCGCTCACGGCTCGGGCCGTACTTGAGGTTCACCACGAGGGTCTTGCCCACGCGGGCGTCCTCGGTGGTGAAGTCTGCGATGTAACCCTCGCGCTTGAGGATATCGGCGATGTTCGCCTTGATCTTGGAGTGCGGAAGACGCACTTCGTCGTGATACGCCGAGTTGGCGTTACGCAGACGCGTGAGGAAGTCTGCGATCGGATCGGTCATGGTCATAGGTAGACCTGGTTTACCTTTCTCGCGTGGTTCCCATGCAACATCGACTCTTTCGAGCTGATCGTGGGCCTGCAGCGGGCGTATGGTGTCCCCAGCGAACTCACTGACGCTGGGATCGAAGCCTGTTCTCCGCATGCCGCAGGGCATGACAGAACACACGCAACCGGTCCAGTCTAGGAAATCACCGGGTCAGAAGCCAAATCGGTGTTAAAAACCGCCATTTGCGAGCCGAACTCGGCTACTTTCGGTCGTCCGCGGGCCAATCCGGCGGCATCTGCGGCGGATTCTTGCGCTCGAGGTGGCTGATCGTCCAGACCGCGGCCACCGCGAGCAGGAGCGCGGCGACCATCAGGATCATGGTCGCGAGGGCAATCATGGGGCCGACTTTACCGGGGGACTCTTGCTGCCTGAAGTGCGTCGCGCACTCGCATCAACGCGTCCGAAAGCAATCGCTCGTACAGCCCAATATCTGCAACCGCCTCAGTGGCCACGGCCGTCACCCTCAGCTCGGGGCCATGCCCCACAACGGTGTGCACTAGGTCCATCGCGCCACCTTGATAACCCCACACCGACCGCAACGGCCGTCCGGCAACGGCATAGACCCCCGTGCCGACATTGACGCTACTCACTGAGGTGAAGAGACGGGGATCCGGGATCTGGGCCGGGGGTGCCTTGCGCATGGCGTGGCGCACGCTCAACCGAATGAACGGATACGGCACGAATTGCTGCACCCACCGACGCTCCATGATCTCGCCGACAGCCACGCGCTGCCGGGCACGCTTTATCTCGGCACTGATGGCGGCACCGCGTTCACCGATGTCGTCAATTTCGCCGTGCATGGAAATCGGTGCTCCACCGAGACGGTTCACCCCGAGGAAATCTGCGTCCGGAAGCGCGACCGCCACCATCATCGTAAGGTTCGCGGGCCGCTCGCCAGTCATCTGCTCGTGGTAGTCCTGCAACGCATACGAGATCGCCGTGGTGCAGGCCGCGGTAATCGAAAGACCCGACCCGCTCAGCTCTTCCGACGGAACGCTCACGATAACGAACGATCGTTTAGCCGCAGCTGGATTACGCGGGTCGACCTTGCTCAGTCCGCTCGGCCCCATGACCGGACGGTGGCCGATACCCTCAGACTTCTCGCGTTTGAACCGCCTCCTGACCGCGACAGCCAGTAGTACCAGAAGCCACACGCATATGCGCCCTGGCAACGCCGATACCCGCAGGAGGCCCGCCGCTGTCGGCATCGGCTTGTCGAGCGGCACCTCCACACCCGGCGCGGCGAACTCGACTGCTTCGGCGCCGAAGAGCGCATCCAGGAGGGGCGGCACTGACGCGCCGACGAGCATCGCGTGACAGGCATGAATAACGATGATTGTGGCACCGTCACCGACGTTGGGAACACCGCTGACGTTGCAGTAGACGTACAGTTTGAAAGGCTGTTCCCGGGCATCAATACGACTACCTAGGATCTTCTCATTGTCGCGTTCGTATTCCGCATAAGTACCGTTCTCTAGCTCGCGTACCTCGACATATGACGAGAGCTCGCGGTCGTCGCGCACCCAATAGGGTGTGTCGAGCTGGCCCGGAAGTTCCACCAACCGGCGCCGCAAGAGGCGAATCGCATCGAAGCGCTCAGCCAGATGCGCGACCACCTCAGTCGGCGAAGTCGCTGGCCCACCGAATGCAAAGTAACCGAACCAATCGACATTCAAGTTGCTTCTCGCGCCGAGGTTGTTGATGGCATCAAGAAACGACAGCTGACTCGTGAAGCCCATGGGTCGAACTCTACACAGCGACGAGACAACAAAAGACGAGGCGAAGGCCATGCGGCCCCCGCCTCGTCTCGAGTTACTTCTTTACCAGCTGCTCTTGTGCACACCCGGAAGCTCACCGCGGTGAGCCATCTCGCGCAGGCATATACGGCACAGTCCGAACTTGCGGAACACCGAGTGGGGACGGCCGCAACGCTGGCAACGGGTGTAACCCCGAACTGCGAACTTCGGCTTCTTGTTTGCCTTGTTGACCAGAGCGGTTTTTGCCATGATCACGCCTCCTTGAAGGGGAAGCCGAGCTGCTTCAGCAGTGCACGGCCTTCAACGTTGCTCTTCGCGGTGGTGACGATGGTGATATCCATACCGCGCGGACGGTCGATCTTGTCAACGTCGATCTCGTGGAACATCGACTGCTCCGAGAGACCGAAGGTGTAATTGCCGTTGCCGTCGAACTGCTTCGGGTTGAGGCCACGGAAGTCACGGATACGCGGGAGCGAGACCGACAGCAGACGGTCGAGGAACTCCCACATACGGTCACCACGAAGGGTGACGCGAGCGCCGATCGGCATGCCTTCACGGAGCTTGAACTGCGCGATCGACTTGCGAGCGCGACGGATCTCCGGCTTCTGGCCGGTGATCAGGGCGAGGTCGTTGACCGCGCCGTTGATGAGCTTGGCGTCACGGGCAGCGTCACCGACACCCATGTTGACGACGACCTTCACAACGCCCGGGATGAGCATGACGTTCGGGTAGTTGAACTCAGCCTGCAGGGCGTCCTTGATTTCCGCGCGGTAGCGGGCCTTCAGACGCGGCTGAACCTTCTCAATGCTGGTCATGTCAGATGTCCTTCCCGTTACGACGGGAGATACGGACTTTCTTGCCGTTCTCGTCGATGCGGTACCCAACGCGCGTCGGCTGTCCGTCGGAGTCGATGACCGCAACATTGGAAGCGTCGATCGGAGCTTCCTGGGTCACGATGCCGCCCGACGACGCGCCACGCTGGTTCGCCGAGTTGGCGACGTGCTTCTTGATGCGGTTGACGCCCTCGACGAGGACACGGCCTTCCGCCGGGTAGGCCTGGATGACCTTGCCCTTTGCGCCCTTGTCCGGACCCGAGATGACGAGAACAGTGTCTCCCTTGTGGACCTTCATGGTTAGAGCACCTCCGGAGCGAGCGAGATGATCTTCATGAACTGCTTGTCGCGCAGCTCGCGGCCAACGGGCCCGAAGATACGGGTTCCACGCGGGGTCTTGTCTGGCTTGATGATGACGGCAGCGTTCTCATCGAACTTGATGTACGAGCCGTCTGGACGACGGCGCTCCTTGACGGTGCGCACGACGACTGCCTTGACGACGTCGCCCTTCTTGACCGTTCCACCGGGGATGGCGTCCTTCACCGTTGCAACGATGATGTCGCCGATTCCCGCGTAACGCCGGGACGAGCCACCGAGAACACGGATGCAAAGGATTTCCTTCGCACCAGTGTTGTCAGCAACCCGAAGCCGGGATTCCTGCTGAATCAACTTGTCTCCTTGACCTGGACTTTTCGCCTGCACGGATTACCGACCCGAGCAGACATGGTCGATTGCTATCTGGGCGCACACATGCCGCTGAGAACTCCCAACGGTGGTTTGTGGCCAGAATGCGGGCTCGACGCTCGCACGCAACTTCACGAGTCTAAGGGAAAACGCAGGTCAGAACCAAATCCGGAAACGACATACACTCAGCTGATGCGGCGATGCACACGGCCACCCCTACCGAGGCGCCATGGTCTCGAACCTGCCTGCATCAGAATGCCTGCCGACGGCACTTGGCCGACGGTCCGCAGCTTTCTCATCGATAGACTCGCGGACCACGTTCCCGCGCCGCGTGTCGCCCAAATGATGGACAACGCCGAGGTCGTCGACGCCGACGGACCAATTCCTCCAGACGCACCCTATGTACCAATGGGTCGAGTCTGGTTCCATCGCGATCTTCCGAACGAGACATTCGTGCCGTTCGAGATCGGAATCGTCCATCGCGACTCACAGATCCTCGTTGCCGACAAGCCGCACTTCATGGCAACCATTCCGCGCGGGCGGCACATACTCCAAACGGCACTGGTGCGCCTGCGCCACTCGCTTGATCTGCCCGACTTGACGCCGGCCCATCGGCTGGACCGGGCGACCGCCGGACTTGTCATGTTCGTCGTTGATCCGACGTGCCGCGGCGCATATCAATCGCTCTTCGAGAGGCACCGGATCGTCAAGCACTACGAAGCCGTGGCGCCCGTTGCGCCGGAACTAAGCTTTCCCCGACGGGTCCGTACCCACATCGTTAAGAGACCCGGGTCTTTAGCGGCCTTCGAGGCCCCGGGCGAGCCAAATAGCGATACGTATATCGCGCTGCTCGACCAACGCGGTGATCTTGGACGTTATCGCCTGACGCCACGGACCGGAAAAACACACCAACTCCGTCTCCACATGCACGGGCTCGGCGTCCCTATCGTCGGAGATGACTTCTACCCGACCTTTGATCCCCGGCCTCTCGACGACTTCACGAACCCGCTGCAGCTACTTGCCACTCACCTCGAGTTCACAGACCCGCTCACGGGAGTTCCGAGAGTCTTCACCTCGCGATTGGCACTGAGCGCGTGGAGTTGATGCAGAACCCTGAGACCAGGCCAATTCACAGTCACGAACGAGAGACAGCAGCCTTCACCATCTGGATCGTTGCCGCTCGACGTCTGGAAAGGTGGGTCTCCCGTCGACTATTCGGATGATGCACGCTCTGCCCGATTTGCGATACCGTTCTGTTATCTGCGCCTCGATCTTCGTAGCACTACGGCAAACCCAGCGCAGGTCGGAACTAGCATGAAGGCACCGAACGTGAAGGTCTTGCCAGCATCCGTCCGCTTGATTTCGGTGGGCGATTTCCGCCAGCAACAACACTTTTGGGTTTGGCTGGCGAATACACCTCTCGTAGGAGGCTTCGCTCGCGCACGAGTCCTCCGCCGCGCCGGAGTGGCGGCCGATAAGCAGGTGTTGATCAGTCACGGTTTCGTGATATCCGGCGAGGAGAAGGTGGTCATCGGCGAGGGCTCCTTCATCAATTGCGGATGCTATTTCGACACGGTCGCCGAAGTTCGACTCGGCCGAAAAGTCTTTGTCGCTGACCATGTCCGCTTCCTCACGACCACGCACGCCTTCGGTGGTCCAGACCGTCGGGCGGGCGCCGGAATTGCCAAGCCGGTTTTGGTAGGCGACGGCACCTGGATTGGTTCCGGAACGGTGATCATGCCGGGGGTGACTATCGGCGAAGGTTGCATCATCGGTGCCAACTCCCTCATCACCAAGGACTGTGAGCCGAACGGGATATACGTCGGCAGCCCCGCAAAGCGCGTACGCGATCTCGACGAACGACCGACAGATCGGGAAGAAAAATTCGTTGGCGCGCCGGAAATTCCCGCGCGGGTCATCGCGCATTCGTCTCGCCGACTCCGCCGGGCACGAACCACGGCGAGCATCGGCTGCACGACTCCCGATGCAGCCGCCACGCCCGACTGATTCTCGTAACGTCTCCGCGTCACGGTTTCAAGCCCTACTCCCCCAAGAACC
The DNA here is from genome assembly GCA_021372355.1 of Nocardiaceae bacterium. GTDB lineage: Bacteria > Actinomycetota > Actinomycetes > Mycobacteriales > Mycobacteriaceae > Smaragdicoccus. Next base: position 23,834 of record JAJFUQ010000186.1, on the reverse strand, counting down.
ACAAAGGCGCCTTCCGACCTTGGTCGGAAGGCGCCTTGTGCTTGCTCAGGCGCGGCTTACTTGGCCTTCTCGAGCACGTTGACCAGACGCCAGCGCTTGGTGGCCGACATCGGACGGGTCTCCATCAGCTCGACGCGGTCGCCGATACCGGCGATGCCGTTCTCGTCGTGCGCCTTCACCTTGGTGGTGCGACGGATGATCTTGCCGTAGAGCGGGTGCTTGACCCGGTCCTCGAGCTCGACCACGATCGTCTTCTGCATCTTGTCGGAGACGACGTAGCCGATCCGAACCTTGCGAGATCCGCGAACCTCAGTCACATTCTTTCCTTCATCACTCATGCGACGTCACCGTCCGGTGCAACCAGACCGAGCTCGCGTTCGCGCATCACGGTGTAGATCCGCGCGATGCCGTGGCGCACGACGCGCAGACGGCGGTTGTTGTCGAGCTGACCGGTTGCCATCTGGAAACGAAGGTTGAAGAGCTCTTCCTTCGACTCCTTGAGGCGAGCCACGAGCTCGTCGTTCGAGAGCTCGCGCAGCTCACCGGCGGTAGTAGTGCTCGTTGCCATCAGAACTGCTCCTCTCGAGTAACGATGCGGCATTTGCACGGCAGCTTGTGGATCGCACGGCGCATGGCCTCGCGAGCGGTCTCCTCGTTAGGGAAGGACAGCTCGAAAAGCACGCGACCCGGCTTGACGTTGGCGACCCACCATTCCGGCGAACCCTTACCGGAACCCATGCGGGTTTCCGCAGGCTTCTTGGTGAGGGGACGGTCCGGGTAGATGTTGATCCAGACCTTGCCGCCACGCTTGATGTGACGGGTCATTGCGATACGCGCCGACTCGATCTGACGGTTGGTGATGTAAGCCGGCTCTAGGGCCTGGATGCCGTAGTCACCGAACGTGACCTGGGTACCGCCCTTGGCGGCACCCGTACGGTCCGGGTGGTGCTGCTTACGGTGCTTGACCCGACGGGGCATAAGCATGGCTAGCTCTCCTGACTTTCAGTCGCGGGAGCCTCATCCACCGAGCGGCCAGCTTCAGTACTGGTCGCAGTGGTGCCCTGGGCACCCGAGCGACGTGGGCGGGTCGGACGCTCGCGACGCTCACGACGCTCACCAGCCGGCGCAGCGGCAGCGGCGAGTTCGCGGCGACCGCCGACGATGTCACCCTTGTAGATCCAGACCTTCACTCCGATGCGACCGAAGGTGGTCTTGGCCTCGTAGGTGCCGTAGTCGATGTCGGCGCGGAGCGTGTGCAGGGGCACACGGCCCTCGCGGTAGAACTCCTTGCGCGACATTTCCGCACCACCGAGGCGGCCCGAGCACTGGACTCGGATGCCCTTGACGTTCGGCTGACGCATGGCCGACTGAATGGCCTTACGCATCGCACGACGGAACGCAACACGGTTCGAGAGCTGCTCGGCAACACCCTGGGCCACGAGCTGAGCCTCAGCCTCAGCGTTCTTGACCTCGATGATGTTGAGCTGAACCTGCTTCTTGGTCAGCTTCTCCAGCGAGCCACGAATCTTCTCGGCCTCCGCACCGCGGCGACCGATGACGATGCCCGGACGTGCCGTGTGGATGTCGACGCGAACGCGGTCACGCGTGCGCTCGATCTCGACCTTCGCGATGCCCGCGCGCTCCATGCCCTGAGCGAGGAGCTTGCGGATCGCGACGTCTTCCTTCACGTACTCCGCGTACTGCTTGTCCGCGTACCAACGGGACTTCCAGTCAGTGGTGATGCCGAGGCGGAAGCCGTGCGGGTGAATTTTCTGGCCCACTAGCGAGCCCCTCCCTTACGCCCACGACCGGTGTTTCCGGCCTTCGGAATGCTGGTGACCTCGACGGTGATGTGGCTGGTGCGCTTACGGATACGGAACGCACGACCCTGAGCACGCGGCTGGAACCGCTTCAGGGTGGCGCCTTCATCCGCATACGCAGTCGTGATCACCAGGGTGCGCGGGTCCGCACCGAGGTTGTTCTCAGCGTTGGCTGCAGCCGACGCGACGACCTTGTACACCGGCTCCGAAGCTGCCTGCGGGGCGAACTTCAGGATGGCGAGGGCGTCCTCGACGGACTTGCCGCGGACCAGGTCGATGACCCGGCGAGCCTTCATCGGCGTGACGCGAACGTGCTTGGCAGTCGCGCGAGCCTTCAACAGTTCTTCACTCATCGACGCTTGCTCTTCCGGTCATCCTTGATGTGGCCCTTGAACGTACGCGTCGGCGCAAACTCACCGAGCTTGTGTCCGACCATCGCGTCCGAGACGAACACCGGCACGTGCTTGCGACCGTCGTGGACGGCGAAAGTGTGACCGATGAAGTCCGGCAGGATCGTCGAGCGACGCGACCAGGTCTTGATGACCTGCTTGGTGCCCTTTTCGTTCTGAACATCCACCTTCGCGAGGAGGTGGTCGTCGACGAACGGGCCCTTCTTAAGGCTGCGTGGCATTTCTTACCTCCTCCTTTAGCGCTTGTTCTTGCCGGTGCGGCGACGACGGGTGATGAGCTTGTCGCTCGCCTTGTTGGGCTTACGGGTGCGGCCTTCCGGCTTACCCCACGGGCTGACCGGGTGACGACCACCAGAGGTCTTACCCTCACCACCACCGTGCGGGTGGTCGACCGGGTTCATGACGACACCACGCACGGTCGGGCGGACGCCCTTCCAGCGCATACGGCCGGCCTTACCCCAGTTGATGTTGCTCTGCTCGGCGTTGCCGACCTCGCCGATGGTGGCGCGGCAGCGAACGTCGACGCGGCGGATTTCGCCCGACGGCATACGGAGGCTCGCGTACGTGCCTTCCTTACCGAGGAGCTGGATGCCAGCGCCAGCCGAACGAGCCATCTTCGCGCCACCGCCCGGACGGAGCTCCACCGCGTGGATGGTGGTACCGGTCGGGATGTTGCGCAGCGGCAGGTTGTTACCCGGCTTGATGTCCGCGGTCGGGCCCGACTCCACCGGCGCACCCTGAACGAGGTTCTTCGGTGCGATGATGTAGCGCTTCTCGCCGTCTGCGTAGTGCAGGAGCGCGATGCGTGCGGTGCGGTTCGGGTCGTACTCGATGTGCGCGACCTTGGCCGGGATGCCGTCCTTGTCGACTCGCTTGAAGTCGATGATGCGGTAGCGCTGCTTGTGGCCACCACCGATGTGACGGGTGGTGATGCGGCCGTGGGCGTTACGTCCACCGGTCTTCGGCTTGGGGGCAAGCAGCGACTTCTCAGGAGTGGAACGAGTGATCTCGACAAAGTCCGAGACGCTCGAGCCACGACGACCTGGGGTAGTCGGCTTGTACTTACGAATAGCCATTAGTTACCCGGCCCTCCGAAGATCTCGATCGGCTTGCTGTCTGCCGACAGGGTCACGAGAGCGCGCTTGGTCGACTTACGGGTTCCGTAGCCAGCCTTGGTGCGCTTGCGCTTGCCCTGACGGTTTGCGGTGTTCACGCTGGTCACCGTGACGCCGAAGATCTTCTCGATAGCGATCTTGATCTGCGTCTTGTTCGAGTCCGGGTGAACCAGGAAGGTGTAGGTACCTTCCTCGATCAGTCCGTAGGACTTCTCAGAGATGACCGGAGCGAGGATGATATCGCGCGGGTCGGCGATCGTGGTCACTTGCTCTCCTCCTGAGTCAGCTGCTGGGCCGACTCCGACGGGCCGTGAAGGAAGGTGTTGAGCGCCTCGACCGAGAACACGACGTCGTCGCTGTAAAGCACGTCGTAGGTGTTCAGCTGGTCCGGAGCGATCGCGTGCACTTCCTGCAGGTTCGACACGCTCTTCCAGCCGGCGAGGTCCTCGCGGCCGATGACGAGCAGGGTCTTCTTGCGGTCGGTCAGCTCCGCGAGGAAGGTCTTGGCGTCCTTCGTCTTCGGGGTCTGGCCGGCCACGATCTCGGTGATGACGTGGATGCGCTCGTTGCGTGCACGGTCCGAAAGCGCACCGCGGAGAGCGGCAGCCTTCATCTTCTTGTTCACGCGCTGGGTGTAGTCACGCGGCTGCGGACCGTGGACGGTGCCACCGCCGACGAACTGCGGAGCGCGGGTCGAACCCTGGCGGGCGCGGCCGGTGCCCTTCTGCTTGAACGGCTTGCGACCACCACCGGAAACCTCACCACGAGTCTTCGTGGAGTGGGTGCCCTGGCGAGCCGCGGCAAGCTGTGCCACGACGACCTGGTGCATCAGCGGGATGTTCGCGGTCACGTCGAAGATCTCGGCGGGGAGCTCGACAGTGCCCTCGGTCTTGCCGCCGGGAGCCTTGACGGTCAGAGAGATCGTGCTCATGCGTGCGCACCACCCTTCGCTGCGCTCTTGACGATCACGACTCCGCCGTTGCGGCCCGGGATCGCACCCTTGATGAGGAGCAGACCGTTCTCGACATCCACCTTGTGGACCGTGAGGTTCTGCGTGGTGACGCGGTCGTTACCCATACGTCCGGCCATGCGGACGCCCTTGAAAACACGACCCGGGGTCGAGCAGCCACCGATCGAACCGGGGCGACGGTGAACAGCCTGCGCACCGTGAGCGGCACCCTGTCCCTTGAAGCCGTGACGCTTCATGACACCGGCGTAGCCCTTACCCTTGCTGGTTCCCGTGACGTCGACGAATGCGCCGTCCGCGAAAACATCAGCCGTGAGCTCCTGGCCGACCTCGTACTGCGAGGCGTCGGCGACGCGGAGCTCGATGATCGTACGGCGCGGGGTCACGCCAGCCTTGGCGAAGTGACCGCTGACCGGCTTGTTGACCTTGCGCGGGTCGATCGCGCCGAACGCGAGCTGGATCGCGCTGTAGCCGTCGACCTCGTTGGTACGGATCTGGGTGACGACGGCCGGACCGGCCTTCACCACGGTGACCGGCACGACGCGGTTGTTCGCGTCGAAGACCTGAGTCATGCCGAGCTTCGTCCCCAGGATGCCCTTCTCAGGGCGAGTCTTGTTGTCGCTCATCTGCTCCACACTCACTGGATGTTGACGTCGACACTGGCCGGGAGGTCGATACGCATGAGCGCGTCAACCGTCTTCGGCGTGGGGTCGAGGATGTCGATCAGGCGCTTGTGGGTGCGCATTTCGAAGTGCTCGCGCGAGTCCTTGTACTTGTGCGGCGAGCGGATAACGCAGTACACGTTCTTTTCAGTGGGCAGCGGCACCGGGCCGACCACGCGGGCACCCGTACGGGTAACCGTCTCGACGATCTTGCGCGCGGACGCGTCGATCGCCTCGTGGTCATAGGCCTTGAGCCTGATGCGGATCTTCTGTCCCGCCACGCTTAGTCCTCTTCTTCCAGCCGTCTGTGGGTGCGGTCGTGATGACCGCATTGCTGAAGAGCAGTTAGGGCGCGCGTCGGAATGAATCCGTATCGGCCTTGTGCCGCTGTTCAGCTGTCATGGTTCACCGGTACACGCGGTCGGGCGTGTCGCTCCCCTGGAACATAGCTGTTCCCTGGGCGGGTCTTGCTTGTCTGCCTGACTTTCGGCGTAACCGTGGCGCAGGCAACCTGAACAGTATGCCCCAGGGGCGGCGCTTGTTCAAATCCCAGGTTCGGTTCCGCCCGCGACGGACCCAGTTCTTCAGTCAAAATATAGTGGGCCGAATGCCTGCGCAGGAAGGACCTCCGAATGCACGAGACACGTCCGTCGACACCAACGGTGTCGGTCGTCATTGCTGCTTTCAATGCGCGCAAGTTCATCGACGAACAACTTGACGGGCTGAGCAAGCAAACCTACAAGCCGGTTGAAGTCATCGTCAGCGACAATGGATCTACTGACGGACTTGCTGAGTATCTCGGTCGACATCCCCTACGAGACGAACTGAATCTGGTCGTTGTCGCCTCCGCCGATAAAGCCGGGGCGGCGCACGCGCGAAACGTCGGTGTTTCGGCCGCCTCGGGTGAACTGATCGCGTTCTGCGACGCGGACGATGTCGTGAAACCTCACTGGCTCGAACGAATGGTCGCCGCCGCTCAGACCAACGACATCGTCGGCGGCGGGGGCGAGATCTCCTCCCTCAACCCGCCGAAGAGGACTGCGGCGACCCTATCCGAGCAGGGCCGTACGCCTACCTTTCGGATTGCGCCTGGCTGCAGCGCGGCGATCTGGACCGATGTGTACGAGGAATTGGGCGGCATGGACACGTCGTTTGCCCGTCTCGAGGACACCGAGTTCAGCATCCGCGCACAGCTGAAGGGATATAAGTTCGATTTCGTCGAGGAAGCACTGTTCGCCTACCGGCTCCGCGACACATTGCGGGGTTGCTGGGGCCAGGGCATTCACGAGGGGGAATCGGTCGAACGCCTCAATGCGATGTACGGAGACGTCTTTCCGAAAATCACCACGGAAATGTGGGCTCAGACCATAGGTTGGCTCGCAATCCACAACCCGCTCACGCCCCGCAGACTGGGCGGAACAGACGGCCATGAGTGGGTTCGCCGGGTGGCCTGGTTCACGGGACGCGCGCTCGCCTCAAGCCGGATGCGACATGCTCGGTCTTCGTCAACAGCTTAGATCTAGGATGTTGGAATGACGAAGCCATCAGCCACGTACAAGCTGTGGAAGAAGCTCCCTGACAACGCGGTCGGTCACGCACTTTTCTCGCTCGGAATGGTGGCCAAGGTTCCGTATTTCGGCACCATCGTGCCACACGTGGACGTGATGGAACCGGGTCACTGCGAGGTGACTGCACCGAAGTGGTTCGGCATCCACAACCATCTCGGGACGTTCCATGCGATCGCCGCCTGCAACTTGGCCGAAGTCGCAATGGGCATGCTGATGGAAGCTACCGTTCCGACGAGTCACCGCTGGATCCCCAAGTCGATGACCGTTGAGTACACCGGAATGGCGAAGACGAGCCTGCGGGCAATCGCCAAGCTCCCGGAGCTACCTGACTTCGACGCACTCCCTAATGGGGTGGAAGTGGCTGTGCCGGTCTCGGTGGTCGACACGAACGACAAAGTTGTCGTTCGCGCGCAGATCACCACATGGGTGACCCCCGCCTGATCCGTTGACCACTCCACCTCCCGATGTCTGCATCGTCGGTCTCGGTCCAGCAGGTCGAGGACTCGCTCACCGATGCATCCAAGCAGGGCTTCGAGTCACCGCCGTCGACCCGCACCCGGATCGCATTTGGGCCCCGACGTATGGGGCATGGAAAGACGAGCTTCCGACATGGCTGCCGGAATCGGTGGTGGCAGCTCAGGTTCTCGAGCCGACCGTTTATACGCCCCGCGCGCGACGCGTCGCACGTCCATACGTGATGTTCGACAAGGCCACACTGTTCGAGGCACTTCCACTCGACGCCGCAAGCGTGGTCGCCGATCGAGTCGTCGACCTAACGGCCACCGATGTTCGGACGGCGTCGGGAGTGACGATCAAAGCCGGAATCGTGATCGACGCGCGGGGCCTACCTGCTCCGGGACGGCGCCCCGCCGCTTGGGCACATGGAATCTTCGTCGATGCGGACCGTGCGGCGCCGTTCGTCGCACCCGGCGAATGTATCCTCGTGGACTGGCGTGAACAGAACGGCGCCACCAACGACGACCCACCATCCTTCCTCTACGCGGTCCCGATCGGGGACGGAACGGTGCTTTTCGAAGAGGTATGCCAAGGCATTCCCGGTGGCCTCAGCCAGCGCGAGCTTCGTCGGCGCGTCGTTAATCGGCTCGTTGCCAACAGGGTCAAGCTCACCGGCAACGAGGAGGCCGAGTCCTGTCATTACGCACTGGACCAGCCACCTCCCCGACGGCGACGGGGAGGCCAGGCATTTCCGTACGGATCTCGCGGTGGCCTTATGCATCCTTGCACTGGTTACAGTGTCGCAGCGTCACTGCGAATGGCGGACACCGTCGTCGAAGCGCTGATAGAAGGCATCGATCCCGGTCGTCGACTGTGGACCGAGCGCGCTCGCGCGGTCTACTGGATGCGCATGCGAGGACTTGCCGGCATCGGACGACTCACCAACGAACAGTCGGCTGCGACATTCGATGCGTTCTTTCGCGCCCCACTGCGACAGAATCAGGCCCTGCTGTCGAGCCACGACGACGTCACCGGCATCGGTGCTGTCCTCGTCAATACGGTGCATCACACGTGGCCATTCCGGTGGCGTTTCGATCTTGTCGGGTGGACTAACCGCAAGCGGTGGGTGCGCTGATGACGTTACGGCCCCACCGCGGCCGGTAGCATCATGAAGGCTGCCGCGCAGCCGGAAAAGTCTGGAGAGTGGATGCCGAATTCTGAGTACGCCGTGATCGTCGAGGACGTACATAAGTCGTTCGGTGAAGTACATGCCCTCCGCGGTGTGAATTTTGCCGCCGAAAAGGGCTCTGTTCTGGGCATACTCGGGCCGAACGGCGCCGGCAAGACCACCACGGTGAAGATGCTGTCAACACTTCTCCGACCAGACCGCGGGCATGCGTCGGTCGCGGGCTTCGACGTCGTCCGTCAGGCTGCGGAGGTCCGGCGTTCGATAATCATGACTGGTCAATACGCCGCCCTCGACGAAAAACTCTCAGGTCGCGACAACCTTTTTCTCTTCGCCCGCTTGATGGGCATGCGGCGGGCACAGGCTCGGGTACGTACCGACGAATTGATCGCGGCATTCGAGTTGGAGGGCGCGCAGAACCGAGCCGTCCACACATATTCGGGCGGGATGCGGCGACGCATTGACATTGCGTGCGGACTCGTTGTTCGCCCAGAGGTCGTCTTCCTCGATGAGCCGACCACAGGTCTGGATCCTCGCAGTCGCCAAACAGTGTGGTCGCTGGTCAACACGTTGAAGGAACAAGGCATCACCGTGCTGCTGACGACGCAGTACCTCGAAGAAGCCGACATCCTCAGCGACAAGATCATCGTGATCGACCGTGGTGCGGTCATCGCGACCGGAACCGCCGCCGAACTCAAAGCCCGCACCGGTTCCAGCTACTGCGAGATTGTGTTCGTCAACGCCGATGACCGTGCACGCGCGATCCCCGCCCTCGGCGCCCTCGTTCCGGCACTCGTCGCCGGTGAGCCCGCTTCGGAAGCAGACCGCCTCTCGATCCCCGCACCCGACGGCGCTGCGACTCTCGCAGAGACTCTCCGCCGCCTCGATGCCGAGAACATCCCATTGCTCGACATCGCGTTGCGACGGCCATCACTCGATGACGTGTTCCTATCGATCACCGGCCATGTGAGCGCAAATTCATGACGGCGATCGATACGCGTGCGATTCCCTCCCACCTTCCGGAGCCAACGCGTTTCAAGCAGTACCTCGCCCTGACCGAACGCGACGTCCGATCGATTCTCAAGAACGATCTTGTCGGCACGCTCACCGCACCATTGGTGTTCACGCTCGGCTTCTACTTGCCCTTGCACTGGATCATGTCCCGCACGATGCCCGATCTGAACTATGCGCAGTTCATCATGCCGATCATCGTGCTGCAATCGGCCGCATTCACTATGGGTACCGTGGCGATTCAAACGGCAATCGAGGCGATTACCGGATTCTCGGATCGCTTGCACACGATGCCCGTAGGAAGAGTCACGCCGCTCGCCGCGGCGATGACATCGGGAATGTTTCGCACGACCATCTCCGTCGCCGCAGCACTGACCTATGGTCACCTCATCGGGTTTCGCTTTGAAAGCGTGTCATCTGCCGCGGGCTTCATAGCATTCGCTCTGCTCACCGCGTTTGTGCTCGCACTCTTCGGCGACTTTCTCGGCAACGTCATCGCCAACCCGGTCACTGTTACGCAGATGATCACACTGCCGGCGCTGATCTTCGGAATGCTCTCGAGCGGATTCATGCCGGACGGCGGCTTTCCGAGGTGGATTCGACCATTCGTGCGAAACCAACCCATTTCACAGTTGTCCATCGCACTGCGCGATCTCTCAAATGGCACAGCCACGTTCCACGTGCTCGTTCCGGGCATGCTGTGGTTGGGTGCATTGGCGGCTATCTTTCTCCCGCTCGCAGTCCGGGCAAGGAACAAGCAATGACACTCAGCGTTGAGAAGAACGCCCCGCAAGTCTCGTTTCCGCACGTCGTGGCAGCGCCCGAGAACTCGATGCGAGCCCTGATCGACCACACAATGCTGCAAACAATCCGCATCTTGAAGCGGTGGAGAGCTGATTGGGCGGCGCTGGTTCAAGCCTTCCTGTTTCCGTGCCTAATGTTGCTCATGTTCCGGGTAGTGCTCGGAAATTCCATTGACGCGACTTCTGTCATCACAGGCCAGCGCGGCATCTACGGCACTGCTCCTATGCTCTGCATCATCGCGGCAATGTCCGGAGCATCAATTAACGCGATGCTTCTTCATGCTGACCGCCAAGCCGGGTTGCTTTCTCGATTTGCGACGATGCCGATACACCGCGCGGCCGATTTGCTGGGACGCCTCATCGCCGAAGTCATACGCATCGTGATCACCACGGCCCTAATTCTTACTATTGCTCACTTCCTCGGTTTTCGGTTTGAGCGGGGTTGGTTGGCCGCGGTCGGAACGGTAGCCGTCGTCGTAGGATTCGGCATCGCTTTCGTGATGGTGATGACGGCCGGCACCGCTCTGACTCAGGGGCCGCAGATCGTTCAGTGGCTCAATGTCCTGACTACGTTGTTGTTGTTCTTCAATACCGGATTCGTCCCGCTCATGGCATATCCGACCTGGCTACAGGATGTTGTCGCCAATCAGCCGCTGTCGTGTGCGATCGATTCGATTCGCGCTCTCACAGACAGCCGCTACCTCATCGACCCCAGCATTCCGCTCGCAAAGACCGCAGCCTGGTCCGTCGGGCTGTTTGCGATCTCATTCATGCCCGCGATCGTCGGCTATCGCCGATCCGTGTCGGCGTGACGTTGCCGCTTCGACACTGGATCGAATCCTGCCCGTAATGGGCAGATACCGGTTGCGAACTCGGCTTCAGCTAGCGTCGAAAGGCGAAGTCTACGCGGCGAATTGGGGGTTGGTTTGATGCGACATCGGAGTCGTGGGGCGGCGGCGGTGTTGGCGATATGCACCGCTCTCGGCGTGCTCGCATCATCGACTGCCGACGCCCAACCCAACCCTGTCTACGCCGCAATGGGTCCATCCCCGGCCGGCGCAAACGACTGGGCATGCAAACCGACAAAGGCACATCCCCGACCCGTCGTATTGGTACATGGCACGGCGAGCAACATGCAGAGGTCGTTCTCTAAGATATCGCCGCAGCTCAAATCGGAAGGGTACTGCGTCTTCGCGCTGAATTACGGTGCCAATAAGCTCGGTTCGGATTGGCAGACCACTACCTGGGGCGTCGGTGACATCTCGGTTTCCGCCATAGAGCTCGCGCAATTCGTCGACTCAGTACTGCACTCGACGAAGGCCAAACAAGTCGACATCGTCGGACACTCGCAGGGCGGTCTAATGGCCCGGGTCTATTTGAAGCATTTCGGCGGCGCGAATCCGGTGAATCCCGCAAGGAACAAAGTCCATTCACTCATCGCGGCCGCGCCGCCGAATCATGGCACGCGAATCACCGCAAAGAATCTTGTCGGTGAGGCGCTCAGTCTCGCGGGAATCGGTGCTATCGACGGAAATTCGTTGCTGCAAACGACTGCAGTGAGACAGCAGATGACCGATTCGCCCATAGTCGCCGACGTCAATGCCAGCGGGGAGACGATGCCGGGTGTCCAGTACACGGTAATCGCGACCGCAACCGACGGCCTCGTTAACCCGGTCGCTAGCAGCTTCCTCAAGGGCAAGAACGTTACGAACGTTCTCCTTCAGGACGGCTGTCCCATCGACAACGTGCGGCACAACGAGATCTTGTTCGATCCGCGGGCAATCTGGTTCGTGCTGGGTGCACTCGACCCTGCCTATGCCAAGACGAATCCCGCGCCCTGCATCGCCGGATAACGAACAACTCGATGGCTCTCTCCGAACAATTGTCCGGAGAGAGCCATCGCCACCTCAGGCCAACCAACCGTTGAGGTTCGCGGCCCAATCTCGTAATGCCCCAGATTCGAACAGCTCACTGTGGCCGAAAGGAACGCGGAGCTGGCGTATAGCCCCAGCGAAATATGGCCGCCACTGCCCCAGTCCGTCTCCCAGCCCGGGCTCAGGTTTCGCACTGACATACACGACATCCCCATTGACCGGCTTGGGCGTGTAGTCGACGAGCAATTCCACGTTGTGGATCGAGCTCTTGATCAGGTTCCGAACATGACGTACCTCCAGTGCGAGTGCACCAGCATCCAGCGCCAAGAACAGCTCCTCTGCCCGACTGTCCGCGAGCGTACGGAGATCCTCGTCTTCGCTGATTTCGACGCCTAATGCTGCAAGCACCGTTCGCAACCGGACCCGGGTGGTATCCATATTCGCCTCGAGCTGCGTATCGAGATGGATCACCGTTGCGACCTCACTACCGCGAGACTCCAACTCGACCGCCATGGCGTGGGCGATCGCACCGCCGAGGGACCACCCCAGCAAACGGTACGGCCCAGTCGGTTGGACGCGAACTAGCTCATCGACGTATCGCCGAGCTAGCTCCTCCATCGTCGCCGGTTCGAAGTCGTCCTCAAGCAGTGCCGGGGTCTGCAGTGCGTAGAGGGGCCGCGACCCTTCGACGAATGGCACGAGGCCGGCGTAGAGGGTTCCCATTCCGAACGCCTCGTGAACGCACCACAACGGTGGCAGCTCGCCGGAAGCACGCAATGGCAACACGGCCGCAAATCCAGCATTGGCGTCCGAATGTCGGCCATGGTCAATGCGGGCCGCTAGGGCAGACACCGCCGAATCGGTGAAGAACCACCGCACGTTGACATCTTGGCCGAGTTGCTCGGTTAGCCTCCGCCGAACTTCGACAGCAAGCAAAGAATTACCGCCGAGGGCGAAGAAGTCATCGTTGCGGCCGACGCGCTCTGCACCAAGCGTTTCCGCAAAGGCTGCAGCGACCGCCGTCTCCGTCGGCGTCTGAGGCGCCACGAACGCAACCGCTGCGAACTCCGGCTCCGGAAGAGCCTTACGGTCAAGCTTTCCGACCGGGGTCAGAGGCATCGACTCGAGCACGACGATAACGGCAGGAAGCATGTGCCGAGCGAGACGATCCGATAGGTAGCCCATCAACTGCGCAGTATCGAGATCGTCGCCGACAACGTAGGAAACCAACGCCATCGCTCCGGCACGATCACGGTGACCGACCGTAACAGCTGACCTCACCGCCGGATTGGCCACCAACGCAGCGTCGATTTCCCCCAGCTCGATCCGCTGCCCGCGAACCTTGATCTGGAAATCGGAGCGGCCCACGTACTCGAGATCACCGTCGACAGTCCAGCGCACAACGTCACCCGTGCGGTACAAGCGCCCGCCCGGAGCACCAAAAGGATCGGCCACAAAGCGGTCGGCGGTGAGGGCTGGGCGGCCGTGATATCCACGCGCCAAGCTGTGACCGCCGATATACAGCTCCCCCGCAACGCCGGTCGGTACCAACCGAAGGCGGTTGTCCAGCACGTACGCGTCGAAGCCGTCGATCGGGCGCCCGATCGTTACCGGTACGCCTGGCGCGAGCGTACGACAGTTCGACATTACGGTTGTCTCGGTCGGACCATAGCCGTTAACAAGCCTTCGGTCGCTCGACCACTGCGCCGAAAGCTCTGAAGAGATCGCTTCGCCCGCGGTCATCACCGTTCGGAGCGATGGCACCGCATCCGGATCAAGCGATGCCAGAACGGACGGTGTGATGACCGCATGAGACACCGACTGAGCTCTGATGAGGTCGCCCAGTGCCTCACCTGCATAGACATCCGGCGGCGCGACTACCAACGTCGCCGCCGAACCGAGCGCGATAAACCACTCGAACACGGATGCGTCGAACGAAGGCGTCGCGACCTGTAGGACGCGGGCGTCGCGCTGCATATCGAAAACGGCACGTTGCACGGACATCAGGTTCGCAATGCCTGCATGCGTGAGGGCCACACCCTTCGGCAAACCTGTGGAACCCGAGGTGTAGATGACATAGGCGACGTTCGTGACCCGCACAGGTCGCACCCACTCCGTCTGTGCGACCGGCGCGCCAGCGTAGCCAGAAACCTCGAGCCCCTCCATCGTTATCCATTCCGGACCGTGGGGCAGGTGACCTTCGGCGGCCAGTGTGGTCAAGCCGACCCGAACTCGAGAGTCGTCGACCATGTGCCGAATCCGCTCAATTGGGTACGCAGGGTCGATCGGTACGAAGGCTGCACCGGTCTTGGCCACGGCCCACCACGCTACGACTAGGTCAAGCCCACGACCAAGCGCTATGCCAACGATGTCCTCAGCGCCAATCCCACGCTCGATGAGAAGCCGCGCCAGGCGATTCGATCGCGCGTCGAGGTCACGGTACGACAGCTCCACACGATCGGCGACCAGCGCGACCCCGTCTGGGTTCGTCTCGACCGCGGTGGCAAGCAGTTCAGGGAGCAACTGCGCAGGAGCTGCCGGTAGGCCCGCGCCGAAAGTCAGTAAGTCTGCCCTTTCCGAGTCGGAAATGACATCGATGCTTCCGACTGCACTCGTGGGTACGGTGACCGCCGCGAAGAGTATCCGCTCCAGTTTGGCACTGAACTCGCGGACAGTCGCTTCGTCAAAGATGTCCGTCGCGTAATCCACCTGCAGAGCAAGTCCGTCTGTTCCGCCGGTCGCGTCCAATACATCGCTGACCGAGAAGCTCAAATCGAACTTTGCGATCCGTGTTTCGAACTCGAGTGCCGAAACCGAAAGACCTGGCAACTCAAAGGTCTCGGAGCCACCCCCGTCGCGCCTGACGGCAAAGTTCTGGTATCCGAGCGCAACTTGAAACACGGGTGAGAACGCTTGAGAGCGAGGTGGCTTCAGCACATCGATAAGTCGCTCGAACGGAACGTCGGCATGATCGAACGCCTCGAGGTCGACGTGCCGGACGTTAGCGAGCAGTTCAGTGAACGAGACATCCGGTTCGACCGTCGTCCGCAACGCCAGCGTGTTGACGAACATGCCGACAAGGTCGTCGATCTCCGCCGTACCGCGGCCGGCAACGGGCGCACCGATCACGATGTCCTCGGAACCCGAGAGCCGACTGAGGAGAACGGCAAGGGCGGCATGAAGCACCATGAACATCGAGGCGTTGTTCGCGTGCCCCAGCGAGACGAGAGCGGTCCGCAACGATTCCGGAAGAAGGACCTTCACCGTAGCGCCCCGCCCCGTCGCGACCGGCGGACGCGGACGGTCCACGGGAAGGCTCAACACGTCGGGAACCCCGACTAGCTGATGAGACCAGTACTCGATCTGCTGGCTGAGGATCGAACCAGGATCCTCCTCCGAACCCAACACTTCACGCTGCCACAACGCAAAATCCGCGAACTGGACCGGCAGTGGAACCCACGAGGGAAGCTCGCCCGCCGACCGGGCTGCATACGCGATCATCATGTCGCGGGCTAGTGGACCCATCGAGAATCCGTCGGCACTAATGTGGTGCACCACCACGACCAAGACATGCTCGTGAGGCGCTGCTTCATTCGCTGTCGAAATCTCAGCCAACAACGCCCGAACCGGGACTTCGGCTGACACGTCGAATCCCCGAAGGGCGAAGCGCGTAACGCGGTCGAGCACCTCGGCCTCGGGGACCGACTCGACGACGAGGGTTACCTCCGCCTCCGCCGGGGACAGCACCTTTTGCACTGGCTTGCCGTTTACTTCTGGATAGACGGTTCGAAGGACCTCATGGCGGCCCACTACATCGAGGAAGGCGCTCGCAAGCACCTCGATGTCGAGCCTTCCCGACAGGCGGATCGCGATCGGTATGTTGTACGTGGCAGCCGTCGGGTCAAGCTGATTCAGGAACCACATTCGCCCCTGAGCCAGAGACAGCGGGACGATCTCCGGCCGCGCCCGCGCGACAAGTGGTGCACGGCCTTCCGACAGCGTGTGCGAAGCGAGTCGGGTGGCTAGTCCCGCGACCGACGCCGCTTCGAACAACATCCGGACTGGCACAGTGCCGCCGACAGCGGCGCCGATGCGTGAAACGACCTGAGTCGCCAGCAATGAATTACCACCGAGTGCGAAGAAGTCGTCGTCGGAGCCGACTCGATCGACTCCAAGTACCTCTCCGAAGACATCGGCGATGGTCTGCTCAAGCGCAGACGCCGGTGCGCGGAAGGACCGCACCTGCGCCATCGGTTTCGGCAGCGCACGACGGTCGAGCTTGCCGTTGGAGGTCAGCGGAATGGCATCGACAATCATTACTACCGTCGGCACCATGTAGGCGGGGAGGCGCTCCGCCGCCATGGCTATAACCGCGTCGCTACCGAGGGTTACTCCCGGATCGGGCACCACATAGGCGACGATTTGATCGCCGATTCTGTCGTCATGGTGCACGATCGCCACAGCCTGAGCAACGCCGATTTGGTCGGCGACGACTGCCGCAATCTCACCAAGTTCGATTCGGAAACCACGAACCTTCACCTGGTCGTCGGCACGGCCGAGGTACTCGAGCTCACCCGAGGTGTTGTAGCGCGCCACGTCACCGGAGCGGTACAGAAGCTCCCCCGGTGCACCATGCGGATCGGCCACAAATCGAGCGGCCGTCAGGTCCGGTCGGCCAAGGTAGCCGCGGGCGAGCTGAACGCCGCCAACATACATTTCGCCGGGTACGCCCGGGGGCACCGGCTGCAGCCGATCGTCCAACACGAACACACGCAGTCCGGCGATTGCACGACCAATAACACTCGATGGCGCCGTTGCGGCCATCGTCGAATTGAGCGGTCGGTAGGAGACATGCACCGTTGTCTCAGTGATGCCATACATGTTGACCAGCGTGGGCGTCTCCGGATGACGGCCATACCAGTTGCCAAGCCTCTTGAGTTCGAGGGCCTCGCCTCCGAAGATGACGTACCGAAGCTTCAGGCTGCCCATCGCTTCATCGACGTAGCGGTCGGCTTCCACGAACTGATAGAACGCAGAAGGCGTCTGGTTGAGGACCGTCACGCCCTCACGTCGAACAAGCTCGGCGAACTGCTGTGGCGACCGCGAGGTGAGGTAGTCGACGACGACGAGAGTTCCGCCAAAGAGTAGTGGACCCCACAGCTCCCACACCGAGAAGTCGAATGCCGAACTGTGGAACATCGTCCACACGTCGTCGGCGTTGAATCCGAACTCCTCGCTCGTATTACGAACCAAACGCAATGCGTTGACGTGCGGGATCTGTACACCCTTCGGGCGCCCGGTCGAGCCCGACGTATAGATGACGTAAGCGATGTTGTCGGGCAGAACATTGGTCGACAGACGCGCTGTGGAGATGCCGCTGAAATCGAACGTTGCCAGGTCGATCACCGGGAGGTCGGCCGGGACCCCGATCGCCGATCGATCCACCGCAGTCGTTACAACAGCCTTGGGACGCGCATCGGATAACACGAACTGGATCCGGTCCGCCGGATACGACGGGTCCACCGGCAGGTACCCGGCCCCCGACTTCAACGTGCCGACAATTGCGACAACCAAATCCACCGAACGCGACAACGCAATCGCGACGAGATCTTCCGGACCGACGCCAGAGGCCGCCAGGGCGTGCGCCAGCTGGTTCGCCCGCGCATCGAGTTCACGGTAACTCATGGATACGTCCCCGAAACGAACCGCGACGTGGTCGGGGAATCGCGTTGCAGCCTTTTCGAACTGTTCGGCGATCGTTCCGGCTGCGCCGCGGTCCTCTCCGAGTGTCGTCCAGTCGTCGAGCAGCGCGGAACGCTCCTGCTCGTCGAGAATGTCGATGTCCCCTACCACCGCGCGCGGGTCAGTGGCGACCGCGTCGAGAATACGAACAAACCGGTCGCCGAAGGAGGCCACCGTCGATTCGTCGAAAAGATCTGTGGCGTATGTCAACTCGGCCGCTATGCCGTCAAGCTGGCCGTCGAGGTCGAAGCGCTCGGCGAGAGTGACCTGCAGATCGAATTTCGCCGGAACCACGTCGTACGACAAGGCTCCAACGGTGAGCCCGGGCAGCTCGAAACTCGTCTGACCGAGATTCTGGAATGTGAGCATGACCTGGAACAACGGCGAATGGGCTGCCGAACGAACCGGGTTGAGGAGCTCGACCAGCCGCTCAAAAGGTACATCTGCATGCGCGTAGGCCGTCAGATCCGCCTCGCGAGTCGACGCCAGAAGTTCAGCGAACTGTTGACCCGAGTGCACGTCCGAGCGCAAGACGAGTGTGTTCACGAACATTCCCACGACATCGTCGAGGGCGGCTTCACCACGCCCGGCAACCGGCGTACCTATCGCGATGTCACGAGTGTTCGACAACCGCGACAACAGCACTGCCAACGCGGCGTGCACGACCATGAAGAGCGAGGCTCCCGAACTGCGCGCGACGCCATTGAGTCGCTCTGCAAGCTGGCGACTTACCTCGAATCGGTGCACGGCTCCTCGGTAGCTGGCCTCATCCGGCCGAGGCCGATCGGAGGGTAGTTCCAGCACCTCAGGAAGGTCCACGAGAGCCTTTTGCCAGTGGGCGATCTGCTGACTGATGAGCGACTCCGGATCATCCTCACTGCCAAGGATGTCCTGCTGCCAGAGCGAGAAGTCTGCGTACTGCACCGCCAGCGGTGCCCACGCGGGAACCTGTGATTGGCTGCGGGCTGCGTAAGCGATCATCATGTCGCGCGCGAGTGGCCCCATGGAGAATCCATCGGCGCTGATGTGATGCACAACGACGGCAAGCACGTAGTCGCCCTCGCTGACCTGGTAGAGCACCGCACGAATCGGCACTTGAGCCGTGACATCGAATCCGCGCAGGACCACATCGCTCACCGCGTCGAAGATTCCGGCCTCGGTGACGGTCTGGACGTCGAGATCAACCACAGCCTGTGTCGTCGGCAGGATCGCCTGCCGCGGCTTGCCATCGACCTCTGGATAGATGGTTCGCAGCACTTCGTGCCGGTCGACCATGTCGCGGAAGGCGGCCCGCATGGCCTCAACATCAAGTTCGCCGGTGAGACGAATGACAATCGGAATGTTGTTGACGGCCGACTCAGGGTCGAAACGGTTGAGGAACCACATACGTCGTTGTGCCAGCGACAACGGAATGACTTCCGGCCGAGGCCCAGCAACGAGCTCCTTTCGACCACCGATCCCCGCGAGCAACTCCAGGGCCAACGCAAATTGTGAAACGGTCGGCGATTCGAACAAGGTTCGCACCGGCACCTGTGTGTCCAGCGCCGAGCCCAATCGTGCGATGACCTGCGTCGCGATGAGCGAGTTGCCACCAAGATCGAAGAAATCGTCATCCTGGCCAACGCGATCGATGCCGAGAACGTCGGCGAAGACATCGGCGACAAGGTTCTCAAGCTCGGTGACAGGCTCGACGTATTCGCGCTTCTGCGTTTCCGGCGCCGGTAGTGCGGTCCGATCGATCTTGCCCACCGGCGTAAGCGGGAAGTCTTCGAGAACAACGATGTGGGCTGGAACCATATGGCGGGCCAGACGCACGCGGATGTGGTCAAACACCTCGGCCACGTCGACCGCCTGGCCTTCGGCCGCAACGACGTAGGAGACGAGCATGTGGTGGCCGTCGTCGGTCTTTCGGCCAACCGTAACGACCGACGAGATCGTGTCATGGGACAGCAACGCGGCGTCGACCTCGCCCAGCTCGATTCGCTGTCCGCGGATTTTTACCTGGAAGTCGGTGCGGCCGACGTACTCAAGGTCGGCATCGGTTGTCCATCTGACGACATCGCCCGTTCGATACAAGCGCGCACCCGGCGGACCGAACGGGTCAGCCACGAAACGCGTCGCGGTCAAGCCCGGTCTAGCGTGGTAGCCACGAGCGAGGCTGGCGCCACCCAGGTAGAACTCGGCGGCCACTCTCTCGGCGACCGGACGCAATTCCGCGTCGAGGACATAGTCACTGAATCCGCGGAGCGGTGGGCCGATCGTTACCGGGCGCCCGGGAACGAGTGTCACGCTATTGGAGATAACGGTCGTTTCGGTCGGACCATAGCCGTTCACCAGCGCGCGGCCGCGCGACCAACGTTCCACCATGTCCGCCGAGATCGCCTCACCGACCGACGACACAACCCGCAGTGACGGCATTGAATCCGCATTAAGCGAAGCCAAAACCGACGGTGTGATGAGCATGTGCGTGACGGCATGCTCCTCGATTAGTGCGGTAAGGAGCGGCCCGCCATAAATGTCGGGTGGGGAGACCACAAGCGTTGCGGCCGCACTTACCGTGGATATCCACTCCGAGATCGACACGTCGAAGGACGGCGTCGACAGCTGCAGGAATCGAGAGTCGGACGTCACGTCCAAGGTCTCCTGCAGAACGGTCGCAAGGTTGGCCAGACCCATGTGGGTGACCACGACCCCCTTTGGCAGACCCGTCGAGCCCGAGGTGTAGATGACATACGCCGTGTTCGTCAAGTACACGGGGCGAAGGCGCTCTGATTCCACCACCGGCTCACCCGACACGCCGTCGAGGTCGATCGTGTCCAGCGGCCGCCAGCGTGGGCCGTCCGGCAGATTAGTGAGGTAACGGTCCTCCGTGAGCCCGACCCGGATCGCCGAATCAGTTACCAAGTGCTGGATTCGTTCCGTCGGATACGCCGGGTCGATTGGAACGAAAGCCGCTCCCGACTTCGCCACTGCCCACCACGCGATAACCAGATCAAGGCCGCGGCCGAGAGCTAGCCCGACCACGTCTTCGGCACCTACTCCATCGGCGATAAGTGCGCGTGCCAGCCGGTTAGACACTTCGTCGAGTTGCCGATAGGTCAGCGTCCCGCTCTCGGCGATAACGGCAATCCCATCCGGATTCGCCGCCACCGCGCGTGCGAGAACATCGGGCAGCAGCACCGGCGCAACCGCGGGTAGCGCCTGACCCAACGAAACGAGTCGAGCCCTCTCGGCCGGGTCCTCGAACTCAACCTCAGCCAGCTTTTGGTCCGCGTTCGAAAGCACCGAATCGAAGGTCGCCAAAATACACCGACCAACCGCGGCAACCCGTTTAGAGCCGATCAGGTTCGTTTGGTAGCTCAGCGAGATATGAAGTCGCGCCCCAGTCCGGACAACGAGAGTCAGCGGGTAGTGCGCCGACTCCCGCTGCGAAATGTCGGCCAGCTCCAAGCCGTCGATCGACATCGCCTGCGCCGCAATGCCTTCCGTATCTACCGGGTACGATTCGAACACCAATAGAGTGTCGAAAAGCGCGTCGGTGCCCGCCGCCGCCTGAATCTGTGGCAATCCGATGTGATGTGCTTCGAGCAGGTCGGCCTGCGCGGACTGAACAGTCCGCAGGGCGTCGGACACCGACATCGACGAATCGACCTTCACACGCACCGGAATGGTGTTGACAAACAAGCCCACCATCGCGTCAACGCCCGCCAGCTCTGCCGGACGTCCGGAAACCGTTGTGCCGAACACAACGTCCTCACGCCCCGTGAGGTGCCCGAGCACCAGGCCCCACACTGTCTGAAGGATCGTGTTTACCGTGACTCCGACCGTCGCGGCCACCTCGGCTAGGCGCGCGGTGAGAGCCTCGTCGAGCTCGATGTCGAACGTGCTCGACGTCGTCACCGATCCCTCGCCACCCTCACGGAGCAGGAACGTCGGTTCTACGTCGCGAAGCGCCTTCCGCCAGGCTGCCATCGCCGCCGACTGACCCGCGTCTGAGATGGATCGCAGGTAGTCGGAGTACGGACGAACGGCCGGCAGGATGCTGACGTCGCTACGCGTCGCATACAAGGCGAGGAGATCCCGCATGAGTAGCGGCATCGACCAGCCGTCGAGAACGATGTGGTGGCTGGTGACGACCAGACGAAACTCATCTTCGGCGAGCGTGATCAGCAGGAATCGGATGAGTGGGGGCCTCGCGAGATCAAAACCTGCGGTCCAGTCTGCATCGGCGATCCGCCGCGCCTGTTCCGCGGCATCCGGCTCTGTGCGGTAATCGACCTCCCGCCACGGAATCTCCGGTTGGCCGGCGAAAATCTGCAACGGTATCCCAGCCCGGCTCGCGACGAACGCCGCGGACAGGTTCGGATAGCGACGGATGGCCGTGACGACAGCCGACCTCAGTCGTTCGACGTCGAGGACGCCGCGCAGCTCGATGGCGACCTGCGGCGTGTATACGTCGAGGCTCGATTCCGAGAACAGGTGATGGAACAGCAGTCCGGACTGCAACGGCGCAAGCGGCCAGATGCCCGTCATTTCCGGATAGTTCCGCTCGACGTCATCAACGTCGTCCTGAGTCAAACGAACCAGCGGGAAATCCGACGGCGAATACCCACCAGCGTCAGGCTGCGACGCGTAATCCGCGATGGCGCGCAGTGCAGTCAGCCAGAGATCCGTCAGCTCGCTAACATCGGATTCCGTCAGAATTCCGCTTACGTAGTTAAACGAGGCGGACAGGCCATCTCCCGCGGTGATCGCGTTGATATCGACGGTCGCGGGTGCGGGGCGGTCGGCGTCGGGAGCAGAGTGAAGATCCATCACGTCCCTGGTCGGCAGCCATCCGAGTCCCTCGGTACCGGCCGGGATTTCAGACCCCACGCGACCGAGGTAGTTGAACGCGATCTGCGGACGCACTGGTTCGCCGAGTAGTTCAGCCGTTGCCGGGTTCAGGTGACGCAGCAGGCCATATCCGAGGCCGTTGTCGGGGATTGCGCGCCAACGCTCTTTAACACTCTTGACCAGGCGAGCAATGTCATCCGGCGATCCGGCGAGCGCAGCCTGCGGATCAACGTGGCCGAACTCCAGCCGCAACGGGAAGACGCTCGTGAACCAGCCGACCGTCTGCGATAGGTCGGCACCCGGCGCGAGATGTTCCTCGCGTCCGTGGCCTTCGAGTTGGACCAGAAGAGACCGCTCATCGACACCTCGACGGCTACGCCACACCGAGACCGCAAGACTCAATGCAGCGAGAAGTCCGTCGGTGACTCCGCCGTGAAACGCCTCGGGCACTCGCGTCAGAATCGCGGCCGTTACCTCGGGCGAGGCTTTGACCGTGAGAGTCTTCACAGTCGATACGAGATCAATGCGACGGTCGAACGCGCGCGATCCAAGCTCGGGGTCATCGCCCGCAGCCATACCACGCCACAGGTCGACTTGCGCCAATTGGGCATCTGCTGTGGCTGCGTCGGTGAGCGCATAGGCCCACCGGCGCAAGGATGTGCCGACGGGTTCGAGCTGCGGAGTCTGCCCGGCAGCTACGGCAAGCCACGCCTTGACAAAGTCTGGAACAAGAATCCGCCACGAAACTCCATCGACCATGAGGTGATTCGCGATGACCAGCATCCGGCCGTCGCCGCCCGCGACATCGAGCCAGATGAATTGCGCCAACACACCATTGGCCGGGTCGAGGCGGCCGACTCCGGCATTGAACTCGGTCGCGGCCACTGCCGGAACCTCTGTCGCCGATGTCACTGGCACCCGATGAATCAATCGCGTCCAGTCGAAGTCGCTGAGGGGCAGTGCTTCCCACGACCATCCACCGCTGGACCGACACAGCTTCGAGCGCATGACGTCGTGTCGCCCAACCACCGCACCGATCACGGCATGGACCTGATCAATGGTCATTCCAGCTGGAGTGTCGAGGACCATCGACTGAACAAAGCGGCTGATGCTGGCGCCGGGTTCGAGGAAGTGATCTACGACAGGCAGCAGCGGGATGTCGCCGACGCCACCGCCGGGCAACTCTTCGAGCTTTTTGACTTCGACGCTGCCCGTCTTGGCGACGAGCCCGAGAGCACCCGGTGTTTTCTGTTCGAAGACGTCGCGTGGGGTAAACACCACGCCACGCGCACGCGCCCGCGCCACAAGCTGAATCGACAGAATCGAATCACCACCAAGGGCGAAGAACGAATCATCAATTCCGACCCGCACACCGCCCAGAACA
>JAJFUQ010000100.1 GCA_021372355.1 Nocardiaceae bacterium | reverse complement strand
CTTTGCGCTCGATCAGCGAGCGCAAACGACCATTCCCGGCGAACGCCGACCTAGTGGCGAGTGCAGGCGCCGTCGCAGAACGGCGTGTTCGCACTCGACCCGCACGCACACAGCGCCATCCGGACCTCGTGCGAAGGAGTATCCGAACCCGTCAGGTTCACGAGCAGATCGCCCCGAATGAGCAACGGTCCACCGGGAACGGCGGTGATCGACGTCGGCACGGGCGGCACCTCGGACTGGCCGCTCGCGAGCACGTACCGCAGCGCGCCGCTCGGACACCTCTCGACGACCTCGGCAACGGCCTGCGGGTCGCCTTCCGACGGCTGAATCCACGGCCGTTCCTTGGTGTTGAACACCGCCGGCAGGCCCTTTACACACTCTGCGAAGTGCCGGCAGCGCGATCCGTCGAATAGGACGGTGATGCCGTCCGCCGTGTATTCCTTACCGGAGTATTCGCCCGCCATAGCGCAAAAGTACCCCTAACGCTGGGTTACTTGAGGCGAGTCCCAGTGCGAATCAGACCTTGATCAGGTAATACGTCGGTGTAGGACGAAATGTCGTCCCATAATTGGCAAAGCGAACCGCAAACAGGTGGTTCGAAAGCGTTGAAGGGAACCACCATGGGCTTGCAGGACAAGATCACCGAGGCCGTCGAGACGGCCAAGGAGAAGGCCACCGACCTGGCCGCCAAGGCGAAGGAAGCTGCTGAGGGCGCGGTCGACAAGGCCAAGGAAGCTGCCGAAGGTGCCGTCGACAAGGCCAAGGAAGCTGCCGAGAAGCTCAAGCCCGGCCAGTAACAGCCACGATGTCAAAGTCGGCCCGGTGATTGCACCGGGCCGACTTTCGTTTGTTCATCGACCGAGCAGGATGTCCCGGTAGAGATCGGCGAATTCCGCGGCGGCGACCGCGTCGAACTGCGGGTGCCGATACCGCAGCGTCACGGACAGTTGGCCGTCGACGGTGGCGGCCCCGATGTTCGCACCCATCGGCATGGTGCCGGGCGGAGAGAACCAGAACTCGGTGATCTTCATGCCGGGTGCCTCGAGGCGCCCGAGATTCGTGAGCCACGTCGTGTCGACTGCACGATCGCCGACGAATGGCCGCTCGGCGAGCATGCGCTTGAGCTTGTCGGGAAGCACTCGGCTCACTTTGGCGATGTCGACGATGATGCCCTGCGCGCGATGCGCTTTGAGAACGCTGGTCCGGGCGTGGGCGCCGATGGCCGCATCGGCGAGTGAGCCCTGTTCTTTCTTCATCACCCGGATGGTCACGTACGACGCGAAATTTCCGAACACTTCGTACTGCCACTCGGGCGGTCGGACATTCATCGGCATGGTGATCGTGACTCGGCGCGGCTTTACTTCTCGATCGTCGTTCCACCGCCGAACGGTCATCGCCAGACCGCCCAGAAGCAGGTCGTTCACAGTGACCCCGTCCGGACGGTTGGCGACGACCTTCTGCGTCTCCTCCGCGGTGAAGTAGACCGGGTGGCACCCGTATCCCGCAGCGGGCGTGCCGTTTTGGGGCACGACCCGAGCCGGTCGGCGGGCGCTGAAAAGCACATGCCGACCCAGCAAGCGCCCACGTTGCAGACGGTCCTTCAATCCACGCGAACCGACCAGTTTGTGCACGTTTCGTACGGTCACCGGGTCGAACCCCGGAACCGGGTCGGGCTGCCCGGAGTAATTGCGCAGGATCGAGGTCATGAGCCGATAGGCCGCAACGCCATCGCCGGCCGCGTGATGAAGGACGAGCATGAGGTAGTCGCCGCCACCCGCGTGGACTGCAGTCGCGGTGAACGTCGACACCCCGAGGTCAGGCACCTGGCTCACGACGCGGTTCCGGACCTCGGCCACCGACTCCCCGTTGACGATGGTCAGGGGAACCTCACCGGGCTCGTCCGGAATGAGCCAGTAGTAGCGGAACGTTGCCGGTTTCACCGGCTTCAGGTGAGCCCGCGCAATCGGATGGGTGACCATCGCTTGGGCGATCGCCGTGCGCAGTCGTTCGTCGTCGAACTGTCCGTCGATGCGCACTTCGAGGTGAATCGTCCATGGCTCATCGGCCGATCCGAGATTCAGACACGTCTCGTCGAGTCGATCCAAACGTGCTTTCCGCAACCCCACCGACCTCTGCACCATTCAGTTATCGTCGCCGATCTCATGCGTATCGTCACGTCATCGCGACTAATGGCTGTTGCCAATCGGCCGAGGCGGGTATTGCCTCCGTCAGAGAAGGAAACAGACTGGAGGCACAACTCATGACACAACCCGACTATGACCGGGAGCCCGAGAGCGACCCGGATGGGGACCCGGAGATGCTGCAGTCCGAAGAGCGCGCGCCGACGCAACCCAACCAAGCCGAAGGTGACGACGATCCCGCCGAAACCGGCGCGGAGTAACCCTTTCAATACATAAACGTATCGGATACGCTCATGTATCGTGAGCGAGCCTGAGATCAGCGTCGAGTCACCCAAGCGGGTGACCAAGCGGCGGGCGGAGACCCGTGCGCGATTGCTCGCGGCCGCGTACGACGCGTTCGCTGACGAGGGGTATGGCCGCACGACTGTCGAGCGAGTATGCGACCGGGCCGGATTCACCCGCGGCGCTTTCTACTCGAATTTCGCGTCGCTCGACGAACTCTTCCTCGAGATGTGGGGCCAGAAATCGCGCGAACTCATCGACGGCCTCCAAGCGATTCTGGACTCGGAAACCGCGGTCGGTGACGATCCCCTCGCGGCCGTCGCTCGGGTTCTCGCCGTCGTTCCCGT
Source organism: Nocardiaceae bacterium (assembly GCA_021372355.1). Taxonomy (GTDB): domain Bacteria; phylum Actinomycetota; class Actinomycetes; order Mycobacteriales; family Mycobacteriaceae; genus Smaragdicoccus. The sequence goes on along the minus strand of JAJFUQ010000100.1, from coordinate 37,849 downwards.
CGACGACAAGTGGTACCGGATCACCGCCGAATTCACTGCTCACGCACTTCGGAATCCGTCGCTCCGCCGGGTCATGGCGGCCCGTGAGGACGCCATCATCGCCGGGCTGATGCCCGTGCTCGAGGTGCTCCTGGCACGCGCCGGTCGTGCGATCCCCGATCCAATCGCGTTGGGTCAGGCGCTGATCGCCGTGCATGACGGCACGACCGTTCAAGTCCTCATCGAACCCGACAACGATGCCGTCCGACAGCGCCGCATCGAACTCTTCACGCGCGTTGTGCTCGCTTACTCCACCGAGATCGAAGGATCATCTTCATGAGTCACACTCCCGATGCGATCGTGGTCGGAGCCGGACTATCCGGGCTCGTCGCCGCGCACGAATTGATCAAAGCCGGCAAACACGTCCTGATCCTCGATCAGGAGAACCGCAACAACCTCGGCGGTCAGGCGTTCTGGTCCCTCGGCGGACTGTTCCTCGTCGACACTCCGGAACAGCGGCGGCTGGGGATCAAAGACTCCTACGAGCTCGCGCTTCAGGACTGGATGGGGTCCGCAGGCTTCGACCGCGACCGCGAGGATCGCTGGGGACGAAAGTGGGCACAGTCCTACGTCGAGTGGGCCGCGACCGGTAAGCGTAAGTACCTGCACGATCTCGGACTTCGCATCACGCCGATCGTCGGCTGGGCCGAGCGCGGTGGTGGCAACGCCGACGGTCACGGCAACTCGGTGCCCCGCTTCCACCTGACGTGGGGAACCGGCCCCGAAGTCGTGCGGATCTTCGCCGAGCCCGTCCAGGTCGCCGAGCAGCGCGGACAGGTGACCTTCAAGTTCCGCCACCAGGTCGATGAGCTCATCGTCGAAGGCGGGGCGGTCGTCGGCGTGCGCGGAACCGTCCTCGAGCCGACGGACCTCGAACGTGGCGTCGCAACGTCTCGCGAAAAGGTCGGTGAGTTCGAATTCCGAGCACCCGCCGTCGTCGTGACGTCTGGCGGAATCGGCCACAACTTCGATCTTGTTCGCGAGTTCTGGCCGACCGAGCGGCTCGGCGCGGCGCCAGAGACCATGATCGCCGGAGTGCCCGCGCACGTCGACGGACGGATGCTCGCGATCACCGCGAACGCCGGTGGGGCGATCGTCAACCGCGATCGGCTGTGGGCGTACACCGAGGGCATCCACAACTGGGATCCGGTGTGGCCGAACCACGCGATCCGGATCATTCCCGGCCCGTCGTCGATGTGGTTCGATGCCCTGGGCAAGCGCTTGCCCTCCCCCAATTTCCCTGGCTTCGATACGAATTCGACGATGAAGGCGATCTTGTCGACGGGCTACGACTACTCGTGGTTCGTACTGACGCAGTCGATCATCGAGAAGGAGTTCGCGCTGTCGGGATCGGAGCAGAACCCCGACATCACCAACAAGGACATCGTCTTCACGCTCAAGAGCCGCCTCGCGAAGGGCGCCCCGGCACCGGTCGAAGCGTTCAAGAAGCACGGCGTCGACTTCGTGGTGGCCGACAACCTGCAGGACCTCGTGGCGGGCATGAACAAACTCGCTCGCGGTGGCGCAGAGATCGAATTCGCCGACCTCGAGCGCCAGATCGTGGCGCGAGATCGGCAACTGGCGAACGGTTACACCAAGGACCTCCAGATCATGGCGATCCGCAATGCGCGCGGGTATCTCGGCGACAAGATCGTCCGGGTCGCTGAGCCGCACCGGATTCTCGACCCGAGCCATGGTCCGTTGATCGCCGTGCGACTCAACATCCTGACGCGAAAGACTTTGGGCGGCTTGCAGACCAACCTGGACTCGCAGGTTCTGGCAGACGATGGCAAGCCGATTCCGGGACTGTACGCAGCCGGCGAAGTCGCCGGGTTCGGCGGTGGCGGTGTCCATGGTTACAACGCGCTCGAAGGCACATTTCTCGGGGGCTGCATCTTCTCCGGCCGCGCGGCCGGTCTCGCATTGGCTAAGGAGCTGGCATGACAACCAAGACCGCAGTGGTGACGGGCGCATCGTCCGGGATCGGCAAGGCAGTCGCGGAAGCGCTTGTCGGCCAGGGCTATCGGGTTATCGGCACGAGCCGCCAGCCCGATCGGCTCGATGAGATGGTGCGCGTTCCCGGCGTCGAGTACCGGGCGCTCGATCTGACCGACAAGGCCTCTATCGAAGCGCTCGCCGCGGCGGCAGGTCCGGTTGATGTCTTGGTCAACAACGCAGGCGAGAGCCAATCGGGGCCCTTCGAGGAGCTTCCGGCCGACGCGATCGAGCGACTGTTTCAGCTCAACGTCTTCGGCCAGGTCCGTCTCACCCAACTGCTGCTCCCCGGCATGCGCGAGCGTGGGTACGGCCGCGTGGTGATGGTCGGGTCGATGCTGGCGAGCTTCCCGCTGCCCTACCGCTCGTCCTATGTCGCGAGCAAGGCCGCGCTGAAGGGCTTCTCGGACGCGGCCCGTCTCGAACTGTCGCCGTTCGGAGTGTGGATGACGACGGTCGAGCCCGGTTCGATCAACACCGGAATCAGTGAACGCCGCACGAAGTACGTCGCGGACGACTCGCCTTACCTCACCGAGTTCAACACCGTCATCAACACCCTCGACAAGCGTGAGTCTTCCGGCATCTCGGCGGCCGAGGTTGCCGAGACCGTCCTCGAGGCGATCAACGCCGATCAGCCGAAGCCGTTGTACGCGCGTGGAAGTCAGTCTCAGGTCGTGTTCCTGCTCAAACGAGCCGCACCGGCGGCGATCGTCGAGCGGGTCATGGCGAAGGCGTTCGGACTGCGCCGATGACGGCCCGCATGATCGGCACGAAGATCGGCCGGCTTCACGTTCGCACGGACGGGCCAACCGGCGCACGCCCCATCGTCCTCATCCATGGATTCGCCAGTTCGCTGCAGCGCATGGGCCGGATCGCGGATCTCCTGGCCGAGGACCACCGCGTCATCCGAGTCGACCTCCTCGGACACGGTTTCTCAGAGACCGCGAAGGACCTCGACGCACCCGCCCAAGCGGCGGCCATCATCGAGGTTCTCGATCAGATCGGCGTGAACGATGTTGTCGCCGTAGGCCATTCCTTCGGCGCGGATGTGGCCGTCGAGTTGGTGACGGCCGGACGCGCCGCCGCGTGTGTCGTCATTGGGCAGGCGCCCGACTACAGCTACTCCAAGTTGCCGCCCGCTCTACTGCCCCAGGTTGTTCCGATGGGACTCGTGCACCGGTTTCTCCCGGCGCCGTTAGTGCGGCTTGGCGCTCGCTCGGGCTACGCCCCGGGCTTTCGAATCAGTGCCGTCTCGGACGAACCCAACGCCTTCGTCCGCGACTACGCGGTCTTCGATCCGAAGATGTACGAGACCGTCCTGGCCATCCGAGGCAAACGGCTCGCGAAGCGACCGCTCGATGCCCTGCTACGGGACTCGGGAGTTCCGGCTCTCGCGATCCACGGCGACCGGGACCTCATGTGGGATTGGCGGAAGACCATCGCGCGCTACCGCTCCGCGGGGATCGAGGTCGCGACGGTCGAAGGGACCGGTCACTCGCCCAACGTCGAGCGCCCGGTCGCGGTCGCAACCCTGATTCGGAACTTCATCGAGAAGCACTGATCAGCGCGGCTTCTTCCCGATCTTGCCGACTCGCTCGGTCAACCACTTGGGCGCGTAGCGGGCGAAGTTCGTCATGACTTTGTACGGAATCCCCGGGACCGAGACGACCTTGCCTTTGTCGAGGTCCCGCAGGGACGCCTTGACCACGTCTTCGACGTCGAGCCACATGAAGTCCGGAAGGCCCTTCATCTCCATACTGGCCGACTCGTGGAATCGAGTCCGGACGAATCCGGGACACAACGCCTGCACGCGAACTCCGGTGCCAGACAACGTCATCGCGAGACTCTCGGCGAACGTGATCACGTACCCCTTGGACGCCGAGTAGCTCGCCATCGGCCCCGGGATCAGGCCGGCGATGCTGCCGAGGCTGACGATGTCACCGCGAGCAGCGGCGATCATCGGGGGTAGGGCGGCTCGCGTCAGTTGCATGACCGTGGTGACGGCGACGTCGAGTTCGGCCTGCAACTGTGCGGGATCGAGCGTCCAGAACCGGCCCGGCAACCCGAAACCGGCACTGTTGACGAGGAAGCGAACGCCTTCCTGCAGACGATCGACGACCTCGGCCCGGCCCTCCGCAGTCGCCAGATCCACTGCCATCAGAGTGGGTCGTTGATGGCACAACGACTCGATCTCGTCGGCCATCGTGACCAGTCGGTCTTTGTCACGGTCGACGAGAACGAGGAAGTACCCCCGCTTACCGAGCGTGCGCGCGTATTCCGCGCCAATTCCCGATGCGGCGCCCGTGATGAGGGCGACCGGCTCCTGTGGTGTCGCCATTCCTCGACTGTATGGGCAGCCGTAATTGATCGTGGTCGAATCTGCAGGGATCTACTGATCAGCCGATATCGCGGTAGCGGAAGAGCATCCATCCACCCACCGCGAGGGCGGCTGCGATGGCCAGCAGACCCAGTTCGGGGGCCCACTCGAACGCGAGCGCCGGAACCTTCGGGACGTGCTGGTACGGCGACATCTTCGTCACCCAACTCGGCAGGTTGATCGACTCACCGATGAATCCGACAACGACGAACGCGCCGAGCACAGCCCATCCAAGCGCCGCGAAGCGGCTGCCGAAGGCAAAGGCAAGCAGTGTGATCGCGGCGGTCACCCACACCGCCGGAATCTGAGCCGCAGCTCCACCTGCGACGTCGATGACCGATCGTCCCGACCCGACGCCCATCGCAACCCCGGTGAGCAGCACCAGCCAGGCCGCACCGACGTACGCCATGACGCTCGTCGCCACCCACACCGAGGTACGGCCGACCGCGGTCGCACGCACTTCTTCGGAGCGCCCCGAACGCTCGTCCTCCGCCGCGTGAGTGGCGACGGTGATCGCGAAGCACGTGATTCCGATCGCGAGCACGCCGAGGATCGCAGTGACGAGGGAGTCTTCGATCATGCCCGTGCCACCCATCCGCTGGATGATCTCGGTGGCGGTGTTGCTTTCGAGCAGTCCCGACGCGACGGGGATGATCGCACCCATGAGCGTGCCCATCGCGGCGCACACGACCGTCCAGACGATGACATTCGTCCGGTTGACCCGCCAGGTCAGTGCGAACGCACTGGCCAACCACGGCGAACCGTGAATTCTGCCGGGTCGGTCGGGCAGCAGTCCGCCGCCGAGATCCCGGCGCGAGCGCAACGTGCCGGCGAGCACGAAGAGCAGAAGGCTCGCCACGACGTACAGGCCGAGGACCCAGATCCGAGGCTCCGACCAGGCCCGCAGCTCGGTGTTCCACCCCAGCGGCGAGAACCAACTGAGGGTCGGCCAGGCCGCGTCACCGACCGCGCGGACGAGATACAGCCCGACCATCGTGCCGATCGCGATGGCGCCACACGTGCGCGCACTTGTGGACAGCTGCACCGCCACCGCGGCGACCCCCATGCCGACGAGGCACGTGCCGGCCCAGGATAGGGCGAACAGTATCGATCCAGCCGCGGGCAGGCCGCCGCCGATGGAGGCCAGAGCGGCCAAAACCGTGAGCACGCCGGTGAGCAACAGCGACTCGACGAGCGCCGCCGCATAGAACGCATCACGCCCGACGGGCGTGCCACCGACGAGTTCGGCGAGTCCGCGCTCCTCGTCGACGCGCGTATGGCGCCGCACGATGATGACGAACAGCACCGACGCGAACAGCGCATACAGCACCGTCATCTTGACCATCGAGAGTTCGCCGACGCTGTGGACGTCGAGGATTCGGCCGTACAGCGCAACGGTGGCCGGGCTCGACGCCAGCCCTTCGGCGGCGTGGACGCGTTCGGCTTCTGATGAATAGAGGGCAGGTGTGGCCGCCGCCGACGCGTAGACGAGAAGCACCATGATGGCGATCCAGACGCTGGCGAGGACACGGTCCCGACGCAGCGCGTGCCGCGTCAGCGCGACGGTACCCGTGAAGCGGGACAGTTGACTCTTCGGCGTCGAGTGCCGGTGAGGCGTGATGGTGGTCATGAGACGGTCCGGTAGGCGTCGAGGAACAGTTCCTCGAGCGACGGAGGTGTGCACGAAACGCTGCGGATACCCGCGGCACCGAGGGTGCTCAAGACGCTGCTCAGCGCAGACTCGTCGGCCGACAGTGTCAGCACGGTGCCGTCGACCTTGACGTCGTGAACGCCCGGTGTCGTAGACAGGTCCGGGATCGCTCCCGCGAGGTCTGCGCGAATGCGGGTGCGGTGCAGTTGCCGCATCTCCGTGAGGCTGCCGGTTTCCACCGCGCGACCAGCTCGGATGATGGTGAGGCGGTCAGCGAGGTTCTCGACCTCGCTGAGGATGTGGCTCGACAACAGGACCGTCGTTCCGGCGGCCTTCGCTTCGGCCACGCACTTGGTGAAGACCTGCTCCATCAGCGGGTCGAGTCCGCTGGTGGGCTCGTCGAGGATGAGCAGTTCCACGGGTGCCGCGAACGCTGCGACCAAGGCGACCTTCTGCCGGTTGCCCTTCGAGTACGCGCGCCCCTTCTTGGTGAGGTCGAGTTCGAAGCGGTCGACGAGTTCATCGCGGTTCGATTGCGCTGGATCTGCTCCGCGCAGTCGGAGCAGCATGTCGATGGTTTCGCCACCACTGAGGTTCGGCCAGAGGGCGACATCGCCCGGGACGTACGCGAGGCGTCGATGGATCTCGACGCTGTCAGCCCACGGATCGAGGCCGAAGACGCGTGCGGTGCCGCTGTCGGTGCGCAATAGACCGAGCAGCGCCCGGATGGTCGTGGATTTTCCGGCTCCGTTCGGGCCGAGGAATCCGTGTACTTCGCCAGCCCGGACCGAGAGGTCGAGTTCGTCGAGAGCCCGTGCCGAACCGAATGTTTTCACCAGCTTCTGCACTTCGATGACGCTGCTGGTGTCGTTGTCGTGAGACACGATCACTCCTCTTTCGCTTGCTGGGACTGCCACGTCTCGAGCAGTCGCGGATCGGTGATGAGGCCTTCGGTGTAGATCTCCAGCGAGGGGCCCATGACGTCGCGGGTGTAGTCCTGCAACACCTGGCGATAGTCGATCGGGCCGTCGGCCGCCTTGAGTTGGAGGTAGAGCATCAGGCCGCCGCCGCCGATGAGCGCGAGATACCGAGCTCGCGCTTTCGGGTCGCGACTCGGTCGGATGAGCCCGGCATCAACGCCTTCCTGCAGGTAGGTCTCCGAATTGGCGACCATGTCGTTGAACAGGTGCGCGGCGAGGCTCCCGCCGGCCTGGAACGACCGCATGAGGTAGGCGATGAGCGGCGCGAACGAGTCGACTTCGGCCAGCGCAGCCAGGAAGTTCGCCGAGGACGAGTTGTGCATGAAGTCGGACTTCGAACGACGAATTGCCTCGAGCACGAAGGCATCGCATTCGGCGCGGAGACCTTCCTTCGAGCCGAAATGGTGATTGACGAGACCTGGGGAGACTCCCGCGGCCTCGGCGATCGTACGAACTCCGACGGCGAATCCCTGGTCTCCGAACGTGGCGATCGCCGCGTCTCGAATTCGAGCGCGGGTTGTCAGATCAGAGTCTGAACGCATGTTCAATAGTCTAAACAGCTGTTCAATGGAGCGCTAGGGGTGTGAACGCGAGGCGCGCCACAGTGCAGGAAACACATCGCTGCGCGGTCGGTTTCCTGCAATCTGCCCCCGGGGGAAGACAACGCGTCGACATGGCGTTGCTATTGCCATGACCAGCGGACTGCACAACTGGAACGACAGCATCATCGCGGAGTTCCGCGCGAACAACGGCACGGTGACGCAGAACGGATTCGGCCGACGCCTCGTCCTCGTGCACCACATCGGCGCCAAGACGGGGCAGGAACGCGTCTCCCCCGTCGCCGCGATCCGGCAGGACGACGACACCTGGCTCATCGCCGCGTCGAAGGCCGGCGCCCCGGATAACCCCGCTTGGTTCCACAATCTCCGCGCACATCCCGACGTAAAGATCGAGACGCCGGACGATGGCGTCGTGTCCGTTCGCGCCGAGGTGCTCGAAGCCGCCGATCGCGACGAGGCATGGGCTCGCTTCGTCAAGCTCAGCCCAGCCTTCGCCGGCTACCAGGAGAAGACCGAACGCGTGATTCCGATCGTCGCGCTGCGTCGGGTCTAGACAGCCGAACGACAAAGGGTGGCCGCTCATTCGAGCGACCACCCTTCCATCGATCAGAACGCGGCTTCGCTGAGCTCCATCGGCTCGGTGTCGATCGCCGCGATGATCTCGCGGGTCGCCGTCAGCTGCGGCAGCACGTTGCGTGCGAAGAACTTCGCAACTCCGACCTTGCCCTCGTAGAACGCCTGGTCACGGGCGCTGGCGCCCGCCGACAAAGCGGCCTGCGCGATCTGCGCAGCCACGATGAGACGCCAGCCGATGACCAGGTCCGCGACGGCGAGCAGGAAGCGCACCGAACCGAGGCCGACCTTGTAGAGGCTCTTCGGGTCCTGCTGCGCATCCATGAGGTAGCCCGTCAGGATTCCGGTTGTCTGCTGCACATCGTCCAGTGCCTTCGCCAGCAGTTCGAGCTCGCGACCGAGCGCCGCGTCGCCGCCGTCGATCGTCGCCTTGATCTGCATGGCGACGTGCCCGAGTGCGCCACCCTGGTCGCGGATGATCTTCCGGAAGAAGAAGTCCAGCGCCTGGATCGCAGTCGTGCCCTCGTAGAGCGAGTCGATCTTCGCGTCGCGGATGTACTGCTCAATGGGGTAATCCTGGAGGAATCCAGAACCACCAAGCGTCTGCAACGACTCCGTCAGCAGTTCGTAGGCCTTCTCCGAACCGGCACCCTTGACGAGCGGGAGGAGCAGGTCCTCGACACGGTGTGCGAGATCCGCGTTCGCGCCGGACACCTGCAGTGCGACGTCGGCGTCCTGGTGCGCGGCGGTGTAGAGGTACAAAGCGCGCAGACCTTCGGCGTACGCCTTCTGCATCAGCAGACTGCGGCGAACGTCCGGGTGGTTGATGATCGTCACGCGCGGGGCGGACTTGTCCATCATCTGAGTCATGTCCGCACCCTGGACCCGCTCCTTGGCAAACGCCAGGGCGTTGAGATAGCCCGTCGACAGCGTGCCCGAAGACTTGATACCGACCGTCATGCGTGCGTTCTCGATGACCTTGAACATCTGCGCAATACCGTTGTGGACGTCGCCAACCAGGTAGCCGACCGCCGGAATGCCATGGCCGCCGAAGGTGACCTCGCACGTCGGCGACGACTTGATGCCCATCGTGTGCTCGAGGCCGGTGACGAAGACTCCGTTGCGCTCACCGAGTTCGAGGGTTTCGTGGTCGAAATGGTGGTTCGAGACGAAGAACAGGCTCAGGCCTTTCGTTCCTTCCGACGCGCCCTCGGGACGTGCGAGCACCAGGTGGAACACGTTCTCGGCCGTCTCTGCAACGTCGCCACCCGAGATGAAGCGCTTGACGCCCTCGATGTGCCAGGTGCCGTCCGGCTGCGCGATCGCCTTCGTGCGCCCGGCGCCGACGTCCGAACCGGCGTCCGGCTCAGTGAGCACCATCGTGCCCGCCCAACCCTTTTCCATCGCGAGTCGAGCCCACTCGATCTGCTGCGGGGTGCCGACGTCGGCGATCGCGTTGGCCATCGCCGGGCCGAACATCGTGTAGAACGCCGCCGACGGGTTCGCGCACATCAGCATTTCGAGGATCGCCCACGCCATCGGAGCCGGCGCCGGGACACCACCGATCGACTCGGCAACACCAATCCGCCACCACTCGGCTTCCTTGACCGCCTGAACGGTCTTGGCGAGCTCGTTCGACATCGTGATCCGGTGCTCGTGCGGCAGGAAGACCGGCGGATTGCGGTCGCCCTCGACGAACGTTTCCGCAATCAGATCCTCAGCCATGCGTGCGACCTCGGACAGCGTGGTACGCGCCGTCTCGGTATCCATGTCGCCGTAGGCGCCGGCGTCGAGCAGTTTGCCGAGCTCGAGTACCTCGAACAGGTTGAACTCGATGTCTCGAAGATTCGCGATGTAGTGACCCATGTGTTCCCCTCCTTTGGGCGGACGGAGAACAGAATTGCTTATTGATCTTTGGTTTCGCAACCGTAAGTTAATGCCCACTAAGGGCGAGGAACGGAGATCGCGGTCCCGATTCTGGTCAAAACCGTCTGAAAGTCGGCACGCGAAATAAGACCCGGGTTCCGGGCCGCGTCGATGACGACAGTAGTGAACGCTTGAACGCGAACACGCGCTTCATCCTCGGGCGTGTCGGAACTTGCGGCCTGAATCAACCTCGCCCAGCGCAGCACTCCGGCTCGATGAACCCGCCGATAGCGCTTGGCCTGGTCGTCGGGAAGGTGGCGAGCCTCCGACAGGGCGGTGCCCGCGATGGCCGGCGAACGCGACACAAACGCCACGAAATACCGTATGAGCAGAGCCAATGATTCTTCGGCCGCGTTGCCTTCGACACACGCGCGCGAGATGTAATGCCCGATCCATTGATCGTTGCGCCCGATGATCTCGTTGAGCAGGTCGCCTTTACTCGCGAAATGGTGGTAGATCGCCGGTCCTGAGATCCCCACCGCGGCACCGATGTCTTCGATCCCCACCGCGTCGTACCCGTGCGTATTGAACAGTTCCGCGGCTGCCACGATGAGACGCTCCGGCTGAATGTCGTCGAGCGCGGGACCGAGCACCTTCGGAGCGATCACACTGTGCTCCGGTGAATCGAACGGAATCGCCAGCACGCTTTCCATCACGGCCGTGAGCAGACGAATGAAACGTTCCTTCGGGAGCTGGACATTGTGGAATGACGGGCTCTCCGCGATCGACGCGATCACCCACGCGAGAAATCGCGCATCCTCCGTGGAAATATCGGGCCGACGCGTCGATACCGCGTGCGCAATGAGGTCGACGATTGCCCGAACACGTACGAACATCACGCGCCGTTCCGGCTCCGGAAGGCTTCTGATCTCAAGTTGCCACAGGCGTGGGACACCTCGAAATTCGAGCGACAATTCCATGAGGGTGGCGAGCGGATCCGCGGCGGTCGCGACACGTTCGTAGGTCGTGTCGATTCCAGCTCGAACGGTCTCCGTGAGCAGGTGCTGCTTGTTCGAGAAGTGGCGGTACAGCGCAGCTGGCGAAATACCTACCCGACCTGCGATGTCGGCGAGCGAAGCTGAGTGAAAACCCTTCTCGGCGAACACTTCACCGGCGGTCCGAAGGATCTGGCCACGGCGATCCCGAGGGCGGGTACGCCGAGGTTGAACAACCTCTGACCCGGCATCCTTGGCGGTCGAATTCGGCACGCGGTCCATCCTTCCATTCGATCCTCCGTGACGCCGAATTCTGTCCGCTTCCCCGGCTCCCGGAATTTGCTTTCCAACGATCTGAAACACGACGATTTCAAGTTTCATTTCGGCGGAAAGTCTCCAGAATCCGGTCTCGTTTCGATTACTCCGAATTAGCCGAGACGCCAAATTGTGACGCCAATTCCCTATTCGCAGTGGCGAAGATCATGTGGACTTGCCGAAACCAAACGGCGCGTCGCCTTGACTATGGGGCGCCAGATACCCACGGAGGTGTAGACGGCAGTGCGCGCACAGAAGACGACCTTGCGTTCGACCCTACGGTTCTCCGGACTGGTCACTGGGGCGGCGACCGCCCTCATCGGATTCGGTTCGACTGCACACGCGGAACCCGTGTTGACGCCGGAGGTCGAGGCGGCACTGCTTCCCATCCTCGACAGCCTTGCAACCGGGTCGGCTGGTTCGTCGGGATCGGCGGGATCGAGTGACGCAACCACCGCGAGCACTCCCCCGGAACCGATCGCAGCGCCGGTCCAGACTGTCCAAGCCGCGCCGATCGTCGCCCCGCCCGTCCAAACCGTTCAGGCCGCACCGACAATCACGGCTCCAGTCCAGACGGTTCAGGCTGCGCCCACGTTCGCGCTCCCGGCGACCGGCATCCTCACCTCGACGTTCGGCGACGGTCGCAATCATCAGGGCATCGACCTCGCCGGACCGATCGGCGACCCGATCTACGCCGCGTCCGCCGGCAAGATCATCGACGCCGGCCCCGCTCAGGGATTCGGCCTGTGGGTTCGGATCAAGCACGCCGACGGGACGATCACGACCTACGGCCACAACAACGAGAACCTGGTGAAGGTCGGCGACGCCGTCACCACCGGCCAGCAGATCGCCACGATCGGCAACCGCGGCGACTCGACTGGCCCGCACCTGCACTTCGAGGTCAAACTTCCGGACGGCACCAACACCGATCCCCTGGCGTGGCTCACCGAGCGCGGCGTCGAGGTCAAGCGCAACGAGCCCACGCCCGCCGAAACCCCGGCGCCCGAAACGGACACACCGCCTGCAGAATCCGACACCGCCCCGGCCGACTCCGCGGCACCGCCCGCTCCGGTCGTGCCCGACCCGGTGTCCACCGACACGTTGGCCTGACGTTCCGCGAGTTCGGCTCACCTGGTAGAGCTGAATCATGGACATTCTGAGTAGTCGGGTGATCCTGCGCCCGGCCGACTATGACGCGACCCTGGCGTTCTATCGGGACGTCCTGCAGCTCGCGATCGCGCGTGAGTACCCCGGCGGGACGGTCTTTTTCGCCGGGCAGTCGCTTATCGAGGTGGCGGGCCACGCCGGACCGGCTTCGGCATTCGGCGGGGCGTTGTGGCTTCAGGTTCGGAGCGTCGCCGACACCTTCGCCGAGCTTTCCGCTCGCGGGGCAACCGTCACTGCGGAGCCGAAACTGCAGCCCTGGGGACTCATCGAGATGTGGGTGACGGACCCCGACGGCGTGGCCATCGTCTTCGTCGAGGTACCCGCCGACCATCCGCTTCGGCGTGACGTACGAAAGCCTGGTGGCAACGCATGACGACCGAACTCCCCCGGGAAACGGCCGCCGGGTTCAAGAACCTCAAGCTGACGCGTCCAACACCGCAGTTCACGGAGTTCCTCGAGACACTCCGAACCGTGCAGGACCTCGCAGTCGCCGTCAACGCTCCCGACGAGATTCTTGCTGAGGCGACGCTTCAGGCGCAGGCGCTCATCGACATGCTCGAATCACACGCAGCTCCGGAGGGCACGAGCTTTGCCGGACGGGCCGTCGCGCCGGGACGCGGCCACCTCATGCTTCCTGCGTGGCGGGTGGACACGTGGAGTGCCGACGGCGTGCGCGCGAAGGGAACCTTCCGCCGCTACCACCTCGGTGGGAACGGGGCGGCGCACGGTGGTGCGATCGCTCTCCTCTTCGACGAGATGTGCGGAATGGCGATCTTCGCCGCGCGAAAACCGGTCGCCCGTACCGCATACCTGCACGTCAACTACCGAAATCTGACGCCGCTGGACGTCGAACTGACGGTCGAGACGCGCATCGACCGCAGTGAAGGCCGAAAAAGATTCGTGGTGTCCACTCTGACCAGTCCAGACGGCACGGTCCTCGCCGACGCCGAGGCGCTGATGATCGAACTGCCGAAGGAATAGCTCAGTCGCGTTCGACCGCGTCCACGATGTGGCGCGCAATGTTGCGCAGCTGGCCGACCTGTTCGGGAGTCAAACTGTCGAACACCAGGCGACGCACCGTCGACACATGGCTCGGCGCGGTCTCGACGAGTTTCGCCATGCCGGCATCGGTCAGCGTGCCCAAGGTGAACCGGCCATCGGTCGGGTCGGTCATCCGCGTGAGCCAGCCACGCTTCTCGAGGCGTGCCGCGACCTGCGACAACCGCGGCAACTGTCCCTCGGTGAACTTCGCGAGATCACTCATGCGGAGCGTCCAGTCTGGCGCCTGGGACAAGCCGGCGAGAACCTGGTACTCGAAGTGCGAGAGCCCGGCATCTCGCTGCAACTGCCGGTCGAGCGCGGCAGGCAGCTTGATGAACAGCGACGCCAACGCCAGCCAGGCGAGCATCTCCTCGTCGTCCAGCCAGCGCGTCTCGGTCATGATCGCCAATCCTAGGTTGGACGGCGATTCACCAGTGGGTTCCCGGAACCATCCGCGCCGCACGCCGAAGCAACCGTCCGGCGCTTCGTTGTATCCCCGTAGGCTCCGGACCCCCTGCCGAGTTGTCCGCCTCCGGCGGGGCTACCGGCACGAGCCCCTTGGATGCGGCGCTGTCCGGGTAGGCCCGGTGGTACCGATGCAATGCCCGGTCCTTGAGACTCGGTGCGAACAACGCGGCGTATTCGAAGATCGTGCCCATCGGGACGTCGATGCGCTTGGGGCGTTCGACGAGTGCACGGACGATCGTCGCCGCGGCCCACTCCGGCGACTTGCCCTTGACGGCGGCATACGCGCCCGCGCTCGGCGTGATCATCGGGGTCTCGACGAGAGGCATGTGAATCGTCGTGAACGTGATGCCGTCGGAAAGCGTTTCGGTGGCGGCGACATCGGTGAACTTGTCGAGCGCGGCTTTGCTCGCGAGATACGCCGCGAACCGGGGCGAACTGACCTGTACACCCTCGCTGCTCACGTTGACGATGTGCCCGAACTTGCGCTCGCGCATGTGCGGCAGCAATCCCAGGACCATCCGCACGGCACCGAAGTAGTTCACGGCCATTGTGCGTTCGAAGTCGTGCAGGCGGTCGACGGACCGGTAGAGCGACCGTCGAATCGAGCGGCCGGCGTTGTTCACGAGCATGTCGACGTGGTCGTGCTCGGCGAAGATCGCAGCCAGCGCGCCATCCACCGATTCGGACTCGGTGACGTCGCATGGGTAACTTGACGCCTTCCCGCCCGCCGACCGAATGTCGTCGACGACCTTGTTCAGCTCGTCGACCCGACGTGCGAGGAGCAAGACCTCCGCACCGGCGTCAGCGACGGCGATCGCACTCGCGCGACCGATTCCGGACGACGCGCCCGTGATGATGACGGTTCGACCCGCAAGCGGTTTGTGGCCACCCATAGGCCGAATTTAACGGACGGTCAGTTCACGGTCCAGAGTCATGCCGGTTCCCATGGACCTTCGACGAATACTGCCTCGTCCTCGCCGGGCCACGGCGGCATGGTGATGGCGACCGCCGACAGCGGTTCGGGCCCGAAGGAACGGAATTGAAAGTGCGTGCCCAGCGGAATCGTGAGGCATACGCCGGTGCGAACCTCGAGGACTTCAGTCAGCTCCCCGGTTGACCGCCACATCTCCCCCGCGCCGGACGTGAAGTACCAGATCTCCTCGACGGTTCGGTGGGTGACAGCACGCGACGTGCGACTCGGCGCGAGTTCGAAATGCGCCATGCCGCCACCGGACAGGCTGAGCAGAATTCGCACATCCGACCCGTCGGGCGCGGTGACGTGCGGCTTGTCCGGCAACTCCATGGATTCGAATGTCACGAGTTCCCTCCTTGTCGATGGAACGCTAGGCAACCATCGAGGCGCAGTGGATAGTTAGGAGAAACATACCGAGCGGTCGGAAAAGGGGATGGAATGGACGTCTCGGATGAGGACCGCTTGGCGCAGCTCGGTTACCGCCAAGATCTGAACCGATCGTGGTCGGCGTTCTCCAATTTCGCCATCAGCTTCTCGGTTGTCTCGATTCTCACGGGAGGCCTGGCAAGCTACGGGATCGGTCTCGCCAACGGTGGTCCGATCACCATGTCGTGGGGCTGGCCGCTCGTCTCGATCATGGTGCTGTTCGTCGGGCTCGCGATGGCCGAACTCGCGTCCGCTTATCCCACCGCCGGTGGGTTGTATTGGTGGGCAAGCGAACTGGGCGGTCCCGTGTGGGGCTGGTTCACCGGGTGGTTCAACCTCATCGGGCAGATCGCCGTCACCGCCGCGATCGACTACGGAGCCGCGATCTTCGTGACCGCGGTGCTCGACGCCATCGGCCTCGGCTTCGGGACGTCCCGGGACGTCATCTTCGTCGTGTTCGCGGCCATCCTGGTTGCCCACGCCCTGCTGAACATTCTTCGCCCACATCTCGCGGCGACGATCAACAATGTCTCGGCGTGGTGGCACGTCCTCGGTGTGCTGATCTTTGTGGTGGTCCTGACATTCTTCGCCGCGAAGCATCAATCGCTGTCGTTCGTCTTCACCCAGACCGTCGACAACAGCGGCGTCGGCTTCGGTGGCGTGGCATTCAGCTTCCTTCTCGGACTCCTGCATGCCCAGTACACGTTCACCGGATACGACGCATCAGCCCACCTCTCCGAGGAGACCAGGGGCGCCGCACGCGCAGCGGCATGGGGCGTCGTCCACACGATCATCGTGTCCGCCATCGCTGGATACGTCCTGATCCTGGCGGTGACGTTCGCCATCCCAGACCTCACCGCGGCCCTGGATCCGGCACAGAACAGCGGCTATCCGGTCATCTACATCCTGGAGAACTCGCTCGATGCACGGCTCGCAGCGATTCTGCTCATCATCGCCGCCGTCGCCCAACTCTTCTGCGGGTTCGCGTCCGTCACCGCGGCGTCGCGGATGCTCTACGCCTTCGCCCGCGACGGAGCCGTCCCCGCGTCGAAACTGTGGTCGACGTTGAGCACCCGCCGTGTTCCGGTCGCGGCAGTGTGGTTCATCTGTGGGTTCGCGTTCCTGCTTCTCGTGCCGTCGATGCTCGTCCCGGCCGCGAACGCGCCCACGGCGTACTACGCGGCGACATCGGTCGCGGTCATCGGTTTGTACCTCGCCTACGGCATTCCGATCGCCCTGCGCCTGCGCCGCGGGTCCGGATTCGCCAGTGGCCCATGGACGCTCGGACGCCACTACCGCGTCGTCGACACGGTCGCCTTGGCGTGGATCGCGCTCATCAGCGTCCTGTTCGTGCTGCCGACCGACGACCGCGGATACCCCTGGAACGAGGACTTCACGTGGGACCTCGTCAACTACGCGCCCATCACCCTTGCCGTCACCGTCGGCGCGATCGGCCTGTGGTGGGCGATTTCGGCGCGCCACTGGTTCACCGGACCGCGCCGACTCGTCCACGTCCCCGTGATTACTGCTCGATAGCTCGCGGCTCGTCATCATCCGTGCGGTGGTTCATGACCCCGACGGCAGTCGGAATGAGCAGTGCACATCCCCACGGAACGGCAACCCAGAACGGCCAGAAATAGCCCGCTCCGGTCGCGAGCCAGATGAACAGGCACATTACGTTGACCGCAGCCCAGGGCAGCCACATGATGACGACCCACTTCGGCACGTGAAATGGTTGTTTTGCAACAGTTTTCGAATTATCAGCGCGCGCCGGGAGGTCTGCCAGGATCGGCGCGAGCTCACCGTAGGTCTTCGCCGAATAGAGCTGGCGCAGCCTCTCGTCGTATTCGAGAATGCTCAGTCGCCCCTCGTCAACGGCCAATCGAAGGCGTTCGGCAATGCGCTCGCGGTCAGCGTCTGCCGCACGCAAATGATCGTCGGTCACGTTGCCAGGCTATTGCAGGCCGGCACTGCCGGCATCAGTTGAGCTCGGCGCGGCGGGCCATCTCCCCGAGGCACGCGCGCTGTCGGGCGGCCATATGGCGCGACGCCCTCGACAGTCCTTCTATGAGCAACTGCTGCGCGAGTTCACCGAACGCGTAGAACTCGCCCCTCAGCTCGTTGTTGCTGAGAATATTCACCGGCCTCATGTCGACCTCGCCTAGCTCCGACAACTGCAGGGTCGTTTTCCCGGATCGACGACACGGCAAACTCCAGGTGCGAAACTCTCAGGGTGTTCTCACATAACGCGGTCATCGACGACGTGCTCGGTCGCTATGCGAAAGAACTCGGCGCCCAGTACGACGCCTACCGCAACCATGTCCTGCGGGCCGCGAACTACCACGTCCTGTTGACCGGCAAGCCACTCGATACCGACGTCGCGCTCGCGTGGGCGGTGCACGATCTCGGCGTATGGACCGCCCGGACCGTCGACTACATCGCACCGTCAGCCGCACTGGCCCGCGCGCTTGCTCCACAGTTCGGGATCGCGGATGCGAGCCGAGCGGCGGCGCTCGTCGAAGGCCATCATGCGGTACTGCCGTTCGCGGACCCCGAACTAGAAGCCTTCCGCAAAGCCGATCTCATCGACTTCAGCCGCGGCCTGGTCCGCAACGGACTGAGCCGGGATCAGATCGCCACCGTGTCCGCGGAGTTCCCGAACGCGGGATTTCACCGCTTCCTGGCCCGGGAGCTCACGAAATACGCCGTGACCCACCCTCTTCGGCCGTTTCCCATGGTGCGGTTGCGGTGAGATGGCGCGCACGGTTGCGCCGAGGTCGGTTTACTGGGGGTTGTGACCGCGCCTTCGTCGAATGACACCCCGTCCGAAAGCCTCCTGACCGTCATTCTCGCGTTCGCGGCGAACCTCCTCATCGCGGTGGCAAAGACGGTGGCCGCGATCATCACCGCGTCGGCATCGATGCTCGCCGAAGCAGCCCACTCGTGGGCCGATGCGGGCAACGAGGTTCTGCTCCTCATCGCGAACCGGCGCAGTCTGCGTGAACCGGACGACGCCCATCCGGTGGGGTATGGACGTGAGGCCTACATCTGGTCGATGTTCGCCGCTTTCGGGTTGTTCGCCCTCGGCGCCGGCGTGTCGATCACCCATGGTGTGCAGGAACTGATTTCGTCCGAACCGTCGTCCGACTTCGCCGTGGCTTACATCGTGCTGGCCATTTCGTTCGTCCTCGAGAGCATTTCCTTCACGCAAGCGATTCGGCAACTGCACGGCGAGGCACGCAAGGCCGACCGCACGGTTCTCGAACACGCGATGCGGACTTCGGACCCGACCACTCGCGCGGTGTTCGCCGAGGACGCGGCCGCGCTCATCGGTCTGGCGATCGCCTTCGCCGGAATTCTGCTGCACCAACTGACCGGGTCGCCGATCCCCGACGCGCTGGGTTCGATCGCGGTGGGTGTGCTTCTCGGGGTGATCGCCGTCGTGTTGATCGACCGAAACCGCAGATTCCTGCTCGGCGAGGAGGCCTCGTCGCAACTGCACGGTGCCGCCCTCACGACGCTTCTCGAGATGGATCAGATCGACCGGGTCACGTATCTGCGGATGGAGTTCGTGGGCCCGCGGCAGACCATTCTCATCGCGAGCGTCGACCTTGCCGGCGACTTCGTCGAGTCGCATGTCGCGGTCACGCTTCGCGATCTGGAGCGGGCGATCGAGGAGGGCAACCCGCGCGTGGTCAAGGCGATCCTCACGCTGTCGGCGCCAGACGAACCGAGTCTCGTGCGCAGCTAGGCGGGCAGAACCGCGCGCAAAGCCTTGTTCGTCAAGTTCCCCGCGACCAGTCCGATCACAATGCCCACGACGTCCGCGACGGCGTCTCGCCAGTCGGCGTGGCGCTGGAGCGGCAGCAGCCCCTGCAGAATCTCACTGCCGACCGCGTACGCAAGAAGCGCCCCCACGAGCCACTCCCGCCGAAACTGTGCCAGAACACCGTTCCCGGCCAGCCCGGCGAACGTGATGAGGTGCACCAACTTGTCCGGCCGATGCGCCGGTCCCGGTGGCATCGGCACGAACAGCACCATGATCGACAGCGCAACCACGGCCGGGAAGACGAAGCGCATGAGGGTCCGGACGATGGGCACGCCAGAAATGGTGTCATCCTCGATGGAAGAATGTGGTGAGCAGCCCGAATGTCGACACGAATGTCGGCAACGGCCACCCGTGGAGGAGCGCAATGCCGGAAGATCTCGGACCCGATCCGGTCCTGATGTACGACGGGGACTGCGCGATGTGCACGGGCAGCGTTCGACTCGTCCTGCGCCTCGACCGACCGGGCCAGTTCCGCTTCTTGTCGATCGGTTCCGAGGCCGGCCGGCCGCTGTATCGCGAACTCGGTCTTGATCCGGAGACCCCCGACACCGTCGTTCTGCTCGCCCGCGGAAACGCGTACGTGAAGTCCGATGCCATCCTGCGGACCGCGATTCTCCTGGGTCTGCCGTGGTCGGTGCTGGGTATCGGTTTGCTCGTTCCGGAACGTGTGCGCGACTTCGTTTATGACTTCATCGCCCGGAACCGGAAGCGCTTCCAGCGGGCGCCGCGCTGCCACATCCCGTCACCGAAGGAACGTCAGCGCTTCCTGGGGTGACCACCGGGTAGGTCCAGCCCATATGATCCGATCGTGGAGCGACCTGCGATCCTGCTGACGTCCGACGAACACGCCGACTTTCTCGTCGAAGAGTTCGGGCGGTACGCGCGCGACTACGAACTCATTCCCGCCCGTTCCGCCGAACAGGCGCTCAAAGAGGCGGAGCGCGTCGTCGAAAGCGGCCGACTGGTCGCGTTGTTCGTCAGTGACTCCGAGTTGCCCGACGCGCCCGTCCTGCACGCGTTCGAGCAGTGGCGCGCGGCAGTTCCCACTGCTCGCCGCGCGATCGTCACGCCGATGGAACGGTTCCTCCGCGATTCGCAGCCGCTGCGCATGGGCATGGCCAAGGGCAAATACGACGCCTACCTGCTGATGCCACGCGGGCCGCGGGACGAGGAGTTTCACCACGCGATCACCGACATGCTGTCGGACTGGGGTTCGACGGTGCCGGACCCCGAGGCGGTCACCGCCAAGATCATCACCCCGGTCATGTCGACTCTCGTGATGGAGATTCGCGACTTCTTCGACCGGATGGGTATGCCGTATCGCGTGTACTCGCCGGACAGTGAAGTCGGCCGCATGATTCGCGATCGGGCGCCGGAGAACAGCGGCTACCCACTCGTGTGGGCGATGAACCAGAGCGTTGCCGTACCCCGATCGGTGAGCGATATCGCCCGGCGGCTGTACGGCTCGCCCGACCACATCAACGTGCCGGACGTCGTCGACCTCGCCGTCGTCGGCGCGGGCCCGGCGGGACTTGCCGCCGCCGTATACGGCGCCTCCGAGGGACTGTCGACCGTCGTACTCGAATCCGGCGCGATCGGCGGCCAGGCCGGCACCAGTTCGATGATCCGGAACTACCTCGGATTCCCGCGCGGAATCTCGGGGATGCGGTTGTCGCAGCGTGCCCGCAGCCAGGCGATCCGGTTCGGGGCACAGTTCTTCACGGGATGGCCGGTCACGGCGATCGAACCGGGTGATCCGCACGAACTCGTCACCGACGGCGGTCGAATCCGCGCACGGTCGGTCGTGGTCGCGACGGGCGTCTCGTACCGCAAGCTCGGCGTCGAACGCCTCGAGGAACTCGTCGGCAAGGGCGTCTACTACGGCGCCGCACTCACCGCTTCACGCGAGATGGACGGCCGCGACGTCGTGGTCGTGGGTGGCGGCAACTCCGCTGGTCAGGCCGCAGTTCACCTGGCCCGGTTCGCACGCTCGGTCCGACTGATCGTGCGCCGCCCGAGCCTCGACGAGACGATGTCCGCGTATCTGATCGGCGAGATCAAACACACCCCTCGCATCACCGTGCAGACGTGCACGGAGGTCACCGACGGCGATGGCGACGACTCCCTCGAATGGATCGGTCTCACCGACACGCGCTCCGGCGAGACCACGCGCATCGCGGTCGGCGGACTGTTCCTCCTTCTCGGCGCCGAACCGCACTGCGACTGGCTGTCACGGTCCATCGCGACCGACGAACGCGGATTCGTGCTCACG
Organism: Nocardiaceae bacterium; assembly: GCA_021372355.1. Classification (GTDB taxonomy): domain Bacteria; phylum Actinomycetota; class Actinomycetes; order Mycobacteriales; family Mycobacteriaceae; genus Smaragdicoccus. The sequence continues at coordinate 16,322 of JAJFUQ010000100.1, read as the reverse complement.
GGCCGCGACGTTCCACAGGAAGCCTGGATCGACGGCCTTCCGCCCGAGGATCTCGCGACTACGGTGCCCGGTGTCTTCGCCATCGGCGATATCCGCGGCGGTTCGATGAAACGGGTGGCTTCCGCGAGTGGCGAGGGCGCGTCGGTCGTGCCGCTCGTCCACACCTGGCTTGCCGAAATGGCCCGTCGGACCTAGCAGTGGTTGGCGTCACTTCATTGCGCGCTAGACGATAGTGTGCGTCACACGCTATCGTGTGAAGCGTGACAGAAGAGATTCTCGCGGGACATCTGCAGGAGTTGCGAAGGGGCACCGTCGTGGTGGCGTGCCTGTCGTTGCTGCAGTCCCCGCAGTACGGATACTCGCTGCTCGAAACGCTCAACAAAGCGGGCGTCGAGGTCGATACGAACACCCTCTACCCCCTTCTTCGCCGCCTCGAGAAGCAAGGTCTGCTGACCAGCGAGTGGAACACCGAGGACGTTCGCCCACGCAAGTTCTACGCGGTCAGCGAAGACGGCAAGCAAGTGCTGGACGTACTCCTCGCCGAGTGGCGCACCCTCGACAAAACCCTGAATTCCATTGCGCAAGGAGACAAGCAATGACCAGCTCCACTGCCCAGACGCTCTCTGAGCGCTACATCGCCGAGGTCGCGCGTCGACTTCCCGAGGCCCAGCGGGCCGACATCGCCGAGGAGCTTCGCGGCACCATCGCCGATACGGTCGAGGGTCGAATCGCCGAGGGCGGAATCTCCCCGGAGACCGCCGAACGCGAGGTTCTGAACGAACTCGGCGACCCTACGGTGCTGGCGATGAAGTACCGGGACAAGCCGGCACATCTCATCGGGCCGGAGTATTTCCCGTCCTATGTCGCGTTGCTGCGCGCGCTCGTTCCGGTCGTGCCGACGATTGTCGGCGTCGTGGTCATCATTTCCGCGCTCATCAACGACAGCCCGGTGTGGTCGGCCGTGGGTCAGGGCATTGGTGCGGCGGCCCAGGTCGTGTTTCACATCTTCTTCTGGGTGACGCTCGTCTTCGCGTTCTACGAACGTAAAGCCGGCCGCGCCCCCAAGGGCCTCGTCGATGAATGGACGCCCGACAAGCTCCCCAACCACGTAAAGGCCACCCGGGTCGGACTCGGCGAATTCATCTGGAGCCTGGTCGGCATCGCGATGATCGCGCTGTTCCTGCTGTGGCAGAAGGACCACTCGTACCTGCTCAATGCGGACGGAAACAGCGTCGCGCTGTTCCACCCCGACCTGTGGCACGGCTGGATCATCGCCATCTATCTGACGTTGGCAGCGTTCGTCGTGGTCGAGATCGCGAAGTACCGCACGGGGCACTGGACGTACTCGTTGGCTTGGGCGAACGGTGTTGCGAATGCCGCCTTCGTCGCCGTTCTCGCTGGTCTGACCCTCACCCACCGGCTCGTCAACCCGGCCTTCATCGCCACGATCGAAACTGAGATCAACCAGCCGGACGTCACCAACCTCGTGACGTGGGCCGCGGCCAACTTCTGGGTGCTGATCGGAATCATCGTGGTGATCAACTGCGCGCAGGCCTTCCTCAAGGCACGCGAGGCGGAGCTCACGTACGGCTGATTGCCGCACACACTCGGTCGGTGAACTCTGACGTCGATGCGGCTCCCCCGAGATCTCGCGTGCGAACGCCGGACTCGAGGGTTGCCGCGGTCGCTTCCTCGATGGTGTCGGCACACTTGGAGAGGACCGCGTCGTCGAAGCGAGTGCTCAACCAGCGCAACAACATCGCGGACGAGAGGATCGTCGCGGCCGGGTTGGCGACGTTCTGTCCGGCGATCGTCGGGGCGGCGCCGTGGACTGCCTGGGCCATCGCCTTGGTCGTCGAGCAGTTGAGCGACGCCGACAGCCCGATCGACCCGGCCAACTCCCCCGCGAGATCGGACAAGATGTCGCCGAACAGATTCTCGGTGACGATGACGTCGAAATCGTCGGGTCGGCGAACGAGCAGGGCGGCCATCGCGTCGACGTGCTCGTCGACCAGTTCGACGTCGGGAAACGCTTCACCGACTTCCCGACAGACATCGCGAAACAGCCCGGTTGTCAGTGGGAGCACGTTGGCCTTGTGGACCACCGTCACCTGCCGTCGGCGGCTCTGCGCGAGTTCGAATGCGATCTGAGCGATCCGTTCGCACGCCGCTCGAGTAACCACGCCGACCTGCATGGCCACGTCGGCGGTCGGCATGAACTCCCCCGACCCGACGAACATGTTGCGGTCGCTGTAGAAACCCTCGGTGTTCTCGCGGACGATGACCAGATCCATTGAACGCCCGATCGACGGCACACCGGCGAATGTGCGCGCCGGACGAATATTCGCGAAGAGCCCGTACCGCTTTCGAATGAATCCGCCGGGCGGCGGCCCTACCCGATGCTCGACGGGGTACGACACATTGTCGTGCGGGCCGAGAATCCAGGCGTCGAGCTCATCGAGTCCGTTGATCGTCTCGTCCGGCATCGGCGAACCGAGCGCATCGATGGCCGCGTGGCCCAGAAGCAGCGGAACCCAGTCGACGGTCAGATTGTGGGTCGCCAGAGCGGTGTCGACGACCCGACGGGCGGCGGAAACAACCTCAGGACCGATTCCGTCTCCCTCGATGAGACCGATGCGCATCTGTCCATCAGATCATCTGAGTAGCTAGCCTGGGGAACATGACGCGAACCGCCGACCTGCCTGCGCAGATCAGCGAGATCGGTTCGCTCCTGGCGGGCGCCACGACCGTCGCGCTCACAGGCGCGGGCATGTCGACCGATTCCGGCATCCCCGACTATCGCGGCCCGGATTCACCGCCGCGCAATCCGATGACGTACCAGCAGTTCGTCGGCGACGCAGACTTCCGCCGACGCTACTGGGCGCGGAACCACGTCGGCTGGCGGATCGTCGACGGTGCACAGCCGAATAGCGGCCACCGGGCCCTCGCGACTCTCGAACGCACTGGCGCACTCAACGGTGTGATCACGCAGAACATCGACCTCCTGCACACGAAGGCAGGGTCGCGCCGAGTCGTCGACCTGCACGGCACGTACGCCCAGGTCGTGTGCCTTCGCTGCGGTTACCGGCAGTCGCGGTACGCCCTCGCCGAGACGCTCGAGCAGCTCAACCCGGAATTCACGGCCGCGAGCCTGACCGGTCTGGAAGTCGCACCGGATGCCGACGCCATCGTCGATCGCACCGAACACTTCCGAATGGTCGACTGCCCGCTCTGCGCGGGGATGCTCAAACCAGACATCGTCTACTTCGGGGAGAACGTGCCGCGCGAACGGGTGGACAGAGCGTTCGCGATGCTCGACGACGCGGACGCCCTGCTCGTCGCCGGGTCATCGCTGACGGTGATGTCGGGTTTCCGGTTCGTGCGGCATGCCGCCAAGCACGGCAAGCCGGTCGTCATCATCAACCGGGGTGACACGCGTGGCGACGACCTCGCCACGCACAAACTTCACGCAGGCTGCTCGGAAACGCTCCCTCTGCTCGTGACCTAACCCCGAAGGAATTCAGATGGCACTCGACAAGCTGAAGTTTCGTCTCGTCCACACCGCGCAGCGCACCGTCATCAATCCGCTCGTCCGCAAGAGCGGCGGCGTTCCGATGATCGAGACGATCGGCCGAAAGAGCGGCCTGCCCCGCCAGACCCCCATCGGGGGCAAACGCCGAGGCGGCAGCTTCTGGATGGTGTCCGAACACGGCTACCAGTCCGACTACGTACGCAACATTCAGGCCAATCCCGCGGTACGTGTCCGGATTCGCGGGGTGTGGCACGCCGGCACCGCCGTCCTGCTCCCCGACGACGACACCGACGCACGCCTGGCCGACCTCGGTGGGATCAACAGCGTCGGTGTTCGCCTCGCCGGAACCGAACGGCTGACGATCCGGATCGACTTCGACTGATCAGCTGATGATGACGGCCGTGCCGTACGCGCAGACCTCGACGCCGGTGCCGGCGTACTCGGTCGTCTCGAAGCGGAACGCGACCACCGCGTTCCCACCCGCGCGGGTGGCTTCCTCCGCGAGACGCTGCAGGGCCTCGCCGCGTGCCTCCTGCAGGAGCTGGGTGATACCCCGCAGCTCGCCACCGGCAAGCGACTTGAAGCCGGCCGCGATGTTCGAACCGATGTGACGCGACCGGACGGTCAGTCCGAAGACCTCGCCGATCGTGCGTGTGACAGTTGCCCCGGGGATGTCATTGCTGGTCACGATGATCATGGGACAACCGTAGGGCGAAGACATTCCTTCGCGGATGGAATCAGGTCGACGTGTAGCCGTCGATTTCGAGGCCACCAGGGATTTCGGTCCGCAACGACTCCGCGTCATAGGCCGGCGGAGTCAGCGCGCGCTCCAGCGGCGGGATGTTCAGCCGCGGAGCCTTCGTCGCGAGGACGTCGGTCACGGACTTCGCCATCGCTCCCCCGCGCTCGCGCAGTTCGTCGTCACCGGTGATGCGGCCGATCACCGCGTCCGCCAGACCGATCGCACCGTCCGCTGTGAGGCGCACCAGCGAATCATCGGGTAGACGGTTGAGGACTTTCCGGCGAACGAGATCTGCGGGCGTCCGCACGACCCGGTAGTTGACGCGAATGAGAGCGGTGACGAAAGACAACTGCGGAACCTAACGTCGAGGCGGTTATGCAGACTTCCGGGATATCACGTCGTGGACGGCTCGCGATCCAAGATCGGCGAGATCGAAACCGTGCGGATAACTGCGCACGCGCCGCCGGTCCCGGAGGTACTTCGGGCGTTTGCGCGCCGGGAGCAGCGCGACGAACCTGCCGCGCAGTACGAGCGACTGACGCGCGAGCCATCTCGACAGCGCACTCGGTACGTCGTAGTGGAACGCGTCCAGGAGTGGGCGATCCATGAGGCACCGGGAGAAGTGCTTCATCATCCGGTTCGGGATCAGCGGATAGAACGACGCGAGCAGGTCGAGCGTCGCGTCCGCGACTTGTCGGCCACCCTGGTCGAAGCCGAAGTACTCGGCCTCGTAGTCGTCCATGAATTGTGCGAACTCCGCGTACGTCTGCGGAATCTCCTTGATCCCCATCCGGCGGCCGAGTTCTTGGTAGTAGCGCACGCCGGCCCGGACTTCGTCGGGGCTCAGCTTCCGCCATCCGTACGCCTCGATCCAACGCGTCGGCACAACGACGAACGTCGACAACACGTACCGCATGTCGTCATTCGAGATCTTGTACAGATGGTGCATCTGATTGATCCGGCGGACCGCCGCCCGGCCGTCGAAGCTGTCGAGCCCCTTCTCGCCAGGGATTTCGAGCAGTAGTCCGGTGTCGTCGTGCCGCTTCTGCGTCGCGGTTTCGAATTCACCGGTCTGGTGCAGCAACCGGCCGATACTCGGAACGGCATAGGTCCGGAACAGCGCCAGGCCGAGTGCCTGCATTCCGTCCCAGGGAAAGTCGTACAGGCCGACATTCCGGTTTATCTGTTCATAGTCGGTTTCGGGGTCGAGCCCCGCGTTTCGATCTTTACGGGCCACGTCCACTCCCAGATCGTCGATGATCGGTCATCCCCAGCGTAGGACGCCGGACGACCTACTCTGAGAATTCAGGGGAAGGAGAATTCGGTGAGTCTGCTCGATTCCGCAATTCCGATCGTGGCGGCGCCCATGGCCGGGGGTCCCACCACGGCCGCACTGTCGATCGCGGTGCACGACGCCGGTGGATTCCCTTTTGTCGCAGCGGGATACAGATCGGTCGATGCGCTGGCCGAGGAAATCCGTGCGGTGCGATCGGTCGGCGGCTTCGGGGTCAATCTCTTCGTGCCCGGCGACTCGACGATCTCCGCCGACCAGTACCGCACGTACCGCGCCGAACTGCAGTCGGACGCGGACGCGCTCGGCGCCGAACTTCCGCCGGTTCCGCGGGCCGATGACGATGACTGGGCCGCCAAACTCGACCTCCTCGTCACCGACCCGGTGCCCGCGGTCTCCTTCACGTTCGGCTTGCCGTCGCACGCCGACCTCGCGCGACTGCAGAAGGCGGGCACGAAGGTGTTCGCGTCCGTGACCACGCCCGACGAGGCACGAGCCGCGCATGACCTCGGCGTGGACGCGTTGGTCGTGCAAGGTCCATCCGCCGGCGGTCACAGCGCAACGTTCGAGCCGCGGCGAGCCATCGAGGAGATGGCGACCGCCGAACTCGTGCGCGCGGTCCGATCGGTTACCCCGCTTTCCATCGTGGCCGCGGGTGGCGTCGACGGCCCCCTGGCCGTGCGCGAATTGCTGGAATCCGGCGCAGAAGCCGTTGCGGTCGGCACCCTGCTGCTCAGAACTGACGAGGCCGGCACCTCGCGGACCCACCGGGACGCACTCGCCGACCCGGCATTCACGGAGACCGTCCTGACGCACGCCTTCACAGGTCGGCCGGCGCGCGCACTGCGCAATGGGTTCATCGACCGGCACGATGCGACCGCGCCGTTCGGCTACCCCGAGATCCACCACCTCACGCGGCCCCTGCGGCAAGCCGCGAGCCAGGCCGGCGATACCAGCCGTCTTCACCTGTGGGCCGGGACCGGCTACCCCTCGGCCCCGGACGGACCCGTGAGCGCCGTCATTCGGGGGCTCGTCGACGGCGTTTGAGCGCGGAAATTGTTAGAGCGCACCAAAATCGGGAAAGCAATGAATACCGATAGCCCTGCTCCGCACAAAGGTGTGACTTACTGATGAAACGCGTACTCGCCGCCGCCTTCGCGGCTTCCGCCGTCCTGCTCAGCGTTGCCGGCTGTTCCAAGGTCGAGGTGCTCAACAAGGGTGGCGACACGCCATGCAACGAGTACATCGGTCAGGCGAAGGATGAGCAGCGCGTCACGGTGACCAAGTTCCTCAAAGAGCAGAACAAGGATCAGGACCCGACGCCGCAGCAAGTCGATTCCGGCATCTCTGCCATTGACCTCCTGTGCCGCGTTCAGCAGAACGCCAAGACGCCGATCAAGAATGCCGACATCACCGGAATCTTCGTGCCGAAGTCGTCGGAGTGACTTAGCGGTGCCGCGAACATCAGTGATCAGGCGTCCGCACTGATTCACCGAGTCTGACCGCGAACGCTCAGGTACGTCTCGATATCGACCGCGGACAACGCCGGCGAGTAGTGATTGCCCTGCGCCAGGTCGCAGCCGTAATTGTGCAGTTCGCGATCGATCGCGGCGGTTTCGACACCCTCGGCGACGACGCGGGCGCCCAACGTGTGCGCGAGGTAGATGGTGGTGGCGACGATCGCGTCGGTCCGGGAATCCGACGCGAGGTCACTGACGAACGAGCGGTCGAGCTTGACCTCGTCGATCGTGAGTTCGCGTAAGTACTCCAGGATCGAGTGTCCTTGGCCAAAGTCGTCAAGGCTGATCCGGACGCCGGCGCGACGCAGGCTGTCCAGAACTTCCCGGGTCCGCCGGTAGTCACCGACGAAGTGGTCTTCGGTGATCTCGAGGACGAGGGAAGTCGGCGGTACGCCCGCGGCCGCCGTAGTGCCCAGGATCGATTCGACGAGCTTTTCCTGCTGGAGGATGGACGGCGAGATGTTCACGGACACCGAAATCGGATGTCCGCTGTCGTGCCACCGCCGGGCCGCTCGGAGAGCGATGTCGAGTACGGCCCGCGTCAGATTCGGCATGAGACCATGGCGAATCGCCAGCGGGAGAAGAAGTCCGGGGCCGAGCAAGCCATGCACCGGATGAACCCACCGCAGCAACGCCTCCGCACCGACGACCGATCCGCTCGCGACCTCGTGAATCGGCTGATAGTGGACATCAAGCGTGCGCGCATCGATCGCGGCTCGGAACTCTCCCACCAGTTCGAGGCCCGATCGTCCCGAACCTATCGAGTCTGTGTCGGGTGTGTCGAAGGCATAGAAGGCGGGTCCGGAACCACTTCGCTTCGACTGGAACATCGCGAAGTCGGCGTGGCGCAGCAGCGTATCCGTTTCCCGGCCGTGAACCGGAAACTGCGCGATCCCGATGCTCACCCCGACCATGACGTCGAGACCTGCAAGGTCGAACGGCTCGGTCAGTCGGTCGAACAACGAGTCCGCGATGCGAGCCGCATCCGCGCGCCGAATCGCGGGAACGGCCACGGCGAACTCGTCTCCGCCGAAGCGCGCGATATGACTGGTGTGTGGCAAGACTTCGAGTATGCGGTCAGCCGCGGCACGCAGCAGGTCGTCCCCGTAGTGGTGCCCCAAGCTGTCGTTGATGTCTTTGAACCGGTCGAGGTCCAGTACCAGGACGGCATGCGTCGCCGCTGAGCGCAGGAGGGGATGGTGCGCGCGGAAAAAGCCCCGCCGGTTCAGAAGCCCGGTGAGGTCGTCCGTGTGGGCGAGTCTCGACAACTCGGCACTGCGCTGCGTCTGGGAGTACACCATGCTCACCCGGGCGCCCGCCGCTGCGACTGCAGCCAACGCGGCCCACCGCGCGAGCTGGCCGGGAGCCAAAGTGGCCTGAAAGAACAAGATCAGGACCGCCGCGGTGCTGGCCAGGACGGGAATGACCATCGGGAGCCAGCGCGGAATCGGGCGTCGGGTGTGGTCCCGGTGTCCGGGGGCAAAAGCCGCCACAATCGCGGCGACGACATACAGGGCATCGCCTACCCCACCGGAGAGGTAGTTGCTTCCCGCGACTTCGACCACGAACAGAAGGTCCGCGATTTCCCAGATGGAAAGCGCGGCGAACAGCATCCATACCCCGGGCGGAGGTTGCCATCGGTAGATCGTGATGACAGCAAGAATCCCGATGAGAAACCCGAGATCGAGGATCGGGTATCCGATGTTGACGAAATTCGCGACGAAACCGCCGGACGTCGCCGTCACGTAGGGGGCGAGCGCTGCCGAACCCGCCGCGGCCGCCCCGAATCCGACGATCGCCGCGTCGGCGACGGTCGTGCTCGTGAGGCTCCCGACGCGGTCGCGGATCAAGATGACGAGCCCGACCAGAATCCACACGTAGCACGCCAGCCAGAATCCGTCGGCCGGAGACGCCTGGCCCGCGTCGGACTCACCTACGGTCCACAACCACAGCGCCTCGGCGAGGGCGTCGCAGTACAACGCGACATTGATGCACACCCAGAACGACCGATGGGTCGTCCCCAGTGATATCCGCAGTGAGCAGATGATCGCGGACGCAAAGAATGCCGCGCATTGCCAGACGCCATCGAACCAAATCGAGTAACCGGGCGTGGGACGAACTCTGGGGATGATCGTGACGAGAAAACCGGCGGTAACGAATGACAGTGCACGCTGAGCGAAAATGCGCATGCGAACGCCTGCCGATCGCATCGATGTTCTCGGCAATCGATCAGCGCCGGACGAACGGCTTTCCAGCGCTTGGCTTTCGACCTGCACTGAGTCATCGTAAGTGCAATCCAAGCCCCATCCGGAGGCCTTCGCGATTCCCCGGACCAGGGCGCGGTTTCGCATTCAATTCTGTTGATGTCGTATCGAATTGAGTTTGCAAACTAGGCTAGACTCGTGCGCCGACACCCGCTCTGGACGTCCGATGGCGATTGAGAATGCATTCATCTCGCCCGCGGTCGAGCGGGAGCGTTTGCGTGCAGCCGAACAGGTGGGTGGCCGCATCGGCACGGCACCGGAAGACCGATTCGATCAGATCATTCGCGTCGCAAAGATCATGTTCGAAGTACCGATGTCATCGATCTCCGTCATCGATGACCGCCACCAGTGGTTCAAGTCCGTGGCGGGACTGCGGGAGGATCCGATCCCGCGGGAACTAACGATGTGCCAGGTGACGATAGCGCGCGCCTATCGCGAGCCCGCCAACCCGGTTTACATCGTGGAAGACGCAACGACCATCTCGGACTTCGCGTGCCTGCCGGGTGTCGGGGGCGACGACGGAGTGCGGTTCTACGCCGGCCACCCGCTGTACGGTCCGGGCGGACATTACGTCGGGGTCTTCTGCATCTATGACTCGCGACCACGCAGCCTCAACTCCAGTGAACTCAAGGCCTTCGCCGAACTCGCCTCGTGGGTGCAGCGGGAGTTGGAGCAGTCTGCCGAACTCGACCGCGCGGCGCAGGTGCAAAGGGAACTACTGCCCAAGACACTCACCGATATTCCGGGCTACGAGGTCGCGGCAGTTTGCGTGCCCGCGTTCGCGGTCGGAGGCGACTTCTACGACCATTACACGACAGCTCGCGGCGCATACTTCACTGTCGTCGACGTCATGGGCAAGGGAATCCCCGCCGCGATCCTCACCGCCAGCGTCCGGTCGGCCCTGCGTGGCACCACCCGAGCACTCGATTCGGTACCGAACTCGAAGCTGTCCGGGGTCATCGGCATGGTGTCGGATCAACTGGCGGACGATTTCGAACGGACCGGCAGCTTCGCAACGGCGTTCCACAGCCGACTCGAACCGACTTCGCACACGGTCGAATACGTCGACGCCGGGCAGGGGACTTCCCTGATTCGCCACGTCGACGGCTCGACCACCCCGTTGTCCACTGGCGATCTGCCGCTGGGCGTCGGCACGACCTGGACGGCGCGAACAATTCATCTCGAACCCGGCGCAGCGCTCGTTCTGTGCTCCGACGGGCTTCTCGACATCCTTGCCGAGGACTCTGATCGCGGCGCGCTCGCGGACTTCCTCAGACGCTACGAGACACCCGCGGATCTCGCCGGAGCCGTCCAGGCGCGACTGCGCGAGACGGTGCTGCCCGACGACGTCACGCTGATCGCCATCCGCCGAGTGCCGCAATGACGCCGCGCGTGTTCCACGTCGTGTCCAGGCGACTTCTCGTCGTCAGCACGGCGTTGTTCGGGGTCAACTACATCTGGTGGCGATGGACGGCATCGGTGAACTGGACACATTGGTGGATTTCCGTTCCCCTGGTCGTCGCAGAGACGTTCACGGTGGTTGGTTCGGCCGTGTTCGGCATGACGCTCTGGCGGCCCTATCGGCGGTCGACCCCACCACCAGCGGCGCCCGACCTCGCGGTCGACGTCTTCGTCATGGCGCGCGACGTGCCACTCGAACTCGTCACGTCGACAACGCGCGCGACCCAGTCGCTGCAGTATCCGCACACAACCTGGATAGTCGACTCCCGAGACAGAGCGGATCTGGAGGCTGCCGCTGCTCGACTGAACGTCGGCTACCTCCCGTCTACGTCCACCACAGACGCCGTGGGCCTCGACGGTAGCGGCGAACTTGCCAACGCGATGCTGTGGACCGATGGCGAGTTCGTTCTCGTCCTGGACGGCGCGCATGTTCCGCGAGCAGACTTCCTGGACCGGACGCTGGGTTACTTCCGCGACGACCAGATGGCGCTCGTTCAGACCCCCCTGTCGGTCGCCAACGTCCCGAACGGCGACCCGTACGCCGTTCGTTCTCCCCTGTTGTACGGCCCTGTCCTGGCGGGCAAGGACGGGTGGAATGCTGCCTACTTCTGCGGGTCGAACGCGATCTTCCGCCGTGAGGCGATCATGCGGGTCGGTGTGACGGATTACGCACACTCGGTCGAAAAGCGGGTTGTCAGTACCATCGCCGAAGCCAGCCGGCTGGTGCGCAGAGCCCGCCCGGGGATCGTCGACGCAGAACCTCGGATCGCGGCCGCCCTCGAACAGATCGCCGACGCAGTGCACGCTGCGGAAGAGGACATCAAACGGCGGCGCCCACTCAGCGAGACGGCTTACACGCTGCAGAACCGCGTTCACACCGTGGCCCGCGGAATGGTTCTTTCGGACATGGAAGCGATTCGTGCCGATCTCGCCGAACTCGCGCCGGACCTGGATCCAGCGCCCGCCGAAGTCTCGATTCTGGACCGCGCCGCAGTCGAGGCCTTGGTCCACCACGAATTCTCCCCGCTTGCGGCGATCACTTCCATCCAGAGCCTGGCCCATGCGATCGACCTCGAACCGGGCTCTGCCGGGCCGGCGCCGCATGCGACCGGAAGCAGCGAGGTGACCGATCAATTCACGGTCTCGATGCGACTTCATGCGGCGGGATGGCGTAGCGCATACCACCGTGAAGTCCTCGCGCACGGACAGGCTGACTGGAACCTGCAATCGGTCATCAATCGACGATTTGCGCAGGACCAAGGTGCGATGTGGGCGCTGGTCCGCGAGAATCCCGCATTCAAGCATGGTTTGACGGTGGCGCAGAAACTGCTGTACACGGCGACTTTGGGGAGCTGCCTGACGGGCTTCGCAGCGGTCATCTACTTCGTCGCGCCGGCGGTGTATCTCGGGTTCGGCGTTCTGCCGATCACCGCGTACGACTCCGACTACTTTCTCCGGCTGGTTCCGTTCGCCGTGTTGAGCATTGGGCAGTTTCTCACCGTCGCGCGCGGGGTCTCGGCGTGGCGCGAGCAGCAATTTCGAATGGCGATGTTTCCGGTCCGAATACGGGCGTGTGTGTCAGTGGTACGGGAGCTCGTGTTCGGGGCCACGGCGAACTCGCCAGATCAGGCAACACGGCCGCAGCGATATCAATGGCACCTGGTGCGGTGGCAGCTCGTGGTCCTGGTGATGCTCGCGACGGCGCTGGTCATCGGCCTGGTTCAGCTTTGGCGCGAAACACTTCCAATCGTGGCGGTTTCGTTCAACCTGATCTGGACGACTCTCGACCTCGCGATTCTCGGCGTTGTCATACGGGCCGTCCGGTTCCAGCCCGGCTCTGCAGAGTTTTCGTCGAAGGGAGTCACATGATCGAGTTCTCCACACATAAGAACAGCCGAGGTATCACGGTCGTCCATCCGGAAGGCCGGCTGAACATGGTGGCCGCACCCAAGCTACGAGAACTGATCATCGATCTCATCAGTGCGGGCGAAACTCAGATCGTGGTCGAACTGAGTTCCACGGAGTTCATCGATTCCTCCGGACTGGGTGCGTTGATCTCGGGACTCAAGGCCGCCCGGCAAGCAGGCGGAGACCTTCGACTTGCGGCGCCTACCGCCCAGGTCGACACCGTGCTTTCCCTGACGAACCTCAACCGAGTTCTCAAGCCGTACCCCTCGGCCGACCGCGCCTTCGATGGCGATTGAGGGCCCCAGCATGCTCGAGGTCGGTGCCGAACCGGGTTGCCTCGATGCCGTTCACGACCTGATCGCCGCGGTCGCGCGCGATCCCCAAGTGTCCGAAGACGTCCGAATCCGCTTCGAAACGGCGGCGATGGAGATTTTGGCAAACATCATCGAGCACGGAGCGGCCGAGCAACCCGTGCTTCTTTCACTGACCGTCGCCGTGCGCGACCGTTGGTTGCGCGGCGAGTTCTCCGACGACGCGCCGCCGGCAATGCTCGATCCGGAAATGTTCGAGATGCCCGATCCACTCGCCGACCGTGGCCGGGGTCTCGCCATCGCGACCCACCTGCTCGACCAGTTCCAATACATCCGCGAGAACGACCGGAACGTCTGGCGGCTAGGTGTCCAACTGCCTGCGGAAAAATCTTGAAATCGAATCATCCAATTACTTGAATCGATCAAGAAAACCGTGCAGACTCGGAACCGTGCTCGCCACGAGTGACTTAGAACACATGCTCCGTACCGCCGACCTGCGGGTGACCGCGCCCCGGGTTGCCGTACTGAGCACTGTTCACGCAAACCCGCACTCGGACACGGATTCGATCATCGGACGTGTCCGGGACAGTATCGGTGCAGTGTCGCACCAGGCGGTTTACGACGTCCTCAAGGCGCTCACCGACGCAGGACTACTGCGCCGGATCCAGCCGCGGGGGCTCGTTGCTCGATATGAGACGCGTGTCGCCGACAACCACCACCATGTCGTCTGCCGACAATGTGGATCGGTTGAAGACGTGGATTGCGCCACCGGTGTCGCACCGTGTTTGGCTCCGTCCGAGTCACACGGCTTCGACATCGATGAAGCCGAAGTCATCTACTGGGGGCGTTGTCCCCAGTGCCTTTCTTCTCCGTAACAAACCTGTGAATCCGGAAGGAAATATTGTGTCTGACAGCCCAGACGCCAAAGTCGGTGACATGAACGAGAGCAGCCGTGAGTGCCCGTTCTCGGCAAAGCACCCCGTCGTCGGCGGCGGCAACCGCGACTGGTGGCCGAACCAGATCAACCTCAAGATTCTGCGGAAGCACGGCCCAGCGTCGAACCCGAACCCGGACTTCGACTACAAGGCCGCGTTCCTGTCGCTGGATCTCGACGCGGTTCGCCGGGACATCACCGAGGTTCTGACGAACTCGCAGGACTGGTGGCCGGCAGACTTCGGCAACTACGGACCGCTCATGATCCGTATGGCATGGCACGCCGCCGGCACCTACCGGATCAGCGACGGCCGCGGTGGCGCCGGCTCCGGCCAGCAGCGTTTCGCGCCCCTCAACAGCTGGCCTGACAACGGCAACCTCGACAAGGCCCGCCGCCTGCTGTGGCCGGTCAAGCAGAAGTACGGCCAGAATCTGTCCTGGGCCGACCTCATGGTGTTCGCCGGCAACGTCGCGCTCGAGTCCATGGGATTCAAGACCTTCGGCTTCGCCGGTGGTCGTGCCGACGTCTGGGAGCCGGACGAGGACGTGTACTGGGGTTCGGAGACCGAGTGGCTGGGCGACGAGCGCTACTCGGGCGAACGCAACCTCGACGACCCGTTCGGTGCCGTCCAGATGGGCCTCATCTACGTCAACCCCGAAGGCCCCAACGGCAACCCGGACCCGCTGGCCTCTGCTGTCGACATCAAAGAGACCTTCGGCCGCATGGCCATGAACCTCGAGGAGACGGTCGCGCTCATCGCCGGCGGTCACACCTTCGGCAAGACCCACGGCGCGGGCGACCCGAACCTCGTCGGCGTCGAGCCGGAGGGCGCGGAGCTCGAGGCGCAGGGCTTGGGCTGGCTGAGCACGCACGGCACCGGCAAGGGTGCCGATGCGATCACCAGCGGTCTCGAAGTCACCTGGACCGCGCACCCGACCCAGTGGACGAACGACTTCTTCGAGATCCTGTTCGGCTTCGAGTGGGAGCCGTCGTCCAGCCCGGCCGGCGCGCACCAGTGGGTCGCCAAGAATGCCGAGCCGATCATCCCGGATGCGCACGGCGGCCCGAACAAGCTGCCGACCATGCTCACCACGGACCTCGCGCTGCGGTTCGACCCGGAGTTTGAGCCGATTTCGCGTCGGTTCCTCGAGAACCCGGACCAGTTTGCCGACGCGTTCGCGCGTGCTTGGTACAAGCTGACCCACCGCGACATGGGCCCGGTCGTCCGCTACCTCGGACCTGAGGTTCCGTCCGAGGAACTCATCTGGCAGGACCCACTTCCGGCCAACGACAACGACACGCTCTCCGCGGAGGACATCGCCGCGCTCAAGGGCCAGATCGCGGCAACCGGTCTCTCGACCGCGGACCTCGTCAAGGTCGCATGGGCGTCGGCGTCGACGTTCCGCACGTCGGACAAGCGTGGCGGCGCCAACGGGGCTCGCATCCGTCTCGAGCCGCAGAAGAACTGGACCGTCAACGAGCCCGAGAAGCTCGCCACGGTTCTCGCTGCACTCGAGGGCGTGCAGGCTGGGGCGGGCAAGAAGGTCTCGCTCGCAGACCTGATCGTTCTGGCCGGTTCGGTGGGTGTCGAGCAGGCGGCCAAGGCTGCCGGTTTCGACATCGAGGTTCCGTTCACGCCGGGTCGTGTCGACGCTTCTCAGGAGCAGACGGACACCGAGTCGTTCGCTCCGCTCGAGCCGAAGATCGACGGCTTCCGCAACTACGTGGGCGTCGCCAGCAAGATCCCGGCCGAGTACATGCTCATCGACAAGGCCAACCTGCTGAACCTCACGGCACCGGAAATGACGGTTCTCGTCGGCGGCCTGCGGGTCATCGGCGCGAACTACGGCGACTCGCAGGACGGCGTCTTCACCGACAACGTCGGTGCCTTGACGACCGACTTCTTCCGGAACCTCCTCGACATGGGAACGAAGTGGGCACCGCTCACGGACAACCAGTTCGAGGGACGCGATGTCACGACCGGCGAGGTCAAGGCCACCGCAACTCGCGTCGATCTCATCTTCGGCTCGAACTCGGAGCTGCGCGCCCTCGCCGAGGTCTACGCCAGCGATGACGCGAAGGAGAAGTTCGTCCACGACTTCGTCAAGGCGTGGAACAAGGTCATGAACGGGGACCGTTTCGACGTCTAGCTCGTCGTTTTGTTCCACGATCCGGCCATTCCTCAGCGAGTGGCCGGATCGTGGACATTTGACCGTAGTCAGGCGAATTCAAGGGGTGGTTGCAACACCGCTGCTAGATGGTGGTGGGCAGTAGTTTAGTGAGACGCTCGGCTGGGGTTTCCCAGTCGAGTGTTTTGCGTGGGCGTCGGTTCATTTGCTGAGCGACGGCCTCGAGGTCC
>JAJFUQ010000079.1 GCA_021372355.1 Nocardiaceae bacterium | reverse complement strand
CACTGCCCCGATGACATACGGCGATTTAGTCAGCATCGCCACGCCGGTAATCACGAGCACAATCACCAGAGCGCGGCGAACCATCGACTGCGAAACGACGCCCGCGAGTCGGGCTCCCAGGAATGTGCCCGGTGTTCCACCGGCGACCAGCGGAAGAAGGATGTTCCAGTCGACGCCGCTCACCAGGATATGACTGAACGCGGCCGATGCGACGAGAGGAACGGCCTGGAGCAAGTCCGTTCCGACGAGTCGAACGGGCGAGAGCATCGGATACATGACCATCAGCAGCACCATGATGATCGAGCCCGAGCCGACAGAGGTTACTCCCACAATGAGGCCGCCGAACGCCCCGAGGAGAACGGTCGGTACCACCCGAATTTCGACGTGATCGCTTTCCACCTGATGCCCGGCAATCGCGCGGCGCATCCTAACCAAGGCGCGGAATGCATAGGCGCCCGCTGCCAGGATCAGCGTGCACCCTATGGCCGCTTTTACGAAGTGCTGTTGCTCCTCGGATTCACCGAATGCCTTGATGATGAAGGCGCCCGCGAACGCCGTCGGCACGGATCCGGCGACGAGGCACAGCGTCAGCCTGAGGTGCGCCGAACCGGCGCGCCAGTGCACTATCGCACCCGTTGACTTGTTGACCGCGGCGGCCACGAGGTCGTTCGCGACAGCCGCAGTCGGCGGGATCCCGAGGAAGATCAGCGCGGGGGTCATCAGTGCGCCGCCGCCCATCCCGGTCATGCCGACGACTATGCCGACGAAGAACGCCACGGCGAGCAGCGTGGCCACGTCGGTCATGTGTCGATCACGTCATCGGAGAGGCTTAATGGCACCCGGACATTCTGCCATTTCACGCGTTGGTGCTGCATCGTGCGTCGAATGGCGGTCAACGCCCGCGCAGGATCAACCGGAAAGTCGCGACGACCGCGGTCGCGAGCAGGAGCCCGCCCATGACGTCGCTGGGCCAATGGGCGGCAATCAAGAAGGCTGCAACACCGATGAGGAGCCCACCGCTCCCCGCTGCCACAAGCGCACGACCTTGACTTCTGCGGCCTTCAAATAGGCACACCGCAATGACACCGAGCAGCGTGGTCGTAACCGTGGTGTGCGTCGAGGGAAAGGTATGGAAATGCGCGGCATAGTCTCCGGCACGGTACGACGACAGGATTTCTTTCAGAATGCTGCTGGCCGCGCCCGCAAACCCGACCGTTGCGATAGCGAGCACTCCGCGCATGACCGACCGCTGGAGCCACACGATGGCGCATGCTGTGCCGAGGGTCAAAGGCATGAACGTTTCCGGATTGCCAATCCGAAACAGGCGGTGAGCCACCCACACGATTGTGTGAGGGACATTCTCCTTGCTCCAGGCGCCGGCACTCTCGTCGAACGAGACGATGGGGCTGTCGGTGTTTACGGCGATCGCAACGGCCGCGAGAAGCATCAGGCTTACCTGGACGGTGCGGATGTCGCGGCCGCGCACAGAACGCGAGCCCACTACGAGCGTCGGGTTAGGTGACCCGAATACGTTCGCAATGACTGATCAGTCCGACCGGAATCGCCCAGTTTCGTCACGTTGACAATGGTAGGGGCGGTCTCATTCGCCGCCCACCGGTGCACTCACCGTGTCTCGGCAGTGGATCGGGTCTGACAGGGCCGGTCAAGAATCAGGCGAGTCCTAACCGTGGAAAGTTCGGACATGGCGGCGCGGACTTGTGCGTTGTCTGCTCGCGCGCGGGGGGTGATTAGTCGATTCCTCTGGCCTTCGGCGGGCAACTTGAGATTTTGAGCGATTGAATCGCCCCGGGTTTGGTGGTCGCTCGATTAATTGGCACCGGCCTCGGTCAGGACCGGTGCTTGAGGGTAGTTGGTGTTTGTCGGGTTCGCCCAGTGGTTGGCTTCGAACTCGGCAGGCGGGATGAATCCGATCTCGCCGTGCAAACGTCGGTGAATTGAACCAGTCGATGTATTCGGCGACGGCGATCTCGACGTCGGCGATGGTCTTCCAGCCGCCGGCAGGTCCGGGCCGCCGGGTTGCGGATCAGCTCGGCCTTGAACAACGCACTGAGCGCTTCGCCATCGCGTTGTCCTACGAATCTTCTTTGCTGCCAACCGAAGCCCGCCGCTTCGGACTCGGCGAGACCCTCGGTGTAGCGAATCGCTCGATACTGCACTATACGGTGGGAGTGATGGACTAGCCCCGCGAGGTCGTGGCCAGCGCGTTTGCGTGCCCACAGCCCCATGTCCAGGGCACCGAGCGCCAGATCCGTCCGCACACTAGTCGAGACCTGCCACCCGGTGATCATTCTGAAGAACACGTCGAGAATGAACGCCGCGTACACCCATCCCGCGTGGGTGCGGATGTAGGTCAGGTCCGCGACCCACAGCAGGTCCGGCGCAGTAGCGGTGAACTGCCGTTTGGCCAGGTCGGCCGGGCGTGGGGTCTCGGGCTCGTGGCTGATCGTGGTTCTACGCGTCTTCTCCCGCGTGATCCCTTGAAGTCCTTCGCCTTTCATTAACCGCTCCACGGTGCACCGCGCCACCTCATGTCCCTGTCGACGCAGTTGCTTGTCGACCTTGCGGGCACCGAAAACGCCGAGGTTTTCGGAGTGGACCCTGCAGATGATCGGTAGTAACTCCGCATTCCGAACGGCCCGCGCTGAGGACTCCCGCGTTTGGGCTGCGTAGTAGGTGCTCGGAGCGATCTGCACGCCAGCGGTACGCAGGACGGTACAGATCGGCTCGACCCCGAGCCGCCGGCCATCGACCTCACGGTCCTTGTGTTCGTCGATATAGGCCACGATCACTTCAGTTTGCGGTCGAGCTCCGCTGCCGCGAAAACGCTTACGCGTTACGCAGAATTTCGTTGGCGCGCGCGAGTTCGCGATTCTCGCGTTCAAGCTCGGCGATTCGTCTCGAGTCGTCGCTGCTCGTACCCGGCCGGGTGCCGCCGTCGATCTCAGCTTGCCGAACCAGGTCCGTAACGCTTCGGGATGAATACCCAGTTGCTCAGCGACCGGCCGGATCGCTCCCGTCGCCCTCGCTGGATCCTGATGGGCATCTATCGCCATCCGTGTTGCCCGTTGACGAAGCTCATCGCTGTACTTCCGCTGCGCTCCAATAACTCTCATCCTTCCGTGGAATGAGAGCCTCCATCAGACCGGGGCGATTCAGATTCAATGTCGGGAAACGTCCCAGCAAGACCCGGATCTTCGGACCGGCCTGGCTTAACGCCGATTCGACCGGTGGTCGTTGACACTTCGGCGGTAACTCACGCCGCAGTGCTTTGCGACTGCTTCCCGCAAGAGTACGAGTTGCCGCGCGATGCTGCGTCGGGACAAATCGGACTCACGTGCAGAAACCTGATTAACACCCAGCCCTCCAGCCTATCGACGCCGCTTGAAAACTGACCAAGTATCGCCGACAAAGGGGTCAGTTTTCAGTCGCCGTGGACACAGCGCGTTCACACATCCGATCGTGGTTGGGTGGCACCGATTTCCGACCCGGATTCGGGATCATTTTCAAGCGGCCTCGACAAACGCGTCGACGCGCGATAGGAAACAAGGCCCCCTTCACGGGTGGACCAACGCCTGGCATAGCAGTTAGACCAGTAACCGGCCGAGAAAGAGTGCTATGGATGCTAGACATACGCTCGATGCCAGCGCCACTGCGGTTAACACATGAACGCGCGAGCCTAAGTCACGGCCGACAAGAGATAGCCGTCCGAACGCTCCTATCCAATCCCGTGCAAGGAGCACCAAGAGGCAAAGCCACAACGACACCATGACCATGGCTCCGCCAGACAGACTGAGGGTGACCCCAAGGAGTTGCCAAGGGAGCAGTCTTCTTGTTTGACGTTGAACTACGACGTATGTGGACACAGACCACATCACCATGACAGCGGGCAGGCTCGCGCTCGCGATAACCGATGCAGCAAGAGCAGGACGCCAATCGGCGGGGAGCAAGAAAGCGAGAATGCCAGCGCTCAGAAGAGCCACTACCTGGAGGCTGAGGCCGGCAATCAGGCCTCGGATCACGGCTGGGCGAAGTAGGTCTGGAGGCGAATCGGACGCCGCCATTCTCGCCCGCAGAACAGTTACTAAGCCGGTAGCGGCCGGGTCGGCAAGGGACCGGGCGACCTGGCCACCAACTGAGTAGATGCCCAAAAGGCTCGCCCCTCCAAGGACGCCGATTGGAACGCGCTCCGCTTGCCCTTGGAGCCAGCCCAGCAGGTTACTCAGTGACATTGATAGAATCTGACGAACGGGGTGGGCATGCGGTCTTACCGGCGATGGCTCCGAGGTTCGGGGTAGAAAAACTGCGAACAAGCATTCGCAAATTGCCGTTTGGGCCACTCCAGCGCCGATGCCGAGGTAAGGCACGAGGGGAAGTGCGACGATCAGGGACGCACCGCTCGCAATGCTTTGTCGGCGTGCTAGCGCTTCCCAATGACCGCTGAGATGAGCGAGAGTCAGATTTGGCTGGGAGAGTGCGCCCGCGGCTGCAGCCGCGGCAAAGCCCGCCAGCGACAGAGTTAGACGCATAGGCGAGTCAGTGAGCACGCCCGCGATTAGGGCATACACGACAAGTGCCGTAGCGGACAGCAGAGCGGCAACCTTGGATGACCGTCGGATGGCAGCCGCCCCGCCCTCTTCGAGCCAAATGGACACCGCCGTCTGCAATATGGCGAACTGGCCCAGCATCTGACAGCAGGCGTAAACAAGAACGGCACCTGCGTAAAGTCCGACTTCACGTGGCGTGGCGTAGAAAACCATGGCGATTCCAACCACGGCACTTGCCCCTCGGTTCAGCACCCTCTCAAAGACCGCGAGCGCTGACGATCCCCTCAACCGCTGTATTGAGCGTCTCAAACGGCGGGCGTCGCATTCCTGCGGGCCCGCGAATTCACGGACTCGTCCGTCACCTTTGAGCGAGCGTCGCAACAGCCGTAAAGGAGGTAGCCAGCAAGGAAAAGGAATGTGGGCCACCCAAGTAGGAGATTGAAAGTGGTGGATGAAACCAAGTAGGCGGTGATGGCGGCAAGCGAGGCGCGCCTACCATTCAAAAGGCTGACGATGGCGCCGACAACCAGAGTTCCGTACCACAGCGCCACGAAAGGAATGCCAAGTGCAAGCGCTAGGTCGATGACGCTGTTTTCGAAGTTTCCGCCTGACCAGAGACCAAGTTGCCGACTGACTTCGTCAAGAGCGCCCGGCCCGTAGCCTGTCATAGGGGCCTTCTCAATGGCTTGCAACGAAAGACGCTGAAGGTTGGCCCGGTAGGCGGTCGATGCCAACGCCTCGTCACTTGACGCCCTATTGGCGAAGAGCGTAAGGACCGTCCAGACTATTGGAACGCCGACGATACCGGCAGTTAGTGAAGCGCTGAGAGTTCGGTGCCCGCGACGAAACAGCACTGAAAACACAGAGACGACAATCGCAATTCCGAGCGCGGCTACTGCGCCTCTCGAAAGCGTCGCGACCGCCCCCGCGGCAGAAGCGACGCCAAAGACGGCGTTGGCGCGTTGCCGAGTGTCCATCCACTTGCCGAATGCGTACGCACTGCCGACGGCAAAGAAGGTGCCGGCCATCAAAGGGTGTCCGAATGACAACATCGATCGGTACTCGGACCATCTCTGAATAGGTGTCCTGGCCACTGCTTGGAAGAGTGCGTCGTAATAAAAATCGCGACGAATGACCGCCTCGAAAACTGCAAGTACGCCTAGCAGCGCTGATGTGCCCATCCAAGCGGACATAACTTCGTCGGGTGTTGCGCGGGATCGCGCGAGGCCCCACAGAGTTAGTGAAGGTATGAGCACAATATCGGCTCCGTGCCATGCGTTTGGGGGAAGCGCATTCCAGCGCGCGAGCAACGTAAATCCCACTCCAACTACGGCAATGCTGGAAACCCAGAGCGCCGTATGCACATGCGATCGACCGACTGATTCGGAACGTACGCACAGGACCAAGAGTCCAACGACGACAGGCGAGAAAAACTGCACTCCCGGAGAAGCGCTCAAAAACTGCGTCGGAACAAGGCATCCGACTGCCAATAACACGACAGGAGCTTTGCGTGGGGCGATAAGCGCTGAGCCCACACAAAATGCGTAACCAAGTAGGAGAAGGGTAGGCATCAATTACAGGTACCACGTTCGGCTGCGGAGCGACTGCTGTAGCCGCCCTTGGAGCAGGGAAATTTGCTCGATAGCCCCAGCCCGAGCGCTCGAATTCGCAATCGATTTCGTCAACAACAGCCCGACGCGAATGAGAGACCTTATTCCGTACGATCTGGGCATTCCACTCGAACGGAACCTTTGGAATAGTCGAACGTGCGACCGACCATAAGCAAGCGACTGCCTCCGAAGATCCGAGAGCGACTCGCGGGTCGAATAGAGCATAATTGCGCCGGGAACACTGCGCAGTTGGTGCCCTTTTAGTTGCGCCCGCCAGAACCAATCTGTTTCGTCGCCACCGCCGACGTAACGCTCGTCGAACGGCCCAATCTCGTGGAAGATCCTTCGTGTGAACCCGCAATTGGCGCCCGCGGGGAAGCCCAAGAACGCAAAGCCGTAGAAGATGCACGTCGGCTGAGTTGTTCGAGTGCCTTTGGCGGCGAACGGTCCGTCCGCCTTAATCGCGCCTGCAAGTAACTCCGCGCCAGAGTCGAACGCTCTGGACATCGCCTCAAGCCAGTCCGGGTCCGCTTGGTCGTCAGCATCGCACAAGAGGATCCGATCGCCCAGGCAGTGGTAGAGTCCAACGTTGCGAGCATGGTTGATTCCCGGCCTGTCGCTTGCGTCGACGACGCGGAGGTTCGCGATACTGCGTTGGGCCTCCGCGATGACCGCTACGGTCCCATCTGTCGAACCATTGTTCGCTACCACTATTTCCCAATCGCCACTAAATGACTGGCGCGCCAGCGCAGCGAGCTGTCTAGGCAGTACCTCGGCTCCATTGCGCACCGGTATTACTACACTAATCAATGGAAGAACCGCCGATAAGTCGGCAGGACAGACTGTGCTTCGCGCGCACGCGAACGAATTGGTCTAGCTGGCACACCTACGTGGATGGCATCGGACTCAACAATCCCCCGCGCTACGCTGCCCGCACCCACGACTGCCCCCTCGCCTATAATTGTCCCAGGCAGGACTATTGCGCGCGACCCGATCCAGACGCGTGAGCCGATCTCCACTGGACGAGGGCGGTCGTTAAAAGTTGGGCTGTCGGGATCATGCTCGTCCGTCAATAGCAAAACCTCTGGCGAGATGTTCACACGATCACCTATCTCAAGGCCACCTCGTCCATCGAGTAATGTGCCAGCATTGATCACACAGTCGTTCCCAATTTTGATGCCACCTCGTGAGCTCAGTCGGCAGCCGCGCTCGATTACAGAACCGTCGCCGATGGCGTTCCTTGCGAGTCTCTGAAACACAAATCGACGGAAGGCATGGCCAGGTAGCGACATCAAGAAGTTCGCCGTAACCAAGAAGAGATCAGCTGTAAATCTATCGCGGAACAACGCTGATCGGCGGCCTCTGTCATGCCACATGACACGCCCTCCTCTCAGCGATCCGAAGAAAGTAGTCTTCTACTTTGGTTGCGTACTTTTTGCTGGAAAAGCTGCAACTCCGTTCCTTTCCTGCTGCCGCCAGCCGCTGCGCCGCCAATGTGTTCGTCAGCAACTTAGCAATCGCAGCACCGAGAACTGACGAATCACCCGCTGGCACCAAGACCGAGTCGATTTGGTCAGTACAAAACTCATTGAATCCCGTGCCCTGCGTCGCGATCGTCGGCACTCCCAAAATCCTCGCCTCGAGACATGCATTGCCAAAGCCTTCGAACCGGGATGGGAAAACTGCGACCGCCGCCATTCGGACCGTAGAAAGAACTGTATGACGATCTTGATGACCCCAGATCTTCAAGGTGTTACCAGACCGACTTGCCTTGCCTTCGGCCACATTGATGTCGTTACACATTTCGAGGCTGAGGTCGCCAAGTAGATGGAGGTCAAATACGTGGCCGCGGTCCCATAAGTCCCCAGCTGCCGCTAGAAGTGTGTCGCTGCCCTTCCAAAAGGAGACCCGTCCGACCGAAACAACCGCCGGTTTCTTCCCCTCAATGAGAGAAGCGCCGCGCTTAGCGGCTTCGATAACGGAGCAAATGTCGAGACCGTTCGGTATAACCTCGAGATTGGGAAGTCTTCCCCATAGTTGCTCAGACCACGTGCTGATTGCATGACTGATAGCGAAAGTCCCGTCAGATGTTCGCGCCTGTGTCCGTTCAAGCCTTTCCCGCAACAGGCCGGCAAACGTGCGGTCGACCGTGCGCCCATGTGTCGCGTTGATCAGTCGAATCTGCAGTGAGGACGTCGCCAAGTTCGTGACTACGGCGGTGATTCGTCTCCGTTCCTTCGCCAGCGGCGCGAGCAACCCTCCCCATTCGGCGGCGACCGCGACGTCGGCGTTGAGCGTCGTCACAAAGCCGGATACCCGCTTCGCTAAAAGCAATGGGTGGAGAGGCGAACCAGTTCTGGCGTGGTCGATCACATGAATGGCGACGCTAGGGCTTGGCCAGGTTCGAGACCCATCGTAATTAATGGTCGTTGTAACAAAGTGCACCTCGTGGCCCATGGCTGCTAGTGCCGATCCAAGGTTCTCGAACCGGGGACCAATGCCTCCCGTGTAGGTGTGGATGCTGCCGCTCTCTAGTGCGGATAGTACGATTCTCATCAGGAAACACTCATCGGCCAGCGAGGATGAGAGCCTGAACTGAGTCTCGAAACGAATCCGGCGAAAAATATCGGCCAAATGTTCTATCGTCAATCGCTGGCGTAGCGACATCCTCCGGCCCATCCAGTTCAGTCATCGGCAGTAAGAACTGCCGGACATCTGGATGGAAGCCAGCACGCACGTGATCGGTCGCGAACACAGGCTTTGCGTAAGAGAGTGCCTCGACTGCCTTTACCTTGATACCACTACCGTGCTCAATGGGAACGACTGCCGCATCGATTTGCGAATAGAACTCTGAGACATGCTCGACTGTACCCATCACCTCGGCACGAAAGCCCCAGCGGCCGACTATTTCGGAGCCGAATCCAGCAACGACAACCGTGATGCCGCGCGACCGCAACCTTGCCTCGTAGCGCTCCAGGAAGCTGCGAAGCGAGAGTAGATTCGGGCGATAGTTTAGGTTTCCAATGAACCCGACTCGTTCGAGTTTCCCCGTTTTAGCCATTGGCTGAAACGGAACGGGAGTGGGAAGCCAAACGGAATTAGGCGAGCGATAAGCCTCCTGAGCCAGGAAATCCTCATAGCCCGCGTAGGTGTTGATATGAGTGCCGGAACTCCAGCGGTGCTCCCTCCGGCGCCAGAGTCGCGACTGCAATTGGCCACCTGGCCGTGCAAGGAGTGAATGGTCTGTCATGTTCGATGCCCATGCGGACCAAAGATCCGTCCAATCAAGGATGAGCCTGGCCGGCTCGATCTCCCTTAAAGCTTTGCCGAAGACAGCAGGAACGGTACAAACGACTACATCGGCTTCGCGTACATGACTAGGGAGTCGTCTCACAAATGGCAACGGGATCAAGCGTTGTTTCAACCGAGACGCAGGACTGACTCGGCCGGCACCGTCGTTTAGGCTCCATAGCGGCACAACGTTTACGTTGTAGCCGAGCTCACGCAGTGCGCCAAGCCAAGCCTGCACTCGTAGACCGCCGCCGTCGCGCGACATCTCTTCCTCTGAGTACCAATAGACGACAGATGCGCTAGGCACGTTCTCCTCCAATTGTCAGATGTCTCACGGCGCGGCAGTACGCATCGACGGAGTTTCTTGCGGTTGCCCTTTCCCATCCGCCCTGCGCTAGTTCTGCGGCCAGGCCGGTTTCCTCGATTAACTTCTTGATGGCCGAGGCAAGGCCGGCGGGCTCGCCAATTGGGACCAACATGCCGCTCTCCCCGGACACTATGGATTCTTGGTGTCCCTCGGCCAGCGAGGCTACGACCGGGCGCCGTGAATACTGCGCTTCGACGACAGTATTCCCCGAGGCCTCAAGGTGCGATGGCGCGACAACGATGTCGAGACCATCGAGAGCGGGCCAGACTGGCCGCATGTAACCGTGGAATACAACAGCTTCGCGCAGGTCTCCATGACTGGCACGATTGCGTAGTTTGCGCTCATACCACTCGTATCCTTCGAACACAGAACCAAAGATGTGCAACCGGACGTCGTATCCCCATTTTCGCAGGAGCGCTGTTGCTTCGATCGCATCGATCGTGCCCTTGTTCGGAGAAAGTCGGCCGATGACACCAAGTTGGGTCTGTTGTCTTGCAGGGGGGGCTGTTGGTTCAGATGGACGGTACGGAACGCCGTTCGGAACGACGGTGGTCTTACTGTGGAGCCGGGCAACGGTTGCGCGCGCCGCTCTCGCTGTAGCTTCGCTGTTTACGATGACGTGGCTAGCTAGAACCAAAGGTCCATAGAGCGCAAGCCGGCCGGCGAGCCCCTCGTTTGGAACGGCCTCGTGGACGTGGCACACGACCCGAACTCGCGCAATCCGTGCCGCAACAAGCCACCACGGGATCGTGACGGTGTTGACGTAGACCGCCGTGGGCCGCTCTCGGCGGA
Source organism: Nocardiaceae bacterium (assembly GCA_021372355.1). Lineage (GTDB taxonomy): Bacteria > Actinomycetota > Actinomycetes > Mycobacteriales > Mycobacteriaceae > Smaragdicoccus. Next base: position 2,018 of record JAJFUQ010000079.1, on the reverse strand, counting down.
TTATTGCGATCAGGCACGGCAGGCGATATAGCGCACCAACTAACATCTTCACCAGGCCAGCGAGCGACTTGTTCGACCGTCTGACTACGGGGAAGGGCAATTCTGAAACTGCGGCACCGCGCTCAACCAACTGGGCCACCAGGGGCCCACCGGCCGGCACTACGACGCTTACCCGAACCCCTACGTCGACGAAGCTGCTCACACTCTCAAGCAACTGAAGATCGGCACCATAGACATCTGCCGATGGGTGAGCAATCAGCACACCGCCGTGGCTCATTGGGCATCCTAACTTTGAGGTCACCTAAGTTCTGGACACAACCGAAACGCCACGGTGACCCTAGGCGCGACGCGCGCCCCAACCGGCCCGGGGCGTTTGAGATGACAGGGGTAGGCTCTCCGCCTTTCGTAGCCGGAACACTGAACCACCAGACCCCTTGAACAGAACTCGAGAACGCAGCACTTTGAGCGTCAGATCAGCACCCTGCACGGGGCCCGTGGTCGAGCATGACAGCACTGCGCCCGCGACCATCGAGCGCCCTATATGCCGAATACTCATCACGCCAGCCACCGCAATCGAGAGTCAAAATCACCGCAGAAGATCTCCCACAACGAAGACTCGAGCGAACCGATGCTGCCGACTTCAGACCGACCAACTGTGCACCTCGGCAACGACAAACTATTTCAGAAGATTCCGGATGGATGCGGACCATAGTATTACCAAAGCGCCTTTTACTCAATTGCATTGACTCCGAAAGCCCCGCCAAATGGTGCCATTGGGAGGCTTCCATTCCGCTTCCCCGAGGGACGAACTCCCCCTCGGAAGATCGTTGCGTCGCACAACGGTTGCCACCCGAAGGCCAATCTCTTGCCGAACTGAGGTATTGATTATGGAAGTTTAGCGCACGTACTCGAAATCAATGACCGTCGCGGGGAGCCTTCCTGTCCTACAACAGACATACAAGGCCCGCACCGATTGCATTTCAGGGCACCGATGAGGATATAGTCCAGATCTGTGAAACGGCGCTCGGTTGCAATCCTCGGCACCCGTGGATACCCGAGTTATTATGGTGGTTTCGAGACCGCAATTCGTCAACTCGCGCCTTATCTCGCCGAGCGCGAGTGGGACGTAAGCGTCTACTCCCGTCCGGGTCAGACCAAGCCAGAGGATCCGAGAAGAGATCCGCGTGTGCATGCAATCTTCACCAAGGGCGTCGAAAGTACGTCCTTGAGCACTTTGAGCTACGGATACACGGCCGCCCGAGAAGCTGCACGGCAACGTCCCGACGTAGCCTTGGTCTGCAACGTCGCAAATGGCTTCTGGCTGCCGCTGCTCAACGCCCGAGGCATTCCAACGGTCGTCAACGTCGATGGCATTGAATGGGAGCGGGCGAAATGGAGCCGGCTCGGCAAGTCGGTCTTCCGACGCGGCGCCCAGGCTACGGCGAAGCACGCCGACCGAATCATTGTGGACGCACATGCGATCGGACAACGCTGGCGCGAAGAGTTCGGAAGAGAAGGCGATTTCATCCCATACGGCGGCGACATTCCCGATGCACTGCCGCTTGAGCCTGGTTTGAGACACCGTCAATATGCACTCGTCGTCGCGCGGTTCGTTCCGGAAAACATGGTCCCGGAGTTCCTCATCGCGGCGGAAACGATCGCGCGCAAGTACGATGTCACCATCGTCGGCTCCAGCGGATATGGCGGCGAGCTCGATGAGCACGCCGGCTCACTCGCCTCCGCAAATCCACGGATACGCTGGCTTGGTCACCTGAGCGACGATCGACGGCTGTTCGCCCTGTGGCAGCACGCCGGCGCATATTTCCACGGCCACAGCGTCGGCGGTACGAACCCCGCTTTGGTCCAGGCGATGGCTTGTGGCGCACCGATTGTCGCAAATGACACCATGTACAACCGCGAGGTGCTCGGGTACGCCGGCCATTTCACTGCATCAGACCCGGCACACATCGCCAGTTCAGTGCTTAGCCTCTTGGCCGACCCGGCCGAGCAGCAGCGAC
>JAJFUQ010000043.1 GCA_021372355.1 Nocardiaceae bacterium | reverse complement strand
AGGGCTGACCTGCGACAAGAGACAACACGTCGCCCTTGACCAGGGCGCGGTCGGCCGCCGCCTTCAGAACTTCCATGACGTAGAACGGTTCGATCGCCGCTCTACGAGACTCTCCACGCACAGTGTCACGGTACCCAGACGCCGGCGCAAGGAGGACGAGGGAGCATCGCAGCGAGTACCGGAGCGCAGCGAGTACCGGAGCGCAGCGAGGAAACGAAGCGCAGCGAAGTCCGGAGCAAAGCGAGGAAACGAAGCGCAGCGAAGTCCGGAGCAAAGCGGAGGGGAGCGAGGAGCGGACCGAGGGACGGTGCGCCCAGACGGCACAGTTCGATTGCAGATCGGTGAGGGCCCTGCGACATGATCCTGTTTCACATGTGACGGCTGTTAAATTTGCGCAGGTGCGCCGCAACGAAGTCTTTATCGCGATTGCAGCCGCCGGCTTCGTATTCGCCGGGGCGGATGCCTCGCATTCTTCTTCGCTGCCCGGAACCGCCGATAGCCAGGAAATCGTCGTGCCGTCGTTCCAGACGAAGCCGGTGTATTCGGAGGCCGCGCACATCGAACCTCTCGACCTCGACCATGGCGTCGATGTCGTTCTGACGCCGAAACCGGACACCGTGTCGCTCGACTCGATCTCCAAGGGCGAGCACCGGCGCGAGGAGCAGGTCGTCGCGTCTGCGCGTCGGGCGACGCTCGCCCGCGCCCAACGGGAGGCGGCCGCCGCGATCGCGGGCGAATGGCAGCCATGGCTTGGCGGCGGAGGGGCCGGCGGCGGCGGCAAGGTCAGTTCGTCCGGCTGGATCCGTCCCGCCGAAGGCGTCTTCACGTCCGGATTCGGGCCTCGCTGGGGCACGTTCCACGCGGGCATCGACATTGCGAACGCGATCGGAACGCCGATCCTCGCGGCTGCCAACGGCACCGTGATCGATGCTGGTCCGGCTTCCGGCTTCGGACTCTGGGTCCGGATTCTGCACGACGACGGCTCGATCTCGGTGTACGGACACCTCTACGACTTCTTCGTCTCGAAGGGCGAACGAGTTCCGGCCGGTATGCAGATCGCCCGGATGGGTAACCGCGGCGACTCGACCGGACCCCACCTGCACTTCGAGATCATCTACCAGGGCGGGAAAGTCGATCCGCAGCGGTGGCTGGCGCTCCACGGAGTGATCATCAGCTAGTACGTCAGGTGCTTGCGAAGAAACTCCGCACCCTCGTCGAGCGCGGTCTCGCCGGCCGCGTTGTCTGACCGGTCCGTCCAGGACTGAACGAATCCATGGTGCTGGCCGGGATACACGACACATTCGGCCTCCACCCCGGCGTCGGCCAACGTTCCGGCGTAGGCCAGGCAGTCGTCCTTGAACGGGTCGTACTCCCCCACCACGATTCGGGTCGGCGGCAGCGCGGAATGGTGCCCCAACAACGGCGCGACGAGCGGGTTGAACGGGTGAATTCGATCTTCGGCATAGGCCGCGAGGATGTAGTGCTCGACCGGCCCCTCGCCGGACTGCGGCGGTCCGAACGCGTCCCAGGGCACCGAATCCATTCGGCTCACCCCCGGATACAGCAACAGTTGCGCCCGAAGTTCGGGACCACCGCAATCGCGTGCAAGCATCGCCGCCGCGGTGACGAGGTTCGCCCCGGCACTGTCTCCGCAGACCGCGACCCGGTCCGGGTCTGCGCCGGCGAGTCGATCCGCCGTCGCCGCCCATTCGATGACCGCGAACACGTCCTCCATGCCGGCTGGAAAGGGATGCTCCGGTGCGAGGCGATAGTCGACGGACAGCACCAGCGCCTCCGTTCGATTCGCGAGGGCGCGGACGAGAACGTCGTGCGTGTCCAGACTTCCGGAGACGAAGCCCCCGCCGTGCGCGAAGACGATGATGGGCAGCGACATTCCGGATGAGTCGCGTGGCCAGTAGGCGCGTACCGGAATGGTCCGCTCCGGGAACGAAGCCGGTACGTCCAGGTCCTGAACCGTGGCGACCCGGTCATTGACATCGGGGTGCGGAACGATCGAAAGCTCGCGAAGCGCCCGCACAAAGGTGCGCAAAGGCGGGGCCTGAGTCTGGTCCTCGGTCACGAGTGAGAACGATGCCGGAAACGGGTGCAGGCTTGAAGGGCACCACCTACCAATACGAAATGCCTTTCGGCACTTGCACATCTAGGACAGCAAGATTGTCTGGGTGCGGGTGATCTCACGCACCACGGCCGACGCCGCTTTGGGCACCGCACGAGCCACCGCGGGCGACAGCCCCGGTCCTGCGGTCAGGTCAGCAGCTTCGATCGCCACGATGATCAAGCGCTCCGGCACCCGATCCAGCACCAGGCCCAGCTGCCATGCCGCCTCGAGGTCGGTCGTGTGCGAACTCGCCGGCGTCTGCCGCCCCGGAAGTGCCGACGTCGAAAACCGGTGAATACGGCCAGGTCGCGGGGGCTCACACCGCACCGCGTCGACGATGACGGTGAGTGCGGTCCCGGACCACAACTCCAAGAGCCGAGTCGCTTCGCCGTCGCACAGACTGACCTGCACCCCCGGGAGGTTCCGGCGCCCGACCTCGGCCGCGACCGCCAGGCCGACGCCGTCGTCGCGACGCATCTCGTTGCCCACTCCGATCACCGCGACCGGCGACGTCATCGACGTTCCACGGTGAGGTCCAGGAAGTGCGCCGAACACGAGATACACGGGTCGTAGTTGCGAATGATCCGCTCGCACAGCGCGGCCAGCGAGGCATCGTCGAGGTGCAGGTTCGCTTGCGCGGCGCTCCGCAGATCGTCCTCGATCGCGGACTGGTTCTGCGACGTCGGCGGCACGATCGCCGCAGTGGTGATGAGCCCCTCCGGGCTGATCTCGTAGCGGTGGTACAGCAGACCTCGGGGCGCTTCGCTGACTCCGCGGCCCACACGTGCGGTGCCGATTTCGGCAAGCGGTACCGCGGGACGTTCGGGGAGCTCGTACTCCTCGAGGATCCGCAGCGCCTCCTCGACCGCGTAGACGACCTCCACCGCGCGAACCAGGATGCTCTGGAACGGGTTACGGCACTCGGGTCCGAGTCCGGCCGCAGCAGCGGCCTGCGCGGCGAGCGGAGAAAGCTGCCGCGAATTCAGTGAATAGCGAGCCAGCGGACCGGTGAGGAATCGTCGACCATCGAGCGCCGCGTGCAGTGCGGTGGAGTGCGGCACCTGGTGTTCGACGACACGGGACTCGAAGTCGAGCAAGGGAATTCGCCGATCACCGGTCACCGTCGGTTCGCCGTCTTCGATCGCGTAGCGGTCGGCGGCGGTGAGTGCGAACAGCTCATGCTCGACCACGGCGTCCGGGAAATCGAACCCCGAAGCCCACTCGACGGTCTTCAAGGCATCGTCGAGCGCACGCCGCAATTGCTCGGCGAGCGGGCCGAACTCACGCGGGTGTGGAGTCCGGTAGAAGCCACCGACGCGGACGTTGACCGGATGGATGGCGCGGCCGCCCAACTGGTCGATGATGGCGTTGCCCGCCTTCTTCAGCGCGAGACCGCGCTCGACGGCCTCGCGATGATCCCGGGCGAGCGCGATCGCGTCCGGATAGCCGAGGAAGTCCGGCGCATGCAGCAGGTAGATGTGCAGTGTGTGGCTGGAGATCCACTC
>JAJFUQ010000271.1 GCA_021372355.1 Nocardiaceae bacterium | reverse complement strand
ACCTAGGTGGCGAATACCAGCCACCCCGGGGAGGTCTGTCGACCCCCTTGGGCGCCTTACTCCGGCGGGTCAAGATCAGCACTCTGGATAGCGAAGAGATTGCGCCGCCCACAGAGAAGGAACACCCTGATGAAGACCACGCTTGCCGCCAAGATCGCCGCCTCCTTTGCCGCCGCATCGCTGCTCATGCTCGGAGCTACCGGGCTCGCCAACGCGGACACCGCCAAGCCCGCCTCCCCCGCCGGCACCACCGCGCCGACAGTGAAGAAGACCTGCACCACCACCAAGACACCGATCGTGGACAGCAAAGGCTTCATCATCGGCGTCAAGACGACAACGACGTGCGTCATCGAGTGACGATCCGATCCCAACGGCGCCGGAGCTGAGCTCCGGCGCCGTTGCGCATCGGCTAGATCGGGATCTGCAACTCGGTGACCCACTCATCCGGATTCTCGGACCAGTGGAGTGTCACCTCGCGCGCATAACCGGCCTGTTCGTCCTCGTGGTCGGCGATCCACCGCGCTAGCGTCTGCCACGAGCCGAGCACGGTGTCCATGCTGCCGCGGTGAATGAGGGTTGCAGCTCGCGGAACCGCCGGAAGATCCACGATGTCGAACCCGTGCTCGCCGGGCTCGAGATTGACGGGCATGGCGGCGTGGACGAGAACCCCGCCGTCCATGCTGTCCTCGTAGTACGCGACCGCGGGGCCGATGAACTCGACATTCGCCGCACTCATACGGTCGGCCAGCTGGCCGAACAGTGGCTGGATGACCGGCGAGATGGCATCGGGGTTGTACCCCTGGGCGTGACCGATCAGTTCGGCGACGCGAAGCGCCGGGAGGGACTTGACGACGATTTCCGTGGTGGTGGGCATGACTTCCTCGCTATCGATGGCTCGAAGACGAACGTCGACCTGGCGCAACCGGGCGGTGTCGGCGGCGATCTGGGCGCGCAGCTCAGATCGCCTCTGTTCCAACATCGCCCGGAACTTATCGGCATCGATGTGCTCGTCGAGAATCGAGCCGACCTCGGCGAGGTTGAACCCGAGCTCCTTGAGCGCGACGATCCGATTGAGCCGCGACAGCTGCGCTGCCTCGTAGTAGCGATACGAACTGTGCGGGTCGACGCGAGCCGGCTGCAACAGCCCGAGCTCGTCGTAATGCCGCAACATCCGCACCGAAACCCGGCCGTGTCTGGCGAAGTCTCCGATGGTGAACAATGACTCCTCCTTTGAGAGGTGACACTGGTCTATGGCCTCACACGGTGTCAGGGTCAAGCCTGCCAAAAGAGAATGCCGGACCCCCAGTGGGAGCCCGGCATTCTTTCGCTGAGATCAGTTTCCGCCGATCGGCTCCGGCTTCTTCGCCGATGCCGACACGACCTGCTTGGCGCTGCCGTCGAGGGCCGACATCGACTTCCACGTCGCCCAATCGATAGTCCAGTCGTAGATATCGCCGTCTGCGGCCGACAGATCCACGTTCGTTCCCGTCACCTCGACCGGGTCCCCATAGAGCGCGGACTCGAAGTAGTTCTGCGCGTCCGTCAGGTTCAGGTTGATGCACCCGTTCGAGACGTTGGCCGAACCCTGCGAGCCGACCGTGTTCGGGTTCGCGTGGATGAACTCACCGTTGTTCGAGATGCGGACTGCGTAGTACTCGTCCACGTCGCGGTAGTACGGCTCGTTCGTCATCTTGAAGTGCTCGTGCTTCTCCTGCACGATGTGCGTCCCGCTGCGGGTCGTGTTGCGGTCCTCGGTGCCCTCGCCGTAGCTGACCGCGAAGTCCATGATGACCTCACCGTCGCGAACGACCTGCATGCGGTGCGTGGTGGCGTCGGCCTTGACGATCTGGCTGCGTCCGATCTGGAACTCGAGGCTCAGGTCCTGACCGCCGTAGGCGCCGTCGCCCATGTTGACGCCGTAGAGCTTGGCGTTGACCTCGACCTTGGTGCCGGGCTTCCAGTACTCCCGCGGACGCCAGTGCAGACGCGAGCCGTTGTCGTCCGGCAGCCAAGCCCACGCGCCCTCGGTCGGCGTGCTGGTCTTGACCGTGATGGCGCGTTCGACCGCGGCCTTGTCTTCGACATGGCTGTCGAACTGGATGATGATCGGCGCGGCGATCCCGACCGTCTGGTCGTCGCCGATGTTGAGCGAACCGTAGGTCAGCGAGTCCGGGGTGATCGTGGTGAAACTGCCCTCGATCTTGACGCTCTTGCTGCCGTCTTTCGCGGTTCCGGACCACGTGTAGGTCTTGCCGAAGCCGAGCGGCTCGGTGACGTGATACTCGTCTTTCGATGCATTGAGACGGCCGTCGAGTTTGTGGCCTGCCGGGCTCGTGAGCGTGACGCTCTCGAGCTTGCCGTGCTCGGCCTTGACGAAGATGTCGTCCGCCGGACTGACGTCGGTCGACCCATCGCCAGGCGAGTAGTCGAGCTTGAATTCCGCAAAAAGCGAGCTGCTGCAGCCGGTCGCGCCGATGAGCGCCAGAAACAGCACTGACGCCACGAGCGCAAGACGCGCACGAACCTTGGTAGCAAACATGGAGAAAACGCTAACCTTGAATGATCATTTTGGTAACGACGGAGTGATGTCATCCACAAGGCCCACGTTACTGTGGAATTGGCCGCAATAGGCGGCTTTCGTCATCAGCCAAAAGATCGGCGCTGGTCATCGCACACGTCAGTGGGCAGCCTCACAGCTATTCCCCAGATTGCTATGTGAAGTGTCACTCGCTCAGGCCACGGAAGCGGTCACGATCTCGACCTTATTCGCCGGAGCGCCGTCTTCGCCACCACCTTCGACACCTGCGTCAGCAATACCGTCGATGACTTTGATTCCGTCGCCGATCCGACCGAAAATCGTGTATGCCGGAGGCAGTGTCGAGTCGCCGTAAACGATGAAGAACTGGCTGCCGTTGGTGCCCGGTCCGGCATTGGCCATCGCGACGAATCCGCGCGAGTACGAAAACGTTTGGGCCTTCACTTCGTCAGCCGGATATTCGTCGACGTAGGCGTAGCCCGGTCCGCCGGCACCGGTCCCGGTCGGATCGCCGCATTGCAGGACATAAAGAGTTTCCGATGCCGTCAGACGATGACAGATCGTGTTGTCGTAGTAACCCTGTTTCGCAAGGCTCACAAAGCTGTTGACCGTGCACGGCGCCAGCGATCGATCGAGATCGAGGGTGACGGTTCCCTGGCCGAGCGCCAGCGTCACCACCGCGGTCCCCTCGGTCGAGGCGGTCGCGGGCGGCTTCTGTGCCGGCTTTGCCGCGCGCCCGTCGGCGTCATACGTGCACGAGACGGTCGGCGGCAGCGGCGCCTTTCGAGTCGGCAGCTTGGCCAGCGGCCCGCGGTCCAGTGTCGCCACCGAACTCGTGCTCGAGCCGGCGTCCTCGCCCTGCGAGGAACCGCCCACCGTGTTGCTGCCGCAGGCGGCAACCGCGGTCATGACGGCAATCGCCCCGAAAACCCGAAATCGCGTCACTGCATCTCCTTTGCCCTGCGTGCGTCACGGTAGGCCCCGACACGCCGGTCGGAGAGCACGCCGCGCCCGGGCGCGCCCGGGTTGTTGCCTTACACGTTGAGCAGGCATCCTTGATGCCGGGTCTGGAGATGACCGGAAGGGGCTTTAACTGTGCGCATCACCAGCGTTGGCCATGCAGGTTTTCACATCGAGACGAAGGCCGGGTCGATCCTGTGCGACCCGTGGGTGAACCCGGCGTATTTCGCCTCGTGGGTTCCCTTCCCAGACAACACCCAGCTCGACTGGGATGCGCTCGGTTACGTCGACTACCTCTACATCTCGCACTTGCATCGGGACCACTTCGACGCCGCGCACCTCCTCAAGCACGTCAACAAAGACGCCGTCGTTCTGCTCCCGGACTATCCGGTCCCGGATCTGCAGCGCGAGCTCGAAGCACTGGGCTTCCACAAGTTCTTCGAGACCGAAGACTCCGTGAAGCACACGGTCACCGGACCCAAGGGTGACCTCGACATCATGATCATCGCGATGCGCGCGCCCGCGGACGGCCCGCTCGGCGACTCGGGCCTCGTGGTTTCAGACGGCGAGACGGTCGCCTTCAACATGAACGACGCGCGGCCTATCGACCTAGACGTCATGCACACCGCATTCGGGCATATCGACGTCCACATGCTCCAGTTCTCCGGCGCCATCTGGTTCCCCTGGGTTTACGACATGCCGCAGCGCGCCAAGGACGCATTCGCGATCCAGAAACGCCAGCGCGGAATGGACCGTTGCCGCCAGTACATCTCTCAGGTCGACGCGACGTGGGTCATCCCGTCGGCCGGCCCGCCGTGCTTCCTCGACGACGAACTCCGCTACCTCAACGACGACGCCGGCAATCCGGCGAACATCTTCCCGGACCAGGTCGTCTTCATCGACCAGATGCGGCAGCACGGGCACGACAAGGGCCTGCTCATGATTCCGGGCAGCGTCGCCGACTTCTCCGGCTCCGACCTCAACGCTCTCGAACACCCGATCCCCACGGACGAGGTCGAGAAGATCTTCACCACCGGCAAAGCCGACTACATCGAGTCTTTCGCACAACGAATGGCTCCGACGATTGCCGCCATCAAGGCGACGTGGGCGCCGGCCGAAGGCGAGCCGCTGCTCGAACCGCTCCGTGCACTTTTCGAGCCGATCATGATTCAGACCGACCAGATCTGCGACGGCATCGGTTACCCCGTCGAGCTCGACCTCGGCGCCGAGAAGGTCGTGCTGGACTTCCCGAAGCGAATCGTGCGCGAGCCGATCGACAACGAGAAGTTCCGCTATGGCTTCGCCATCGCGCCGAACATCGTGCGGACGGTTCTCCGCGACAACGAGCCCGACTGGGTCAACACGATCTTTCTTTCATTGCGGTTCACGGCGCATCGAGTCGGGGGCTTCAACGAGTACCTGTACACGTTCTTCAAGTGCCTTACCGACGAGCGCATCGCCTACGCGGACGGCTGGTTCGCCGAGACGCACGACGACAGTGCATCGATCATCAAGGACGGTTGGGAGATCCAGCGTCGCTGCCCGCACCTCAAGGCCGACCTCGCCAAGTTCGGCATCATCGAGGGCGACAAGCTGACCTGCAATCTGCACGGTTGGGACTGGAACCTCAAGACCGGCGCCTGCCTGACCTCGAAGGGTCACCAATTGCGTAGTAGCAAAGTCGGAACCGGAAACACCGAATAACCTGCAGTAGGGCAAGCGTAACGACGGGGGAATGTCCGAGTGAATCTCAGCGAGCTGACCACGATCCGAGTCGGCGGCCCGGCAGGCGAATACGCCGTGGCCGAGACGACCGAGGAACTGGTGTCGCTCGTCAAGGACGCGGACGCCGCCGGAAAGGAACTGCTCATCGTCGGCGGCGGCTCGAACCTCGTCGTCGGTGACGCCGGTTTCGACGGTCTCGTGGTCAAGGTCGCAACCAACCAGTTCACGATCGACGACGACCTCGTCACGGTCGATGCGGGCGTCGAATGGGACTCCGTCGTCGCGCAGACCATCGAGGCCGGCCTGTCTGGCATCGAACAGCTTTCGGGAATCCCGGGGCTCGTCGGCGGCACCCCGATCCAGAACGTCGGGGCCTACGGCGCCCTGACCTCGGACACTCTCGAGTACGTCACGGCCTACGACCGCGAAACCGGTGCCGTCGCGCGGTGGCTCAACAGCGATCTCGAGTTCGGCAACCGGACGTCGATCTTCAAGCGCAATCGGCGCTATGTCGTTCTCGAGGTTGCCTACCGGCTCAAGCACGAGACGATGTCGCCCCCGCTGCGCTACGCGGCGCTGGCCAACCACATGAACATGTCGGTCAAGGACTCCGCACCCGTCGCCGATGTCCGGCAAGCGGTCATCGAACTGCGCAACATGCGCGGCATGGTGCTGAACCCCGACGACAACGACACCTGGAGCGTGGGGTCGTTCTTCGTGAATCCGGTGGTACCGCACGTGCCCGAGCTCGCCGTCGACGCGCAGCGGTGGCCAGATGAGCACGGATTCAAGCTGTCCGCGGCCTGGCTCATCGAGCACGCCGGGTTCCCGAAGGGATACGGCACGCAGGTCGGTACCGGTCGCGCGACCCTGTCCACCAAGCACACGTTGGCCCTCACCAACCGCGGAGGGGCGACCGCGCAGGACCTGATGGTCCTGGCCGGCCACATCCGCGACGGCGTACACGCCAAGTACGGCGTAACCCTTTATCCCGAATGCGATTTCGTTAATTGCGCGCTTGCCTGACGGCCCCTTGTCAGGGTTAACAGGTACCGTCTGCGTATGGCCCGCGAGATCATGCATTCCGTGCACTTCGACGCTCCGGTCGAGGCCGTCCATGCGGCCCTCACCAGCGACGAGTACTGGGCTGCTCGGATCGCCGCGGTCGGCGGCAGCCTCGGCAAGCTGCTGAGTTCGTCGCGCGACCACGAGCGCTTCACCGTGCACCTCGAACAGACGATCCGCAGCCACCATCTGCCTGCCCTGATTCAACGGGTCATGGCGACGAACATCAAGATCAGCCGAACGGAGACCTGGGGGCCATTGGTCGACGGGGAGTCCACGGGCAAGTTCACCTCGGTGGTCGAAGGCCGTCGAGCCCACATGGCCGGATCGACGACCTTGGAGTCGTGTGAAAACGGCAGCAAAGTCAGCTTCGCCGGAGTCGTCGAGGTAGGCGTTCCCATCGTGGGACGCGCTATCGAAGCCGTCGTCGCCGATCAACTTCCGCGACTGTTCAAGGTGGAGGACTCATTCTCCAAAGCCTGGGTCGCAAGCCACTAACCACTCGGAAACGATCAGATCAAGGTCATCGGTCACCATGTCTTCGCCGGTAAAGTCGCTGCTCATGGCTCGTCGACTCGACTACAGCGCACAGTTTGTCAGCCACACCGTTCCTCAGGTGTGGGCTGCCCTGCAGAACACTGACCACTGGGAGGCTCGTCTCGACGAGCTCCGTGTTTTCTCCCCCAACGAGCTCACGTCGCTCGAGGTCGAGAAGTCGAAGATCGACGCCACCTTCAACCACATCATCCCGCGCGAACTGATGCCGGAGTTGGCCCGCGCCGTCCTGCGCAAGGACATGGTCATCACTCGTCGCGAGCACTTCGCCTACGACGGCAAGACCATCACCGGTCACTCCTCAGCCTCGATCCCGGGTGGACCGGGCAGCCTAAACGCCCGCACGTCGGTCGCAGCGGATGGCCGGGGCGCGGTCCTGCGGGTCACCTTCGAGGCTCAGGTCAATATTCCGATCGTCGGCGGTCAGCTCGAGCGCGTCATGCTGACCCACCTGCTCGAACTGCTCGACAAGGAGTGGGGCGCGACCGGAACCTGGTTGGACGCCAACAGCCGGGCAGTCGTCTAGGCCGAGTGAAACCGGGAGCCCCGGTCGGTTCGATCACTCGCGGCACGACCGGAATCAACCGGCTGCGTCGCAGTGATCGCTGGCTTGTCCATCACCCACTGGTTCGCCAGGTTCTGCACGATGCTCCCGATCCCCTGGTCGTCGATCTCGGATACGGCGCTCGGCCGTTCACGACGTTCGAGCTCGCACATCGACTCCGCAAGGTTCAGCACGATGTGCGGGTCGTCGGTCTGGAGATCGACCCTGCGCGCATCGCCGAGTCGGAGCCGGGAGTCTCGTTCCGGCGCGGCGGTTTCGAACTCGCCGGCCTGAATCCGGTGCTCGTCCGGGCGTTCAACGTGCTGCGTCAGTATCCCGAGGATGCGGTCCCGGCAGCGTGGCGGCGGATGCAGAATCAGCTCGCTCCCGGCGGCCTCATCATCGAGGGAACGTGCGACGAGCTCGGACGGCGTTGTGCGTGGGTTCTCCTCGACAAGACCGGTCCGCTCTCGCTCACGCTAGCGTGGGACCCCTTCACGACCGAACGCCCTTCGGATGTCGCAGAGCGACTGCCGAAGGCGCTGATCCATCGGAACGTCCCGGGCGAACGAATTCATGATCTCCTCCAGGCCGCAGACCGGGCCTGGGCGACCTGCGCGCCGGTCTCGACGTTCGGACCCCGCGCGCGCTGGCGAGCCACCTTGGACCGCCTCGCCGAAACGGGAATTCCGGTGCAGCGGTATCGCCGTCGCATGCGCGATTGCGTGCTCACGATCAACTGGGACTGGGTTGCTCTGCCAGATTGACAGCCAACCTTCAGGTACATCGTGAACAATCGGATCCGTGGTCTACCAGCCTCCGCCCCCGCCTCCGCCCCAGCCCGCTTATCAGCCCGAGCCGCCGCGCAAGTCCCTCAACCGCCGCGGGATCATCATTTTGGTGATCGCACTCGTCTCGTCACTCATCGTGGTGGGCGTCGCCAGCGGCGAGGTGTACATGCGGCACAAGATCAAAGAATGCATCACGTCGTCGTTCAGCCAAGTCGGCAGCGACGTACAAGTGGGGCTGAGCGCCAAGCCGGTTCTGCTTCAACTTCTGACCGGCAAGCTCGACTACGTCACGATCGAGAGCAAGGAATCGACCACCGGAACGGTCAACGGCCTGGCGATCGACGCGAAGATCAACGGCATCGAGACCGATAGCGGCGCGACGGACAGCGCAAAGGCCGTCGTCACCTGGAGCGCTGAGGGCATGCTGCAGACCCTCCAACAGCGGTCCTTCGGTCAGCTGATCTCATCGCTGGAGACGAACAACGACGGCACCATCAAGATCTCGTTCGTGGGAGGTATCGCGACGGCAACGGTCCGAGTCTTCGTCGAGAATGACGCGCTGAAGCTGCAGACCGTGGACGCGAGCTTCTTCGGTATGGGCATCGACAACAGCGTGGTCGACAACATCCTGTCGACGATCAACGAGAACCTCAGCGCCGGAAACATGCCGTTCGGCCTGAAAGCCAAGGCCGTGGCGCTCGATTCCAAGGGCCTTACTCTCGGGCTCGAGGGTCAGAACTGGACGCCGTCGGATCAGCCCCCGGCAACCACCACGACGACCACACCGGGCACCACGTCCCCGACGGACTCGGGCGCCCTGTCCCCCGATGCTCCGCGGAAGGTCACCAGCTGCGGCTAGCCACTGCGCTTTCGATCGGCCACGATTCTCCGCGGTAAGCGCGGAGAATCGTGGCCGATCGTCTGTCAGATGCCGTCGAGAACGGCTCGGCTGTTGGACAAGCCGATCCGATCCGCGCCCGCGGCGATCATCTCCAGGGCGGCGTCGGCGGTTCGAATACCGCCGCTCGCCTTGACCTTCGCCCGGCCGGCCACCGTTTTCGCCATGAGTGCCACCGCATGCGCTGAGGCGCCACCGGCGGGGTGGAATCCGGTCGACGTCTTGACGAAGGCCGCGCCGGCCTGAACGGCCGCCTCGCACGCCCCGACGATCTGTTCGTCGGTGAGCGCCGCCGATTCGATGATGACCTTCAGCAGTGCGCGGCCCTTGATTGCCTCGTAGACCGCGAGCACGTCGGCAAGCACCGCGTTGAAGTCGTTCGCCTTCGCCGCTCCGACGTCGATCACCATGTCGACCTCGGTCGCCCCGCATTCAGCCGCCAAGCGCGCTTCAGCGGCTTTGACCAACGAGTGATGCTTTCCAGACGGGAATCCGGCGACGGTTGCCACCACGAGGCCATCCGCGGTCACTGGCAGCATCGACGGCGAGACGCAGATCGCGTAGACGCCGAGTTCCTTGGCTTCGGCCACGAGCGCCTGCACATCGTCGCGTGTCGCCTCCGGCTTGAGGAGCGTGTGATCGATCATGGCCGCAACCGCGGCGCGCGTCATTCCGGCTGTCACTCGGTCAGCCTACGTGCCGGCACACCACATGCCGGCTCACAGCCTTCTCCGCTAATCTCTCGGGGTGACCAGAGCAGTGAACTCCGAGGCCAAACGTCGACTTGTCCTCACTTTGGGATGTCCCGACCGCCCCGGCATCATCGCTGAGATCACCCGGTTCATCGCCGAAGACGGCAGCTCGATCCACGAAGCTGGTTATCACTCCGACGAGGACAGCGGCTGGTTCTTCACCCGGCAAGCGGTCCTGCCGGCCGATCCGGAATGCACCCCCGAGATCTTCGCCGAACGGTTCGCTCCGGTTGCGCAAACCCTCGGACCGGACGTCGAGTGGGCCGTGCACGACACCACCGAACGGAAACGGATCGTGCTGCTCGTCAGCAAGGAGCCGCACTGCCTCCACGATCTTCTCGGCCGGGCAGCCGCGGGCGACTTCCCCGCAACGATCGAGGCCATCATCGGCAACCACGAGGACCTTCGCGGGGTTGCCGAGGCCCACGGCGTGAAGTTTCACCACGTGCCGTTCCCCGCGAACCCCGCCGAGCGCGGCCCGGCGTTCGAACAGGTCCGGGACCTCGCGGACTCCTACCTACCGGACGCGATCGTGCTTGCCCGCTTCATGCAGGTCCTGCCGGAGGACCTGTGCCGGCACTGGTCGGGTCGCGCGATCAACATCCACCACAGCTTCCTGCCGTCCTTCGTCGGCGCGCGCCCTTACCACCAGGCGTATGCGCGCGGCGTGAAGCTCATCGGAGCCACGTGCCACTACGTGACCGCCGAACTCGACGCCGGCCCGATCATCGAGCAGGACGTCATTCGCATCGATCACTCGTTCACGGTGCGCGACATCGTGCGCCAGGGCCGTGACGCGGAGAAGCTGGTACTCGCCCGCGGACTGCGCTGGCACCTCGAGGATCGCGTTCTCGTCCACGGGCGCAAGACGGTGGTCTTCACCTAGCCCGCCCCAGAAATGAAAACCGCCCGCTCCCCGGAAACTCTTCGGGAAGCGGGCGGATGACTGTGTGGGTGTTAACCCGCGGCAGCGCCGTAGCGGCTCTGCTGGCGGCCGGCGACGCGAAGTCGGGCGACCTCTTCGTTGAAGGCAGTTGCGGCCTCGACGTTGCTCATGTGGCCGACGCCGGGGAACGATGCCAGGCGGACCGGAACACCCGCGTCCTCGAGTTGTGCCACCAGCTTGTGCGAGTGGCTCATCGGGGTGAGGCGGTCATACGTTCCGGCGACGACAGTGACGGGAACATTCATGTTCTCGAGTCCGCGCGTGACGTCGACGCGGCCGAGTGCCAGGCCCCAACGTGCGCGCGAGATCGGCGAGCAGCGCGCAACGATGTCGAAGCAGAAGTCGACCTGAGCATCGGTCGCACGCGGAGACAGCGCCCGGTACTGGAAGATCTTCTTCACTGCACCGAGCGGCGGGAGCGGAACGGGCGCGGCGACGACGGCCTTGGTCAGCACGCCGCGAACGCCGTTGACCTTGCCGAGAATCGGCAGCGCCGCAGTGTCCTTGAGAATGCGGTCGGCACCGGTGCTGGCGAGCACGATGCCGGAGGCCAGGCGGTTGACGTTGCCCGGGAAGCGGCTGGCCCACTCCATGATCGTCATGCCACCCATGCTGTGGCCGACGAGAAGAGCCTTCTTACCGGGGCGAACGGTGGCGTCGAGGACGGCCTGCAGGTCGTCTGCGAGCATCTCGACCGAGACGCGGTCCCTGCCGAGCTTGCTCTCGCCGTGGCCGCGGTGGTCGTACGCGATGACGCGATGACGCTTCGCAAAGGCGTTGATCTGGGGGTACCAGTACTCGATACGGCAAGTCCAGCCGTGAATGAAGACGATGGGGTCGCCATCTTCCGGTCCGTATGCATGGACCCGGAGGGAGCCGCCATCAGAAGTGACGACGGGGATGACATCCGGCGTGACGGTCGGCTCGAGGAGCAGGTCGTCGTCGGAGTCAACTGACGCAACAGCGCGTGAGGTGGTCATCAACACTCCTTTGTGTTGCCGGTCACGTTACCTCAAATTTACGTGCTTGCAAGTGCTAGCGCCCAAAAAATCTACGTGTTAGCTACGCAAATGTTGACAGGGCCACTACCAGCGGGAACCGCCTCGCTGAATGTCGTCGACACGCGGTTTGACGTCGGCCAAGTAGATTCCGACGGCAATAATGGCGATGAATCCCAGCAGGCCCAGAACGCCCATCGCGAGGATCACCAGGAGCGAGACGAGCAGGATTCCGAGCCAGATCGGCTTGGTGAGCTTGTCCACCGCAGTGAAGGCGTCACTCCGCTGGCGGATCGCGTGAACGATGGCGTAGACGGTCAGCCCGATGCCGAAGATCTGCAGGGCGGTCATGATCACGAACAGAATGTTGTTCACGGCAACGAGGGTCACCCCCCGATGATAAAGAGATTCCCAAACGCGCAACTGCCCCCATGCAAAAGCACGGGGGCAGTTGTTATTTGAGTTTGTTCAGTAAGCGGAATGCTTACTCAGCAGCCGGAGCCTCTGCAGCGGCCGGAGCGGCAGCCTTCTTGGCAGCGGTCTTACGCGGTGCGCGCTTGGCCGGAGCCTTCTTCGCAACCTTCTTGACCTCTTCGACAGCTTCCTTGACCTCGGCGACGACCTCGGCAGCAGCCTCCTGGACGTCAGCGGCGGCGGCCTCAGCGGCCTCCTCAGCCTTCTCCGACGCCTTGGTGGCAACTTCCTTGACCTTGGCGGTCAGGGTCTTGGCAGCCTCGGTGGCCTTGGCGATGTTCTCCTCGACGGCACCGCGAGCATCCTCGACCGCACCGCGAGCCTTCTCGACCTGGCCTTCGACGGCTCCGCGAGCCTTCTCGACCTGACCCTCGACCGCACCGCGAGCCTTCTCGACACGCTCCTCGACGCCACCGCGGGTCTTGATGCGCTCGACAGCACCCTCACCACGCGCGACGAGGTCGGCGAAGATGTCGGTGGCCAGCTTGAGGTAGGTCTCGGCGATCGAACGCAGCTGGTCGACGGTGAACTTCTCGCGCAGCTCGGCGATGTCCTCCGGCAGCGACGACGGCAGGCCGGCGAGACGCTCACGCAGCGC
This sequence comes from Nocardiaceae bacterium, assembly GCA_021372355.1. Classification (GTDB taxonomy): domain Bacteria; phylum Actinomycetota; class Actinomycetes; order Mycobacteriales; family Mycobacteriaceae; genus Smaragdicoccus. The sequence continues at coordinate 4,215 of JAJFUQ010000271.1, read as the reverse complement.
GAGGACCTGCTCCTGGATGTCGGCCGGAAGTGCGGCAGCGCGCTCCTTGGCCTCTTCGACGCGAGCGTTCACGTCGATGTCGGAAACCGAAGCTGCGCGGCTGCGCGCCTTGGCGACGAGGTCGGTCACGGCCTGGACGAGAGCGTCACCGGCACCAACAGTTGCGTAAAGCGGCTTGACCACGTTCTGTGCGCCCTTCTGGGGTTCAGTCATTGTTTTTCTCCTTGTGAGTTCGTAATTCCGCGCCGACGGCACCGACAACGCTGTGCGATGCGCCCCGAACCGATGAGCCGATCGAATCTCAACTAGTCCGCAGGGATTTCCCCGAGAGAAGACTCTTTGAGGTTCTCGCGACAGAAGGATTCATAGATATCCAGCAGCACCTGGCGTTGCCGCTCGGTGATCGCCGTGTCGGCGAGAAGAGCGTCCCGGACCGGACCGTAGTTGTGCGGTTCCAGATACCCCGCTCGTACGTAGAGGGCCTCGGACGAAAGTCGAAGGCCTCTGGCGATCTGCGCTAGCACCTCGGCGGATGGTTTCCGCAAACCGCGCTCGATCTGGCTGAGGTACGGATTGCTTACACCTGCCATCTGCGCCAGTTGGCGCAGGGAAACCTGGGCGGCTTCGCGCTGGGATCGAATGAAGGCACCAATCGAGTGGCCACCCTCTTTCGACTGGGCATCATTGCCCGCCGAAACGTCGGCACCGCTCTGGGCGGCACCAATGTTCAAGTCCATTCGCTCCACTTTCCAGGGGAATTGTGCTGACCCCGAGGTTAGGTCGACCCGCTAGCAGTTGCAAGCACCCAGCTAGCGTGTCCGGATTGTGATCTAGCTAACCGGAAAGCGCAAAAGTCCTGTACACGGACCGTTTCAGCGCTAGCCGAACACCAGATGAGATATTGCGTAGATCACCAGCCCGGCGAGCGATCCGACGACGGTTCCGTTGATACGAATGAACTGAAGATCCCTTCCGACCTGCAGTTCTATCTTCTTCGAGGCCTCTTCGGCATCCCACCGCGCAATGGTGTCGGTGATGATTGTCGTGATTTCGCGAGCGTAGTTGCCTGCGATATAACGCGCGCCCCCGACGAGCCAGCGGTTGACCTTCGAGTTCAGCACCGCGTCATCGCGCAGCTTCGTGCCGAGATGCTCGACGTTCTCCTTGACCTTGCGGCGAAGAGTGCTGTTCTCGTCCTCGACCGAATCGAGAATGAGGCGCTTGGCGACCCGCCACGTCGCCTCCGCGAGACCCGTGATCTCTTCGCGGCCCATGACTTCGGCTTTGATCCGTTCGGCCTTGCGGATCGTCGTCTCGTCAAACTGCAGATCGTGCGCGAAATCGTTGAGGAAGCGATTGGCTGCGAGCCGGACCTCGTGGTTCGGGTTCGAGCGAACCTTCCAGGTGAATTCGACGAGCTCGCGGTAGATCTTCTCCGAGATCATGATGTTCGCCCATTTGGGCGCCCACTGCGGCGCATCGCGCATGACGATCGTGTCCAGGGTTTCCTGGCTCGCGAGCGCCCACTGATGCGCGCGTTCGGCCAGAAGATCGAGCATGGGCCCCTGGCGGTTCTCGGCGATGAGCTCGGCGAGGACCTTGCCGATCGGCGGACCCCACTTCGGCTCGGCCAGGCGCCGCACAATCGTCGCGTCGATGACCTGCTGAACATCCTCGTCGCGCAGGATTCCGACGAGTGCGTGCAGCATCGTCGACGATTCCTTGGCCACACGAGCGGCGTTTTCCGGTTGCGCCATCCAGCGTCCGACGCGGAACGGGATCTCCGCGGACAGCACCTTCTCCTCCACCACGTCCGGGTGCAGGAAGTTCTGGCTGACGAAGGAGCTCAGGCTCTCGCCGAGCTGGTCTTTCTTCTTCGGGATGATCGCCGTGTGCGGAATCGGGATACGCATCGGATGACGGAAAAGCGCGGTCACCGCGAACCAGTCGGCCATCGCGCCGACCATTCCAGCCTCGGACGCAGCCTTCAGATAGCCCACCCAGCCGGCCGCATCGCCGTCTGATTCCGCCCACGTGCACAGCAGATAGATGACCGTTGCGACGCCCAGGAAGCCCGTCGCCAAGAATTTCATTCGGAACAACTGACGACGCTTCTCGGCGAGCGCTCGATCGGCTTCGTCCATCAGCTGCTGACTCGCTGTCTGCGCTCTCCGCTCCACACGCACATTGTGCCAATCCCGGGGAGCCCGACTTGAATGGCTGCCATGAGCGTCGGAATCCAGCATGATCGAAGCGTGTCAGATCTCGTGCCCACCTCGCGTCTGGCCCGCGGGACGAAACTGGGCGCGGCGGCCGCCGGTCAGGTTTTGATCCGCAGTAAAGCGCGTCTGTCCATGCTCGGGCGGTCCGCGGAGGTCCGGGAGCGGCTCAGCGAAGAGTCGACGATGCGAGCCGCGGAGCAGATCGTCACGGTGCTCGGCGGTATGAAGGGCGTCGCGATGAAGCTCGGCCAGATGATGTCGATTCTCGACATGGACCTCGTCCCGCCCGATCACCGCGAATCGTTCCAGCGCAAACTTTCCGTACTCCGCGACAGCGCCCCGACCGTCCCCTTCGACCGCATGGTTCGGGTCATCGAACGCGACCTGAGAATGCCGATCGACCAGGCCTTTGCCACGTTCGACGAGACCGCGATCGGCAGCGCGTCGATCGGCCAGGTGTATCGCGCGACGCTGCCCGACGGACGAGACGTCGCGGTGAAGGTGCAGTACCCCGGCATCGACCGTGCGGTACGCGCCGACCTGCAGAATCTCGTGATGCTTCGCCGATTCGTGCAGTCGGTGTTCCCGTTGATCGGGCCGGGCGTCATCGACGAGCTCGCGGCGAACATGGAGCTCGAGCTCGACTACCATCGCGAAGCCCAGACTCAGCGACGGGTCGCGGACACGTTCCGGAACCACCCGTTCATCACCGTGCCGGACAGCTTCCCGGAGCTCAGTGGTCGGCGAGTGCTCGTCACCGAGTTCGTCGAGGGCATGAATTTCGAGCAGATCTGCGAGCTCGACCAGGCCGAACGCAACCGCGTCGGCGAGATCATGTACCGCTTCTACATCGGCTCGCTCTATCAGTTCAACGAGTTCTGCGGCGATCCGCATCCGGGCAACGTGCTGCTCGCGAAGGACGGTCGCGTCGCGTTTCTCGACTTCGGGCTGTTCAACGCAATGTCCGAAGAACACGTCGAATTCGAGCTCCAATGCCTCCGAGCTGCGTCGGAAGGGCGCGCCGACGACCTGTATGCACTTCTCGACAAGCGGGGGTTCCTCGACCCGGAGGTACCAGTCACCGCTGATGAGGTCCTCGACTACGTCATGTGTGCGTCGGAGTGGAACCTCATCGACCAAGAACTCGAGGTGACGCCCGAAATAGCGGGTGGCGCGTTCCTCATGGCGATCGACCCGCGGGCTTCGGAGTTCCAGGGCATGAAGCATCAGAATCTGCCGCCTGAGCACTTGTTCTCCCGCCGCGCCGACTTCTTCACGTTCGGAATCTTGGGCCAACTTGGGGTGAGCGGGAATTGGCACCGCATCGCGCGGGAATGGATCTACGGTGAGCCGCCGGCAACCAAGCTCGGCGAGCAGCATCAACAATGGCTGAAGTCTTTGGAAGGACCACAGTGACTGCACGCGAATTCGACCTCGTCCTTTTCGGCGCCACCGGCTTCGTCGGCGGTCTGACCGCCGATTACATCGCCCGATCGGCGCCTGCGGGCGCTCGCATCGCGCTCGCCGGTCGTTCCGCGGACAAGCTCGCCGCCGTGCGCGACGCGCTCCCCGGCGCAGGACGCGAATGGCAGGTGATCGTCGTGGACGCGAGCGCGCCCGAGGAGCTGGCCAAGCGCGCCAAGGTCGTCGTCACGACGGTCGGACCGTACGCGAAGTACGGATTACCGCTGGTCAAGGCATGCGCGGAGGCGGGAACGCACTACGCCGATCTCACCGGCGAGCCGCAGTTCATCAAGGAATGCATCGACAAGTACCACGACGTCGCGGTCAACTCGGGCGCGAAGATCGTCAATGCCTGCGGCTACGACTCCGTGCCGTCGGACTTGAACGTCTACGAGATCTACCGCAAGTCGCTCGCCGACCAGACCGGCGAACTCGAGTCGGCCACTCTCGTCGCATCGATCAAGGGCGGGCTGAGCGGTGGAACGGTCGCCTCGATGCGGGAACTCATGGCGGACATGGCCGACGACCC